>QGNO01000029.1 GCA_003228195.2 Chloroflexota bacterium | reverse complement strand
TTTATCTCCGAATCTTCTTCAACCTTTATCTCCGAATCTTCTTCAACCTTTATCTCCGAATCTTCTTCAACCTTTATCTCCGAATCTTCTTCAACCTTTATCTCCGAATCTTCTTCAACCTTTTCATCTTGCTTTATTACAAGATATCTGATCAATTGTTGGGACGCCCGTAATAACTTTTCCAATTCGTTAGCAGTGGAAGGCTCGGAATTGAACTCAGACATTACATAATTTCCCTCTCGATAATGCCCAATGGGATATGCAAGCTTCTTTGTCCCCCAATTTTCCTGATTTTTTACCACTCCACCATTGTCAGTTATAAACTTACCCACCCGTCCGACCAATTCGGAAGCTTCTTCTTCATTAGTTTCTGGGCTAATAACCATTACCAACTCGTATTGACGCACTATATTGATTCAACTCCTTCTAAGTAGAGATGCGCCACGATTGCAGCGCATCGCCCAGATTATATCACGATTCCACAGGCACGGCACATTAACCTAAGCCACATCATCTAAAGGAACGGGAAAACCAGACGTCAGATCTGTAACCTCCGTTCGTACTTCTTCCACCACTGGGTCATGATTTATGTTGGTCAAAGTTTTTACTATTAGTCGGGCCACTTCCACCATCTCTTGAGGCCGGAATCCTCTGGTAGTTAGTGCAGGAGTGCCCAATCGAAGGCCACTAGTTACTCGGGGCGGTTTCGTGTCAAACGGAATCGCATTCTTATTAGCGGTTATATAAACGCTTCCAAGGGCATCTTCGGCCTGCTGCCCTGTTATACCTAAATTAGTGAGATCAACCAGTATCAAATGATTGTCCGTACCACCTGACACTATCCTAAGGCCTCCATTTTCAAGTGATTTGGCTAAAGTCCTAGCATTCTCTACAACATTATGCCCATAATCTGAGAACTCCGGCTTTAAAGCCTCTCCAAACGCTACCGCCTTAGCGGCGATGGTGTGCATCATAGGGCCACCCTGGGTAAATGGGAAAACTGCTTTATCTATTGAGGGCGCAAATTCCTCATTACACATAATGAAGGCGCCTCTTGGCCCTCTCAAAGTTTTATGAGTCGTTGAGGTAATTATCTGGGCATGAGAAACACAAGACGGATGAGCTCCTGCCGCTATCAGACCAGATATGTGAGCAATGTCAACCATCAACACTGCTCCCACGTCATCAGCCACCGCCCTAAACCTCTCGAAATCAATGGTGCGAGGATACGCCGTAGCCCCCGCAACTATAACCTTGGGGGCATGTTTCTTGGCTACCTTTTCCATTTCTTCGTAATCTATTAGCTCCGCTTCTCGGGTTACTCCATAAGAAACGAAGTTGTAAAGCTTGCCTGAAAAATTTACGCGACTTCCGTGAGTTAGATGCCCCCCTTGATCGAGCCGCATTCCCAACACTGTGTCTCCCGGTTCTAATATGGCAGCGTACGCTGCCATATTAGCCTGAGCTCCGCTGTGAGGCTGTACATTCACATGCTGGGCTCCGAAAAGTCGTTTAAGTCTATCTATTGCTATGGATTCTGCAACGTCTACATACTCGCAGCCTCCATAGTAGCGGCGCCCAGGGTAGCCTTCGGCATACTTGTTACTCATAACTGATCCCTGAGCTTCCTGCACCGCCATGCTGGTATAGTTTTCAGACGCAATTAGTACGAGGTTACGACGTTGACGCATTTCCTCATTTTGAATCGAATGAGCGATTTCTTGATCGACCTGCGCTAGAACTCCCATGGGTTACATCCCTCGACAAGGGAGGAGAAAGCTTTCAAGCTATCCCGCATTGCCTTGAAATTGTCGGTGCTCAGTGAACACCGATACCAAGTTTATGATCCAATCAATAATCATGTCAATGAAAAACTCTCCTAACTACACCCATACGGTGCGAAGACTTCATGCTAGAATGCGTAGTAACTCAACAGTTGGTGCTAGATTGATCAAAGCAGTCTTTTTCGATTTTTACGGTACGCTTGCTGGATTCAACCCACCGAAAGAAAAGGTCCAGGCACAAGCCATGCGCAATTCGGGGTTCACTCCAAATCTCGAAGGTATTGCAAAAGGCTATCTGGATGCCGATGAATTGATGTCAAAAGTTAATTCCAGCCCGACCCCAATCACACGAATGCCACACAAAGAAAAGTTAGAGTTTTTTGCCAAATACGAACAGCTAATTCTTCGAGGAGCGGGGATTGAGGCTAACTTAGAAACTGCACAATTGGTCTGGTCTAAAGTCCAAGAAATACCTTACGGTTTTGCCGTGTTTGACGACGTATTACCCACTCTAGATTTACTACGATCGAAAGGGTTAACAGTTGGAATTATTAGCAACATAGGAGGGAACGCGCCAAATATAACAGAACAATTGGGATTGAGAGACAAAGTTGACTTCATAGTTACATCTCAAGATGCGGGCATCGGTAAACCGCACCTCCCTATTTTCCGCCTTTCCCTAGCGAGAGCGGGTGTCAAAGCTGAAGAAGCTATCCACGTAGGCGATTCTCCAATATCCGATATAGAGGGTGCAATAAATGCTGGAATTACACCCTTGCTGATTGATCGCGAAGGGCTCTTGAGCGAGTACAGAACGTGTCCACGTATAGTTAGCATAAGAGAAGTTATAGGGCACTTGTAGGACTGGTTAGAACCGCTACTACTTTGACCCAACTCTTATTGCATTCACTCTCTGTACCATAGCTATAAGAGAGAAAACAGTGATTACAACCAGGGCGGCTATAATCCAACCAGTTAATAAACCAACTGCCCAAGTTATTATTCGTTCCAGCCTAGTAAAAACGCCACTCTCATTCATTACCATCCCTAATCCTTCACCACGTGCCCTGAGGTAGCTAACGGAAAACGATGTGGTCAAAGTTAGAAATGCTAAGATCACACCTATATCATTACCAGTCCTTAAAAACAAAAGGACCAATCCAAAAACAATAGCCGCCTCTCCTAACCGGTCAACTATTGAATCCAGAGCAGCGCCGAATCGAGTCTCTGTCCCACTTAGTCTTGCCAATGATCCATCGATCATATCCGTAACGCTGGCAACTAGAAAAACCAGACCACCTAGAAAAACTTCGTTACGGTAAATCATGTAAGCTGCTAAGACTGTGAGAACAAATCCAGCCAGAGTCACTACATCAGCAGGAATGTTCAGTTTGTATAAGAATGCGGCAACGGGTTTCTCAAAATAGTCACCGGTCGCATTGCGGACCCTGTCTCTAATGAGTCACCGCCCTGCTCTTTAGCAGCCGCGAGGAATGGTGGCTTATGGCTTGATGATAACAATCCACTATTTTAGGCATCAATTTATGCCACGAGTACGCCTTAACACTAGTTGAACCTCTTTCCCCCATTGACAATCTTCTTGAAGGGCTTTCAATTAATTGCTTCAACGCTAGGTAAATAGCTTCATCGTCTTTGGGAGGAACCAATAGCCCTTCCTTCCCATTTGTCACAACACTATCAAACCCGGGTATATCTGAAGCTACGATAGGTCTGCCAGAGGCCATGGCTTCGCACAACACTATGCCAAAACTTTCTTTGCCTGTATTTGGTGCACAAAATATGTCAGCTGTTTGGAAATATCGTCTTTTCTGGTCGTCAGTAACCCGACCGACAAAAACTACATCCTGCAGATTTCGTTCGGATATTATCCGGTAGTTATCATTTCCTGGATTACCTGGCCCCACTACTATCAATCTAATTTCGGGATGTTCCCACTTTAATCTGCCATATGCTTGCAAAAGATATTTGAGACCCTTCCGTTTCTCCATCCGGCCAACAAAGAGAATGTTGAGCTTTCCATCTTTAAAAGCATCAAATGGCGCTACATTCCTTGAAAAGAACTGGACGTCAATACCATTAGGAATGATGTTATAGTCACCTGGAAACGCATTGCTCACGTAATCCTTAGCTGGTTCCGACACGGCAATAAGGCTGTCCAACCTATCAAACCATCTCTTCATTAAGCCTTTACTGAAAAAGTACATGTATCCCCTGCCGTGAAAAGCATGGAAAGTACCGACGTTGGCGGTTTCAGAAGAGTTAATAACGGAGAGTGGTAAAATCGGTGCAAGTGGCTCATGAACGTGGAGCACATCGAAGTTCTCTTCTTTCAATAAGGCTCTCACTCTTCTTTCTCGCCAAATTGAAAGCGATATTCTGGCAATGGATCCTCCAGCAGGAACAGGTACGGGACGACCTATCGGAATGAGATTCTCCTGACGCACATCTGAAGATGAATCGAGAGGAGCTAAAATCTTAACAACGTGCCCAATCTTCTGAAGTTGCTCACTTAACTGAGAAATGTGAGTTACGACTCCTCCGTGATAACCGAAATCATACGGTGAAACCAATGCTATCTTCATAGGCAGCTACAACCCCTACATGTCTAATTGTTCGTTAGCTGAACCATCTCCATCAATATAAGACTCTACCAAATCATGAGCCGCATCATCAGTGAATTGGATTGGTGGAGACTTCATGAAATATGAGGATGGAGCCACCATAGGTCCTCCCCATCCTCTATCTAACGCTAATTTCGCACATCTTATAGCATCTATTACCACACCAGCCGAGTTAGGACTGTCCCACACTTCCAGCTTTAGTTCCGCATTTAACGGAACGTCTCCAAAACTCAGGCCTTCCATTCTAATGTAAGCCCATTTGCGATCACTGAGCCAAGGAACATAATCACTTGGACCTATATGTACATTATCTTTGCCCAAATCGTATGGGAGCTGGGAAGTAACCGAATTAGTTTTAGATATCTTCTTGGAGGTGAGACGCGATCTTTCCAACATGTTTTCAAAGTCTGTGTTCCCGCCAAAATTCAGCTGGTATGTGCGCTCCACTTTCACTCCACGTTCGTGGAACAGCCGAGTCAGCATCCGATGAATTATCGTCGCTCCAACCTGTGACTTTATATCATCACCTATTATAGGTAGGTTTTTCTCCTTAAATTTCTTCTGCCAATATCCTCCTGTAGCGATGAAAACAGGTATGCAATTTATAAGTCCGGCTCCCGCATCTAAAATCTGCTCCGTATACCACTTGGTGGCTTCCTCACTTCCTACAGGCAAATAGTTAATTACAACGTCAGCTCCTGTTTCCTTTAATACCTTTGCCACATCTACAGTATCACCTGGCGCTTTCTTAACCTTGTCAGCGACGTATTGACCAATACCATCATGAGTCATCCCTCTGAGAACCTTCACTCCTATAGGTGGCACATCATGAAACGTAACTGTGTTGTTAGGTGGCGCGTAGATGGCTTTCCCCAAATCCTTACCCACTTTGTTCTTGTCTACATCAAAGGCGGCCACGAACTCTATGTCACCAATGTGATATCCACCTAGAACGTTATGCATTAAGCCTGGGATGAAACCATCCTCAGCTGCCTCACGATACTTATAAACTCCCTGTACTAAGGATGAGGCACAGTTACCTACACCAATAATTGCGACTTTTATTTTACCCAACTCTGCATACTCCTTTACTTTGCCTAGCGCTACTTTACTTTGCCTAGCGCTACTTATTTTGCTTTCCAACGTAAGTTCGCATCTCACACCAAATGACTAGTCCTTCAACTAGGTCAAAGTTTGGATTCAATTCGAATCAACCAATAGTATACGTCCCGAATCAAGTAGTATACGTCAAATCACACTGCAAAATCTAACTGTTAAGTATCCATTATTAGTATCCTTGCCTGTATCATAAAAGCACTTCTCGCAATTGACCGAGAAATATATGGCAAAACCTAAAGATCGATATTTAAAGATTAACGGCCTGACAATACATTACTTGGACTGGGGCAATACCGGCGCGCCAATCATGCTGATTTTACATGGGGTTACCAGATTTGCTCATGCAATGGACGGCATAGCACGCTTTTTTGCGGACCGTTTTCAAGTGTTAGCGTATGATCTACGCGGACATGGAACTAGTGACTGGGACCCGAAAGGTCATTACGGCTTAGATACTCACCGTTCGGATCTCCAGAGCGTAGTAGACCTGCTAAATCTCGAAAACATAGTCCTCCTTGGGCATTCGCTAGGTGGATCAATAGCCATGTCGTACTTGTATTACAATCCACGCAATGTCGCTAAAGCAGCAGTAATAGAAGATGTCGGGCCACACATAGAAAAAACCATAAGAAGCTCATCTTCTATTCAAGCAGAGTTGGAGAGAACTCCAAAAATGTTCCCCTCTTGGGAACATGCGGCCGCTTATTGGAAAAAGATTCGACCTGAATTATCCAAACCTGCACTGGAGCGTCGATTAAAAAGTTCTATGCAAGCGTCAGAAAATGGAGTGATTACTTGGGTCTGGGATATATCAGGACTCCTAAATCATATGAAAAATGGACCCAAGGGGACTGATGACCGTTGGGACTACGTCAAAGCTATAACATGTCCAACGCTCGTAGTACGCGGATCCGAATCTGAGATACTGTCGCAAGAAGTTGCGGCTCGCATGTCAAACGAAAACCCCCACATTTCTTGGGTGGAAATTCCGAAAGCTGGGCATGCCGTACATACCGACAACCTTGATTCATTCAACTCAAAGGTTAGTAACTTTTTAAGAAATATAGATTAAATCCAGAGTTCTTGATTAACTTTGAATCCATATGTATGCTCCGGATACCCCCGTCCCACTTGTAGGGTTACAAAAAAGAACTTCAATGCTCACCGAAACAAAACAGGACGCCCTCAAAAGACTCAACTACATCACGGACCACCTTGCCGGTATACGAAAAATGATTGAGCCAGAAAAGTATTATGTCGACATTCTCCTGCAAACATACGCGGTTCGACGAGCGATAAAAAGTGGAATGAAAGCTTCTAGGAGGTCATTTGCACACACGTTGTAGAAGGCATCCGAGACGGTCACGATAAACAAGTCTTAACCGAATTTATAAGTCTATATAGTCTCGTGGAGAAATAATAACTATGGCAATCCAAAAAATCAATGCTGACTCCAATCACAAAATGAATCTCAATGTGGGCGGCATGACATGTGCCGCCTGCGTTTTACACGTTGAAAACGCCTTAAGCAACATCCACGGAGTACTATCTGTAAATGTCAACTTAGCTACAGAACGAGCTGCCATAGTATATCTATCAGATTTGGTCACGATAAATAACATCAAAATTGCCCTGGCTGAAGCGGGATATACCTTCGCCGGAATTTCAGATGAAGACAGAGAACAGGAACAATTTCTGCGAACTCAAGTTATTAAGGATCACCGCAATCACTTCCTTATTGCGGCATTTCTAGCTGCCATCATATTCCTTGGAAGCATGAAAACATGGTTTCCATGGATACCTTCATTTCTCCAAAACTGGTACGTATTATGGGCTCTTGCAACGCCCGTGCAGTTCTGGATAGGCTGGCAGTTCTATCGGCGTGCTTGGATTGCCGCAAAACGGGGCACTACAAACATGAATACACTTATAGCACTCGGGACTAGCGTAGCATACTTGTTCAGTGCCTCCATTACACTTTTTCCTAGTTTTTTTAATGCCCCGGGAATCACTCCGACAGTATATTTTGATACAGCTGCAATAATAATAACTTTGGTACTGCTGGGACAATTTCTTGAAGCGAGGGCCAAGGGTCAAACATCGGAGGCAATTACAAATCTGAAAGACCTGCAACCCAAAACAGCCCTAGTGGTAAGTAACGGGAAACAACGGATAGTCCCCATTCAACAAATATGCGTTGACGACCTTGTGGTTCTGAAGCCAGGTGAACGAGTACCCGCAGATGGACAAGTAACCAAAGGCTTCTCAGAAGTTGATGAAGCAACTCTTACTGGCGAGAGCATGCCAACGGAAAAAACTATCGGGGCTTTAGTTTATGCGGGCACCATAAACAAGTCAGGCAATCTTGAATTCCGCGTAAACAAAATAGGCAAATACACCGCATTAGCTAACATGATAGAGATGGTAGAAGAAGCACAAGGCTCCAAAGCCCCTATCCAAGCCATGGTTGATATCGTAGCCAGCTACTTCGTACCAGTGGTGATCACAATAGCGATTATAACTTTTGTTACTTGGTTTCTAATAGGCCCAGAACCAACTTTAACATTTGCCGTACTAAACGCGGTATCTGTCTTAGTAATAGCATGCCCATGCGCCCTAGGGCTTGCTACGCCCACTGCGATTATAGTAGGAACAGGGAAAGGCAGCCAAAACGGCATCCTTGTGCGAAACGCAGAATCTTTGGAGCTGGCACATAAGGTAGACACAGTGATTTTAGATAAGACCGGTACTATTACTACGGGAACTCCCTCTGTAACAAATATAGTAACTACGGGAATTCCAGAAAGTGAAATTATCAGGTTCGCTGCCTCCGCAGAATCTGGCTCTGAGCACCCTATAGGCATTGCAATAGTCAACTGCGCCAAAGAACGCCGCATCGAAGTCAGCGAACCCCGGGACTTCCGAGCGTTACCTGGACAAGGTGTCGAAGCCAAAATTGGTCGCTTCTCAGTTACTATGGGAAACCGCAAACTTATGCAGCACAACGGATATCCGCTTGAGCAGCTAGATAAAGTAGCGATAGACATGGCCGCAGATGGCAAAACGCCAATTTTCATCGCTGTTGACCAAGAGGTAAAAGGAATCATAGCTGTGGCTGACAGCTTACGACCCGAATCAAGTGAATCTGTTAAAGAAATGAAGAGAATGGGGTTGGATCTGGTGATGTTAACTGGCGACAACCCACGTACAGCCCAGGTTATTGCTAATCAAGCAGGGATAAACACAATTTTATCAGAAATGATGCCTGAGCAGAAAGTTGCGGCAATAAAAAATCTGCAACAACTAGGGAAAATCGTTGCTATGGTAGGAGACGGCATAAACGACGCGCCTGCCTTAGCCCAAGCTAACCTAGGCATAGCGATAGGTTCCGGCACTGACATAGCAATCGAAGCGGCCGATATAACGTTAGTGCAATCAGACCTTAGAGGAATACCCAAGTCCATCAAGCTTTCAAGAGCTACGATTAAAACCATAAAGCAGAATCTATTTTGGGCATTCTTCTATAACACTGGACTGATTCCCATAGCAGCTGGAGTTCTCTACTTATTCTTCTCGAATGGAACCGTACCAAACTCACTGCAATATTTTCTGGGTAATTATGGATTCCTTAACCCAGTCCTAGCTGCCGGAGCTATGGCTATGAGTTCAGTAACAGTGATAACTAATTCACTTAGACTTAGCCGATTCAATCCATCTTAGTCGGTTTCCTCGCTTTCAAAAAAAAGTTACAATCACCTCTATATGAACAGTAAAGGAGCGTTGTCATATGAACTATGGACAGTTGCTGGTGGGTTCTGAGGTTCCAGATTTTAGACTACCTACGGTAAGCGGGGAGTCGACAAGGCTATCAGATTTCAGGGGGAAACGCGTCGCACTATTTATGTGGGCTTCCTGGTGAGTATGCCGCAACCAACTGCCTGTATGGCAGGACTTTTACTCAAAATATAAATCCAAGAATATCGAAGTAGTGAGTGTGGCGGTCGATGCCCAAGGCACCGATAAAGTACAACCCTATCTTACGTTAGCCGGTGCAACTTTCGTCACTCTAATTGATCAATCCAATTTACTTAGTAGCATTTTTCGATTTAAAGCAGTCCCAAACGGACTCCTTATCGACGAACAAGGAATACTCAACTACCAAAAATATGGTGGTTTCGAGATAAGAAAACCCGAATTCCGTGACATCGTATACACTTGGGCCGAAGGGGCTTCTTCAGATTGGCTAGCCAATCGTACGCAAGAAGATGTCATGGGAGGGCCAGATCATCAACAGGCCATCCAGCACTTCCAAATCGGGACTAATCACTACAAGGAAGGCAAGACCAAAGAAGCCCTTGAGGAATGGAAAAAAGGCAGAGATCTAGAGCCCGACAACTGGGTGATCAGAAAGCAAATTTGGGCAGTTCAGAATCCAGAGAAATTTTACGGCAACGATGTAGATTCCGATTGGCAACGAGAACAAATTGAAAAAGGTGCATGACCTCTTTTCTAAAAAGAAAAGCTTCAGTATAATGTTTCCCATTCGGCCCGGTGGTGTAGTCTGGCTTAACACACCGCCCTGTCAAGGCGGAGATCGTGGGTTCAAATCCCATCCGGGTCGCCATTCCTTCTTACGATTAAGGAAACTATTGGATTTTGTGGAGAGGGACTTATTAGCCAGACCTATT
>QGNO01000028.1 GCA_003228195.2 Chloroflexota bacterium | reverse complement strand
GGTGTTGGATATTGTCAAAATGGTCAAATCTCCAAGGAAGGACAGGCCCGTATCACCCAAGGGAGTGAGCGGTATACGGAGTGCCTTCGCTAAGAAGTGTATATAAGGAGCCTGACTGGGTTTCGTTCTCACAAGGAAGCTACCCTCTTCGTGTATAAAATCTATGAAAAAGGCTGCTAGTAGGCTATCCTGACCAAAATCCTTCTCCTGGATGGTCCTTTTCCAGAAGTCAGACTCCAACTGGTTAATGGTTTCTTCGGATGTCCCTAGTTCTTCGCCCAACTCGGCTATTGTCACCTCAAATCCATCGAAGCCCAGAAGTCCCTTAATTACATATACCTGTTTTTCATCGAAGTTCTTCAAGTAATCTTCGACTATTCTTTTAGTCCGTCGAAACTCGCGCCAAATTGGGTGAACATGTGCGATAAATTCTCGAGATAACAGCTTATCCCTCGAAGATTCTATAGGTATCCCATGCCATGAGAGAAAATATACCAACCTAGACAAAGGAGACCATGAATTTTCATAGTCCCACATATCCGTATAAGACCGGGTTTCATCAGTATCACTATGGAAAGTGGTGCCTACTGTAACCGGCTCAAGGAGTCCCAGACTAGTAGCAAGGACCAGTATTTCGTCGTCAAGATTTAAAGACTGGGGCAGGATCCCCAAAGCTTCTCTGAGGTTGGGCAATACCCCTGCATTTTGGACTACGCTATGGGATAGCACTTGGTTTGCGATTCTTAACCATATAATCTGGGTGTAATGTAGCCAGTCCGTCAGAGAATCTGGGTGGGTTCTCGAAATTGTCCGGACTATATCCTGCCAATTACCCCAATGCACACGATCACGCATCCATTCATCTCTTTTGTTGTACGCACTCAAGGAGTAATCTGGAACTTCCCCTACGTGATCTGAGCTAGGCCAAGCGTCATATGCAAACGGCCAAAATTCACCAACGTCTTCCGGATCATAAAGAGAAAGACCCTCATACGTACGAAGAAGGTCTTTATATGAAGAGGAATAATAGCCTGCGTACATATCCACGAATGGCAGAAGTATTGATTTGAATAAACCCGTAATCTCATAGTCTTCAAGGATATCATCAGAGATATCAGGAGAGTTGGCGTAATCGTTGCCTAATAAGAGTGAGGCTGTATTCTCCAAATCGTTGAGGTTAATTGGATTATCCTCATCATAATGGTTCCATACACTATCTTCGATGCACCCTAGGTACCTCCCGCATACCAAGATACATTCCTCGTAGGTTAAAAAATACCCAGTTGTGAAATTTCCTCTTGTTTCCTCCCAGAAGCTGTATGCATCATCGACCTTGCCTGCCACCATCAACATTTCAAAATACCGGATTGCGGAATCTTGTAAATTTTCTATATGGTTCCAGGACATACTCTCAGCCAACAGGAACTCTTCGAGGCTAGTAGCGAAATTCACGGAAGCTCTAGAATGTTTAATTGCGCTATTTAGATCTACTACATGCTCGAGTCCTAGTTTGTTATATACAAGATCCTTGCTGTCCAATTCGTATGGCATAATCCCATAGTTTGGGATTATGTCACTGGATACAACCCTGGTTTCCCGATAAAAAAGCGCTCTTTCTGAAAAATTGCCATCGCTCGCTTTACGCAGGTCCACTATACGAATGTTAGGAGGGTTACCTTGTACGTTGGAATCCCAGCAAAGTTCAGATATTCTGTAGTGTGCCCTATGCACATATGGAGCGTAATATTGCGAGAGTTCACTGGGATTTATGGAATGTAAGACGAGCACTAATTGATAACCAGCAATAAGTGATTCAGCCAGTTGTTTTGATATGATGTGCTCGTGCGCGACTTGGTCATCACTTGTCCCCCACGAATGACTAGGCTCGCGAAGGTCGCCTTTACCCCATACATGAACCCTCGAGTATGCAAGCTCGCAAATATCGTGGATGATATTGGCTATATCGACGAGAACCCGATTGTTCTTTTCCAGGTAATCTTCAAGTAACTTCTTCGTATCTTTATTGGGGGCACATAACTCTCTTGAAAACTTTAAGAGTATGTTTGCTCCATTTGCTGTGTATATTGCCCAAAATCTTTCGTTGAACATGTCCTCATAAACAAAAGGACTCGCAGCATCTAGATAATACCTGTCATATTTGGGTTGATAAAGTTCCCCCACTACAGTTCTAGAGCCGATGGTGTCTTTTGACAGTGTTTCTACCAGGCTTAACGCGTCTGCCTCGGCTAGGTCATTGTATTGTGCTGCTGCTATCTCGAACTCATCTACAAGAGACCAAATCTGATAAACTAAATCTATGCCCTTTTCATTCCAATCTGATTCCTGGATTTCATATGGTATGGGTTCATCCTCCTCAGGCGGTAGTTCATCAAAAAGGTCCGTCTGAGCAAATTCCGCCTTCTTTGATCCGAAATCCAGGAAAGACCCCCGACTCCACTTAGTCCATAAGGATCCAAACGCAATCACTAATTCTTCATTAACCAAGAATCTTCCCCACTTCTGGTAGTGAGGCCCAGAGAAGAATATTAGGCACTTATTTTCGATATCATTAGATAATTCACTCACTAGAAGGCGATCCTCATATTTCATCCATTTTGACTCTGCCACTCTGCTTAGTACTTCGACCGCGCCAAAAAACCAGCCCTTGAAATTATCCAATTCGGCCAACTGAGCAAAACTCAAGTCCTGTTGGTCTTCTCGGATGTCGTTAAAGACACAATGTTCTATTCCAATACGCCATGAATCTATTGTCTGAAATAGGATTCGTAAATTAGCGTTCGTTACCCGATAAGCTAGCCCGGAGGACGGTTCCTCATATGAATCAAACCACTCGCTAAACAGATGGCTCTGAAAATAGCCTATCGCTGAGTCGTAATCTTCGTCAGACGCAGCATCAGAAAGTTGTCCATAGAAAGACTCTAGTAAGGATCCAGATGCCAGAGGTTTTGAGAATTCATTTATGTCGTTAATTGTTTCGCACAACAAGCTGCAAAGAACCTGATATCGGTCTCCTCGATAAGATTTCAAATGGCCTTCTATCTGTTCTAGTAAGAAGTGATATCGATTTTCGTCTAATTCGAATCCACAATAGCCACAGTTTGCCCAAGATGGTTCAATTGGCGAACCACAAGATATACAGGTCTTTACAATGTTTAGACCGAGTGCTTGCCTTTCTCCACATGATGGGCAAAATGTCAGACGAGAGTTGATTGCATTTCCGCATTTCTGACAGATGTTCTGATCAACCATAGTAGTAAATCTCAAACAAGCTTTTTATGCCCTCGGATACTTACTAATGTACACTATCAGACCGTTCAGGTGGTTTCCAAATTGGCGTACGATGATATTGTGGCTTCGAATCTATTCTATATCTAAGAGGAGTATCACAAAGAACACTAATGGCCAAAAGAAGTGTCTCAAATCTCATCTGTATCCCTCCACATGAGATACAAGAGTCACACATTCAAACCATAAAGTGAGAATACACACATCCGTTATAAATTGTAAAGTTCAATACGCCAGTGGTGAACCGTGAGGGGATTGGTGATGTCTCCGCCGTAGCTGTTCCTCATAGCTTGCTTTAACATCTCGATGGGGTTGTTGCTCTCCAGAACGGGCCGTATCTTTCACAGAAGCTCCGTATCCTAATCTGCCAGGAACTGGCTGATGTTATGGCGCTTGGCTCTCAGATTGTCTACGAGTTGCGCGACATCCATACCAATCACCATCGCCGTGTTGATGTCCTTAATGCCATGGGGTGCTGATATTATCCCGACATTGGGGAAAGACGCAGACACCTTCAACGCCAGTTCTTTGGCCCCTGGTTCCACCCATAGGAACCACTCTATAACATCTCGTGTTAATGGTTCAGCCCACTCTGCTTGCCATAGGCCTTTCCCTAGTATGCCTAGTGTAGGTACATCCCACATCGATCCAGTTATCGTATCCGTTTTCCCACTCGACACATAAGCCCCACCCTCGTCTAGCGATCTCTGGAAGATACTGCAGATCGTATAAAATGGCATTGCTTCCCTTTTCCCACCTAAAGCGATCCCTGCCTTCTAGGTTAATGCGATACCTAATGCTTCTGGTTGGGCTTCCATCTATCCCAAAGTAGAGGAACACGACCTTTGTCACCCCATTTGTCACCCCATTTGTCACAACGTCGTGGACCCCCCATTCCTCCAGCACGTCCATGTGGAGTCCCTTTGCTTTGGCTAGTCCCTCCACGGTAAGCCCTGAACGTGGCGTCACCCTGTCACGCACATGACCGTTAGCGGAGGCAGAATGCCAGAGGCCATGCTCAGTCAGGCTCTCTATTACTGCATCCTGGGAGCAACCGCTCTTACAGTGGACTAACACCATGCCGTCGACCTCTTTGATTTAGTACTGCATGAATCTCGCCTCCATTAACTGCTGTTCCTCGATAAGTCGGTTATGGTTGGCGAAGAACGGGTACATATCGGGTGTTGAAGAATAACGCGTGTCCATCTGAATGCTCTTGCTTGTCGTGAACAACTTAGCATTTTCGTGCGTCATACAATACCAGATGCCTTCCTTAGCTTCGAGAGTCATATGATGCTATTCAGGTTGACCTCCTAAGGCGTAGAGCTACCGAAAATGTTGTATACTAAACTTGGTGTGAACTGTCAGCCGTGTGATGCTAAACAGTACTTTATAGTAGAACTCGAAACGAAAGGCTGCAATGAGTGGCCCCCGTATAGTCTCAACCCACAGCCAAAACGAAATCAAGGATTTGAAGAGACCATCAGGTGGTGGACAGATTTACTTGGGCGAAAATGGCCCGATCTTATTAACAAACACGGCAATGAACGCTTCTACCCCATGGTGCGTTTCTGGTACCAGTACGGTGATTTGTAGCATTAAGGGATGGTTGAGCCATCTGGTCGAGTCTGTTGTGCGACTTAAAACAGAATATTTAAGCCTGATTGCCTGCTGGTTGTCTAGATCAGAGCCCTTAATTAATCCGGGCCTTGTTTACATTCCCTTAGATGAATTTTGTAAGATACATAAGCACTGTGAGACCCTGGCTTTGGAGAGGGAAGTCATTGGTTTATTACTAGGAGATACCTTCCGCGATCGTTATGGTCCTTACACTAGGATTTTCACTCCGATCACTGGTAAGAGCAGTGGCAGCGCGGTTCATGTTCAATTCGATAGAGAGGGAATTGCGGAGTTGATGGCACAATTGCATGAATTCCAAAATGAAAGTTCAATCTGTCCAATCGATAAACAAACAATATCTGACCGAAGATGTTCTAATTGCGGCTATGATATAAAGAATACCAAGATGGTCGGCTGGTATCATTCCCACCCGGGTCATGGCGCATTTATGTCGGTGACCGACATCAGAACACAGGAACAGTATTTCAATTTCGATCATCTTGTGGCGATTGTTGATGATCCCTTGCGTAGGGAATATGGAGTATGGCAATCTACCAACGGGGAAATATCTAAAGCTGTGCTGTACGGTTTTAAGACAGGTTAAAACTGAGAAAGCCTAGGTAAAATATGACAATACGGCTCTCGGACACACTGCAAGATCCATTTGATCGACAAAGAAGGATCCTCGGATGGGAACAATCTGCCTTGGAACAAGCCACAATACTTGTCATAGGAGCAGGAGCATTAGGTAACGAAGTTTGCAAAAACCTTGCACAGTCTGGAGTTGGGGATCTGGTGATTGTAGATCATGATAGTGTCGAGGTTACCAATCTCAATCGGTGTATCTTTTTCAGAAATTCTGATGTAGGTGGGCCCAAAGCCGACATTTTGGGAGAACGCATTAACGCAGCTTTTCCACACACCAAAACCTCCCCCCAAAGTATCAAATGTGAGGATTTGCATGTAGACGCCTATGTAGGTGCGCAAGTGGTAGTATCATGCGTTGATAACATAGATACGAGATTGACTATTAATAGATATTGTTCCTTTTACGATAAACCACTCGTTGACGGTGGAACCAGCGGCCTTTATGGCAGAGTCCAGACAATTATCCCGCCGCAATCCGCGTGTCTAGAATGCCGTTGGAAACGTCAAGGACTAGAGATTGCCCAGCAACGACACAGATGCGGGAATGAGATTGAGATATTCGACCGCACTGAACCTGCCTTAGGTATCACGACATCGGCAGTAGCGGCCATACAAGCCAGTGAAGTTGTGAAGCTTCTCCAATACTTACGAATTTCCGACTCTGATAGTAGGCGAACAATAATTTCGAACACTTTAGTTGATAAGATGTGGGCCATAGATCTTCAGGCTAACCTATTCAATATCAATACCTTGATGAGAGATCCTGACTGTCCTTCTCACGGTGATCTTAGTGTCTTTTCAGCTCCGGGCAATTGAGTTGGGCAGGTATCTCTTGTTGGAAGAGGCACGCATGCTATTAATGGTGTGTGTATCCTCACGAATACTTACACTTTGGTTGGAGAAAGTGATAATAGGAGGGAGACAATGACAACAGAAATAAGGGTGAAAGTTATAGATCCGAGGACAAATAACGAAGTTTCTTTAGATGTAATGGGTGAGCACTCCATCAGAAGCATAGTTCAACTGGTTGTGGATCATTGGGGTTTGGGATCTGACAATTATTATCTGACCAGACAGGGGTTGATATTGATGCCTGATGATCTGATCGACCAAACAGTGGTCGAGCATAACGATGAATTGGTACTATCACCAGATCCTGTGGGTGGCGCCCGACTCCCGGAACCTATATGGGCTGCTCGCTTGGATAATGAGGTTGAACAAATCAAGCAACAGAACTTCTACAAATTGGAGGTGACGGATGACGGCCCGCCAAGGACTACCCGCACAATTGTTGTAGAGTTATCAGATGCTCCAGCATATAGACTAGATTTGGCTGAAGGGCCTGACCCAAAACTGATTGAGGAGCACACACTCGAGGTAAAACTCAATCGTGATTACCCTGGAGAAGCGCCTAAGGTAAGATTTTTATCAGACATTTTTCATCCTAACGTTTACAGTGATGGGCGAATCTGTATAGGGATGTTTAATGACTGGGAAACCAGCTTTTCGGCGCTACAGCTGATTCAGGCTATAGACCAGTTGTTGTGGCAACAGATACACACGCTTGGGGGAGCTGCTAATACCCTGGCATTAAAGTATTATACTGATAATCCGATTACCCCTCGATATCGTCCTTGGTTCAACACTCTATCTGACAGCGTTAATCAATCCATTCCCACTACGGAAAATGAGGTTCCCACTGGGCCTCGGATAGTAACCGGCCCGCGAATAGTAACTGGTCCACGTGTGATTAATGATTAGTCGCATTGATGATTTTCTAAGAAACGCCGAGGTGTTTAAGTTTACAAAATTGTTCTCATTCATTCGCAAAATGGAGACACTTAGCTAAGCAAATCCCGTTTTGGGTCGAGTAAGCTTCATCTGGGGTCATTAAACCAGATCATCGCATTGAGACAACGACGCCTTATCATCTAGACAGGGTGACGACTGATAATATGTCCGATAAACCAGGGCCGCAAGTTCAGGACACAGCGCCGATTAGAGTTTATTGTGTGGACTGCGGCTCTATCACAGCAGTAAAATGTGACTGCATATCAACACTCCCTCCTTGGAAACTAAGTCGTAATGCCGTCATAATGTTGCGCGAGGACTTCTGTTTTCACATTCCGAGAAATATCGGGGACGACCCCTGGGACGATAGATTATTCTTCAAGCGTTTAGATGGGGATTCCAATTTAAATTTTCTTGACTTAGAACAATTTCCAGAAGAAATTAAACTGATTCGGGAGATTCTCATAGGCAGTTTCAACGAGCCTGCAACTGAATTCCCTACGCAGCGCGATGTCGCTATTACTGACGGTGGCAACAAGTATGAGCAAGAAGTTCCTAAAGGTAACTTCAAGGGGTTGTCATGCTTGATTCTGAGACGGGACGACATCTTAAATCATCTGAATGATTTGCCGGATACAAAACGGCGTATAGCCGAAGTAGTACGCCAGAATGAACTTCCGCCCCCACGAGTAATCACTGAATCTAGTCCGGTGGTTGTCGGGTCTGAACCATCCGGCCGTTCGAACCAGCCAACCTTGAATTACCGCACGCCGGCAACCGGGGCTCCTACCAGCGAAGATAGAGAATTCGCAGCTGGAGATATTGTTTTTCATTCTACATTTACCTTCGGAACTGTGATTATGGTAGAACCAATCGTTTGGCATGGTGTAGATGATAACGTTATTACCGTGGACTACACTGGTGGCAATATTAGACGACTGCTCCTCTCAGCGGCCAAAGATCACCTTAGGCGCTGAGAGGAGCAACTGGTGCGGGAAAGGCGTCCACCGAACGGAGTGGAACAGTTGCTAAATGGATGGTATATAAGAACTCAGGCATTGTGGGCATTTCATGTCGACTGCGCTCCTGTCCCAGCGTGGGGTGGGTGGAGGTCATAGAGATATGCCCCCCCGTCGCACCTAATCCTCTATGGGACTCCTAGCCGTTAGGTTGTGAGGATGCGGCAAAGGGGCCTCTTCGCTTGAGTTTCGGAATGCGCTTCTTCACAAGTAAGGGATCTAACTTATAGAGGACTGAGCGAGCGTTCTCGGCGTTCCGCGTCCCATTCCGTCATGTAAATACAGTCATGTTTGACACGCCGAGCTCATCCGCGATGGCAGCCATCGTCCAACTCTTTTCCTTAAGGGCCAATAACGTATCTTGCATTTCATTCATAGCTGTAACATTTGCTCCATTTTAGGTGGCTATTTCCGGTCAATTTGCAGCCTATAAAGCTTGCCCGAGATATTGACAATATGAAACTTTTACGCTACAATATATATTGTAGCGTAAGTGGCCAACAAGTGCATTTGCGCCCCCTGAACAACTGCGGTAAGAACTATGCAGCTTTTCGATGCCGAGAAGCAAATGAGCTGCTTCATCATCCGGAAAACCGATCTGGAAGTTGGGCAAAAGGCCCCGATGCTAACAACGCGTCAGGAACCCCCTCAAGTACCGCTTCAAAGCTTGTCGTAATACGGTTGTGTTCTGAAACGTAGGTTACAACCTGCGTCCCGTAGACCCTCCTTCACGACGTAGGTTACAACCTATGCGTTGAAGGTGCTCCACATGCGACACCAAGCTGCGGTAATGTCGTTGTCAGGCAAGTGTCAGCAAGAAGTCAGGCAACCCGACTCTAACGACTGGATAATGATAGTTAGAAACTACATGAGAGGAGGCACATGAAACATAATTTACGCCGCAGTCTGGGACTACACAAGGTTCAAAAGTGTTGTGGGAAGATGTTTTACGAAACACATGAAGAGGCTGAATTGGATCTGCTTCGAGATTTGTACCGTGTAGTGTTCTCGTAAATGCAAGTATATAACTGTTCCTTGCATGACGGATTTCACCTGGGGCACGATTCTCGCATGTCGACTTCAGAGATCCTAAGCCAGAGTCGACTAGCCGGAAAGCAATTTAGTAATAGGAGGTTTATGAATGCCTGAACTAAATGATGATGATTCTACAGGTTATGGAAATAGCCAGCTACACGAAGAGGTTGAAACAGAACAAGGATACGTTATGCAGTTGACCGAGAATGAAGCATTGTTTCTAGATGATAACTTAACTTTAATGGTTGAACGAGAAGGAGATGAACAGCGAGTATATTCAATGAGACCTGTCCAAATGACTGCAAGATTAGCAGCACCGTTGGATTTAATGGAGAAGATAGGAAAGGCAGTTGTTTATACTACAGCGCCCGAAAACCAAGGAAAAGAATATGGATTTGCAATGGATATTACAGAGCTCTTTTTGATTAGAGAGGTAGCTTCATCCTTTATTAGGATTGAAGGAGAGCCTGTGGGGCTCAATTTGAAGCGGAAAATATGTGTACTGCTCTACGCAAAAGATTTAGAGCAAGAGAGCAGAGATGCTCGACTCGCTCAATTGGTGACTGGTATCAATCTGGATATCCAGACATCTGCCATTGATGGGAGAGACAGTTAAGGCCTCAGATGTGTCGTCAGAAAAACCACTAGTTGTTGATTTGAGCAACAAGATTATCACCATAATGAAGGAGCATATGAACGACAAAAATGTGACTCACTCTACAAAGCGCTTACTACTATTTGATGGTCATGCACTTGCTTTTCATAGTTGGTTCACTAGCTACCCTAACAAAGTGGTTCCGGGGTTCTTCAAGATGATGAGTAATGCAATAGAGAACACACTCCTACGCATCTCATAGTCACCTTCGACCCACCACCGCCAACCTTTCGTCATAAGCTGTACCCAGACTACAAGGGTAACCGACCACCGGTCCCTGACGGGTTACTTGAAGACTGTGAGCGAGTGCGAGAGCGTCTGGAATCCCT
>QGNO01000027.1 GCA_003228195.2 Chloroflexota bacterium | reverse complement strand
GGTCTCCACGGAATCCTGTTGATCCAAGTTAAGCCGTGGGGTATTTGCGGTCTCCACGGAATCCTGTTGATCCAAGTTAAGCCGTGGGGTATTTGCGGTCTCCACGAAAAAACCCCTTGCATGGTAACGGCAATTAATAATGGATAGGCGATGTAACCGAGCATAATCCACCTGTTAGGTGTCTTTAGTACTCCAAATAGCGGTACGTTGTTGTAAAGCCATAAGTAGACGTCTTGTCCCGGAGGGGTAGGTCCTTTGGCTAGAAATGCACCCACTAGCCCAGTGGCAATGAGCGATGCTATTAACCAGTCTCTTCGGAATATGAGAGATAAGAGGGCGATTACGGGGATTACTGCCATCAAAATCTCATATGATATCTCGGTTAGTAACGGGTGAACTGACCACGAAATGCCTCCCTGTGAATTAAGAACTCCCAGCTCCCTCGAAAAACCGAGTAGAGATTTCTTAAACGACAGGCTCCAAAATTCTAGTTCAGGGATGGGAATAGATATATCAGTTGATACGAACGCTGCTTTTGCCCCACTCAAGATTGGTATTATTTGAAAAGCTGACAATCCAAAAAGAATAGGGGATCCAATTGCTATCGCTTTGGTTAGCCTGATGAGTAAAATGCGGAGATTTGCCTTGCTTCTTAAAGAAGTAAATCGAGCTACGGTAACGATGATTAGAATCGGAACGGAGTACAGTATAACGTCAAGCCTAGTGAACGATATTATAATCCAGCTAAGCGTCGCAAAGCACAATATGACAAACACAGAGTCCTTCGCAAGAATTTTTAGATATAGAAGCAACAGCAAAGGGAATAGGGCATATGCGTATGCGAAGGGCAGATGCCCAGATGCGAAGCGTGAAATGAAATACTGATTAAGGACAAATACTAACGCTGCCACTAATGCAGGGATTCTCGACACTCCCATATTCCTAGCTAAGAAATACATGTTAATGCCGGCGACCCAGATGCAGATAGCGATACTAATCGACAGCGTGAGCGCCGGATTACCAATAATTTTGTTTACCAATGCTAATGGTATGTGAGCAGACGGCGGCTGGACGAGCCCAAATCCCCAGTTTGACCATATGATGAGCGAATCTAGATTCCGAGAAAATTGTTCAATTCTAGCGACCCATCCGAAGAAGTCATTACCTTCTGGGATTCCCCCGACTATGAAAAGATTTCTTGTTAACCAAACGGTTGTTAAGAATAGGATTAGTAGGGGGATTGCGTGTTCGTTACCAGATATCGAAGTTAATGAGACCGAGTTTTTTTGGCGTCTTATCGCTCCAGCTAATGCATTCACCGCAGATTTGAGTCGAATTAGGATACGATCAATGGCGGCTTTACGATTTGAAATTCTTATCATTAACAGCTCAATGCAGTAAGAAAGCTTCGTTGCTATTTAGTAGCTATAATATGAAACCACTTCTTTACAAGGTGGGCAACGGTTTTCTTCATTCCCAATGGCCTGAATCTGTCTCGTATAGACAAAGATTGCTCAACCTGAGATGGGCCAGTTTTCGTTATATTCCATCCGGCGCTCTTTACCAAGTCGACCAGATCTTTAGGAACGAAGTGGTGTGGGTGGGGATGATCAATTAGAGTAAGTAGCCATTGGATTCTCGTGAGCCATTTCGGGAAAACGTTAGATGCTAAATATAGCGTGGCTCCTGGTTCTGCGACACGATATGCTTCTTGAAGGCATTGAAGGGGACTTTGTGCATGATCTAATACGTTGAATATTATTATTCTGGTCATTGAATTATCAGGTAAAGTTAATTTTTCTCCAATACCAGTTAATAATTCCATTTCTGGATCTGCTAGTAGATTCATTGAGCGATAATAGTCCGCCAGGGGTTCTACCCCGATGCGCTGCTTTGCTTCGGGGAAATAGTATATGGGACCCTTAGGGCCGCACCCAATTTCAAGTACTTTTTGATCTTCCCAAAAGTCCGTTCCCAATTCATCATTTCCTAGAACCCAAGCCCAATACTCTCTAGAGAAATGTTTCATTGCGAATTCGCCTTGAGCCCACCATTTTGCCTCAGACTCCTG
Source organism: Chloroflexota bacterium (assembly GCA_003228195.2). Classification (GTDB taxonomy): domain Bacteria; phylum Chloroflexota; class Dehalococcoidia; order Lucifugimonadales; family QGNO01; genus QGNO01. The sequence continues at coordinate 9,445 of QGNO01000027.1, read as the reverse complement.
TGCGTGGAGCCAGCGTTCTTCGCCTGCGCTTTTCAATTTTGCCTCCCAATGGGTATTTAAAACCCCAATACAGTTTCGGAGTATTGCCATCTATCAATAATGGTTTCCCTGAGGAATAACCAATGTTTAGTAGTGCCGTGAGTATGAGCAGGTAAATGCATTATACCCTTCAATGTTTCGTCTGACGCGTTGATGATATCTTTGTCTAATTGCTTGTCTTCTGTCAGTGCCATTATAAGCCAAAACATTGCGATCCGCATTGACCGTTCCACGTATTTTCCGCTCAGGATTACTTTCCAAGGAAACTGGTGTCTTATAGCAGATACTAGAAAAAAGTATTGTAGATTTCTAATTTGAAAAATTCCACGTTTCTTCATGTAGGAATCGGATATTATTTTGAGAACTTCATACGGTGATTTTCCACTTATCCCGAAAAGCAAAGAAATTAGGGTTACTGCGTGAAAGCGGCATTTGAACCAATTGAAATAACTCGTTTCTTGGTTATTTATTGGGTCGTACATGGCTTTGAGCGCTAGTTTAGTATCTTTGGATATTTCCGTTAGTTCAGGATCGTCGTTCGAAAGCAGCTCTAATATGCGTACGGTATCTGAATATCCATTTGGATAAATGCCTCTAAGCAGTAGGTGCAATTCACCGCATTGCAATATACATTTGGATATGGTGATCCCGTTTATATTTTTGAGACTTGAGTGAGATTCACTACTGGGTACTAGATTAATACTAGATAGTAGTTTCTCAACTATTGAAAACAGAAAAGACATGAAAACCTCCAAGGGCATTTCAGGCAGCTCGCTAACAGGAAGCGATCCTATATAATTCCGCCCCATTAGCGTGACTCCTTCCTTTTTTACCTTGTAAAAGAAAAGGCTTCCCTTGGTTCGTCTTAACTGTATAGAAGTGAGGGGATTAATGGAAAGTGATATCCCGAGTTGGTCAGATAATTGCTGTTGTATCCGTTTGACCCTTTTTATCCTCATTGCAGCTTGTATAACGTTCATGACTACAATTAAATCGTAATCACTGGATTCATGGTGATTACCAGTTGCTCTACTTCCAACAATTATTATGGATTTAATTGGGAGTTCATCGATAATAGCCTGGCAAATGGTATTTAGTTTTGGGTCTTCGTATTCAGTGGCCAAATGGTTTAAATTGCTCATTAGTGATGGTCAACTTTGTTGATGGTTTGCATAGGTCGATTTATTGAATCCGAGCACTTTTTTCAATATTGGCATGATGTCAATGATATTCAACTTTTGTGCTCTCTCGGTTAACCTCTCTAGTTCTGGGCCTATGAAAAAGGCTACTGCAGTTTGGTCTTTGAACTTGGGATGGTAAGCATGCATTGCCAAGGGTTTTAGGTAAGAATGGTAGTTTGGGAATATGCTAAGGCCTGGCCTCAACAGATAGACTTCCTGGTAGTAGTCTGAATTTGTGAAATGCACCCCAAGTTGACTTAGCTCTTTTGGGGTTAGAAAGGTGCCATGTTGGGATTCTTCTACGAGTGAATGTATTCGATGTTTAGCGCTCTCGGTAAAGTACCATAAACGAACCATAGTTGAATCTAGAGCTACAATGTAGTCTTTCCCAAATCCTGGCTGCTTCAGCAAGTATGTGTAGTCAATAAATTCTTGTGTGTGATTCATGCCGTGATCAGACACGATAGCAACCTCTAAGCTTTGGCCGAGCCGCTCCCTAGCCGCCTCTACAATCGTTTTGATCGCTTGGTCCGCGTCAAGTAGGACATCCTTGAATTTATTGGAGCGTATGCCATATCTATGCCCTAGCATGTCTATGGTGTGTAGGTAAACATATAGTAGTTTCACATTGGGGTTTACTTTAAGCACTTCTTTGGAAACAAGCTTTGCAACAGATGATGCCTTACTAAACATATGGCGTAACCCAAAAACATCTGACCTAACGACTGCGAATTCTTGCTCGTGTTGTCTGCAAAGATCGAAAATCGTTGGGATGGATTGGAATGGTTCTTTATCAAACATGCTTTTTTTAAGGGATGGCTGGAAGTGTTGGATTACTCTTAGGGGTATGTTATAGAGCGGTAATTCATCATAACCCGTCATTCTTGCTTGGATTGGTGACAAGGTTTTGGCAAGAAAATATTTTATGACTCGCCGTATAAAATCACTTGGAATATAGTCTAGAAAACTGAGGCGACTAAATGGCTTTAGAGGAGAAGAGTTAGGGATCATACGAAAGTCTGTCCAATAGCCTATATCCTGCGGGTAACGACCGGTAAATAGTGAGGCTCTTTGCACGTCACTATAACCAAGTACTGGTGTCATAGGCTTCAAGGCATGATTTTTTGCCAAGTCAGATAGATAAGGCATATTTTGGTGATTTATGAAATCTATTCCAAGTGCGTCGACTAAAAACAAAAGAACTGGTTTAGTTTTCATGTTTGGGATTACCTTGTGTGGCAAAGTTCATAGTATAGGTACTCGAATTGCTGACAAATAGACTTCCAGGTATATTGTTCTTCCATAAGGACTCTTCCATTCTTACCCATTTGTGAGGCCTTCCCAGGATTTTCCGTAAGCGATTCCAAGGCCTGTAAAATACCTTCAGTATCTGAATCTGCTATTAAGTATCCGGTCTTGCCATCTATTACCACGTCTCCAATGCCACCAACATCGGTGGCAACTACCGGAGTACCAGAGCTCAGGGCCTCTAGAACTGTTAATGGGAGGCCTTCAGAATGGGCTGGGGATATCAATGCCAAAGCCTTGGATAGTAGGTGAGGTAATTCGTTATTTGGGACGTGGCCAATAAAACTTATCCTATCCCTATCGGGTAGAGAGCTTATACTATTCTCTAGCCATCCTCTATCAGGTCCTTCTCCTACAATTGACAACTTTAAACTAGGGATGCGTTCTATGATTCTCAAAAGAGTGTCGGTGCCTTTACGCCTAACTAATCTACCAACAAAAATGAACTCGAGTGTTTTAAGCTGTTGATCTATTGGGGCGAAATTCTCAATGTTAACCCCTGGAGTTATGACTCGAATTCGTTTTGGATCTACTCCAAATGTTTCCTCTAAATGATTTTTCATTGCCTTGAACACTACGGTGCAGAAATGAGATCTCCGGACAGCCCACAATTCTACCCACTTAAACTCTAACTTCCTTATAGCTCTTTCTATAAACGCGGAGTAATGACCTAACCATGGCCCTGCATCATGAAGGGTGCAAACAAGAGGGATATTCGGGAATCTATAAGAAATCAGTATGCTACTCATCGCACCGTGTGCGTGAACCAAATCAATAGACCGTTGTCTGATTATTGTCACACCTTTTAAGAAGGCCAGGATGTTACTAATAAAATGAAGAAGTATCCATCCCAAAAAACGTTTCTTTACAATGCTGCCAGCAAGGAATTTCGGAAGTTTGACTGGGTGCACTTCTATCCCTTTGGCGGTAAGGTCTCGTTTAGTATTTTCGGAGCAATCTGCTACAAGGTGAACCACATGCCCCAGATCAGTCAGTTGTTGGGAGATTTGAAGTGCGTAGTGTTCGGCCCCGCCGCTAGTTTTGTTGTCTAACCTCAGTACTCCTCGCGTCAACATTAGTACATTCAGAGGATATTTGCCGCGTTTTAAGTGACTCTCGTTGACGGTCATACCAAATGTAGCCTAGGAGACTACTTTTTCAGACTGAACTAGGGTTTGTTCGGATATCCAGCGGTATGTGGTGACTAGTCCTTCTTCTAAAGTTATTCCAGGCTCCCAATTCAATACATCACGTAGTAAAGAATTGTCACTGTTTCTTCCACGTACCCCTTGTGGTTTTGTGAGATCGTAGTCTTTATCTATGGTTTTACCAGCAATGCCGGATATGATGTCTATTAGCTCATTTATTGACACTAGATGATCTGTGCCCAAGTTGAGAGGGTTACGATAATCCGATTGAGCAATCCGGAATATACCTTCTACACAGTCGGATATGTACATGAAGGACCGAGTTTGCTCTCCGTCGCCCCAAACTTCGATACTATCTACATCGCTAGCCAGGGCTATTTTTCTACAAAGAGCTGCGGGGGCTTTCTCTTTACCGCCATCGTAAGTTCCGATAGGACCGTATACGTTGTGAAATCTTACAGAACGTGTTTCTAGTCCGTGATCCTCGAGGTAGTATTGGCACATTTTTTCAGTGAACAGTTTCTCCCAGCCGTATCCCTCTTCTGGGTCTGCTGGGTAGGCATCGGTTTCTTTAAGGGGAGTTACGTCAGCCTCAGTTTGCTTGTACATAGGGTATATACATGCAGAGGATGAATATAGGAACCGGGATATTTTGTTAATACGACTGGCTTCTAGCATGTTAGCGTTTATTAGGATGTTGTTACGGGCTATGTCAGCATGAGAAGCAGTAATGTATCCTATTCCACCCATGTCTGCTGCTAGATTGTAGACTTCGTCTACTCCATCGGTCGCCTGCATGCAATTGTCCTCTAATCTCAAGTCCAGCAGTTGGAATTCGTCAGCATCGCTCGGCTCAAAATCCGGATTCTTGATGTCCACTCCACGCACCCAGTAACCTTTTTCTTGTAGGTATTTCACCAAGTGGTGTCCGATGAATCCTCCAGCTCCAGTTACTAAAGCTTTTGTTGCCATTTAGGTGCCTCTTGTTCTGAGATGTAGAGTGGTTCGGCCTGACCTTACGCTATTTGCGCGCCTGCCTACATGATATCATTCATGCTTGATTTTTGCATCCTGATATATGCCCAAGCTGTTAGGTGTAACCGCCTATAAAGAGGGGTCCGAATAGGCTGGGAAAGGAATATGCTTACCAAATGTTGGTCTAGCAGTTTGTACATCCAGATTGGATTGTTACAGTTAAAGCCCATCAATGATGAGATGGAGGCGCCCAAGCTTCTCCTGGCTTTTGGGGATGCCTGTACATATGCCCTGAGAGTACTTTTGGAAACCGGACCTTATTGGCTTTAGCTAAACCGTTTTTATAAGCGGATATAAGCTCGTCTTCAGAACTATATGCAAACGGATCTCCCAATTGCATTTCAATCTCTCCTCCAGGATTTGGCCGATTTTCTGTTAGCCAGTTCACTGAAACACTAAGGGCGTCACTTGTAGTAACTAATTCTTCATATCCTAGGTGCGCTTTAATTTTTGTTATATCATAATTGACGATTGTTTCTATATCTGGGGCACCATCGCCTTTATACACTTTGTTAGCTATTGAAAATGGCATTTCTATCAAATCCCAATTGTAGTTTAAAAACTTGGTGATGAATTCCACAATGTGACGCTGCGAGTATTGATACTCCTCTCTAACGTTGTAAATTTGACCTTCAGATTGTTTAGGCTTGTCAACGCTTAGCAGTAAGGCATGAGCAGCATTTTGTCCGAAAGACCTTCTTCTAGGCAGGCCTAGATTTGGCAGGATAAAATGTTTGCGAGAATCCAGTATTCGTCGCACTATACTCCACTCAGGGTTGGCTGGCGCGTTTGGGCCATATATTTGTGGGTATCTAAAAATCGTAGATTTATAGTAGCCTTTTTGGTGCCCATTCATTACTGTTTTTTCAGTTACCCACATCATGTATTGTAACCGTGGTCCATTCGGATTATCTGCTAGGGGGCTATCTTCTTTTACCATCAGAGGGGCACCTAGTGGCCCCCATCTCGGGTCATCGCGCTGGGCGTACACTCCTCCTCCTCCAACTGTGATAAGCCTTTCGGTTTTGCCTTTTACTACTTCTGCTACTATTCGTATTCTTCCATAAGTAGCAATAGTAAGATCAAAAGTTCGATCTACTAGCCCGGATTCAAGAGTTTCTTGAAAATGAGGATCTACATGGATGTGTTCTATTTCCTCATCAAATCTGGTTTCGTGCTGTCCACCATGCAGGACTGAAACATCGTAACCTCTACTTATGAGTCCGTTAACAATATGAGGCCCAGACGGCCCCGTTCCACCTATTACCAAGGCTTTCATTTTCACCTTCTTATATAAAGTGACCAAATGTTTGGCTTAACCATTTAGATAAAAAGTGAGGGTTTAATATGCCAAACCTTATGATGTAGCATATTTTCTATATAGAGATTCTGTCGTGAAAGTTGTTAGTAAATAACTTAGTTATAGCAGCGTTACTTGCTAGCATATTGTGCCTCCAGGAGATCAGCTTAGAATTGGATCTAGTCTGATCATTAGTCTTGTTAAAAGATACAAATGGCTCCCATGACTTGGATGATTTGGCCATTATATTCCCTCCAGCTTCACTTACAATTATAGACCCCGCAGCTACATCCCATATGTGTGGCCTGTAAAAACCGGCATAGTCCATAAAGCCTGATGCAACCGAAGCTAATTCATATGCCATACTTCCGATCTTACGCAATCCACCTAATTTACCATCTAGTTCTTTCCCTAGTTCGTATTGCCTCATGAAAGACCTGGGTAAGACGTTTACGCTATTAGGGTGCGGTACGGCATTATTTGATACGGATATGGGGTTGTCATCGGCGAACGCTCCGCCCCCTATTTTGGCATGGACTACTGTACCTTTAGAATTTTTTGGTGAAGGGAGGAAAATTGCGCCTACTACCGGGATGCCTTGGTATATTACCCCTATGGAGGATGCGAATATAGGTAACCCATTTATGAAGTTAGTTGTACCGTCAAGAGGATCTACTACCCATATAAAGTCTTGATTTAGGCTATCAGGCTCAGGCGTTTCTTCTGATAGAATCCCGTGATCTTTGAAAGTGTTTTTGATACGTGTGACTATTAGCGTTTCAGCAGCTAAATCAGCATTACTTACAGGGTTTTTCTCTCCGTGATTTTTGTAGGTCACTTCTAGGTCAGATTGGAAGTACTGTATTAGGATTTCCCCACTTTCCTTTGCTATAGAAACGGCATGTCTTTCTAGTGAAAGTAGTAGTTGGGGGTCCAAGCCTTGTATTTTCGATTTAACACTGACCATACTAAGAATTGTGGTATGAAGCTTTAACCTGGGTACTAAGGCCACCTCTATCGTTGAAAAAGGCTTCTATAGTCATAGATTCTGGTTTTAGCAGGGCTACCAAGTCATTTAAAACCTGGTTTACTGCATGTTCTTGCAGTATTCCTACGCTTCGAAAGGAAGTCAGGTAATACTTGAGAGATTTCAGTTCCACCAGTCGATTAGACGGACGATATCTAATGACTAATTTTCCGAAATCAGGCAAGCCTGTCCAAGGGCATACGGATGTGAATTCGCTTGTTTCGTAAGTTATGTCACTCGCTGACCCAGCATATTCGAAAGGGATATGCTCGAGAATATCTGTGTCGATACTTGAATAATCTTCCACATCGTATCGTTTGTCAGAGTATCTGTCAGTTATCATAGTGCCTCCGTATTATCCGTCAGCTTTTAACGCAAAGTTTTAGGCAGAACGAACGTTATATTCTCCTCAGCTATTTTATTGACATCGATATTAATTGGTTTTATGGCATCGATTACTGCTTGCACAAGCCACTCAGGTGTAGATGCACCTGAAGTTATGCCTATCTTTTTCTTGCCTGTTAGCCAATCTTTCTGTATGTCTTTAGGATCATTGATTAAGTAAGCTTGTTTGCCGGCGGCCTCGGCGGTTTCACGCAACCGATTACTATTTGAACTATTCTCAGCTCCTACTACTAGTATAATATCCACGTCCTCTGCAATGGCCTTAACTGCATCTTGTCTATTAGTAGTCGCATAACATATGTCGTTCCTGGTTATTAGGGCGGGAAACCGTTTTTTGAGTATTTCAATAACTTCGGCAGTGTCATCAACACTTAATGTAGTTTGAGTCAACGCAACTACCTTGGTATCATCTGGGACTTCTACAGAAGCGGCTTCTTCGGGGCTTTCTATTAATATCGTGTTATCTGCCGCATGTCCCATTGTTCCTACAACTTCAACATGGCCGCGGTGACCTACCAGTATGATTGTATATCCTTCCCCTGCGTATTTCCTCGCTTCGAGATGTACTTTCGTAACTAATGGGCAGGTGGCGTCAATGACCTGCAAGTCTCTTTCCTTAGCCTCTTCCCATATTGAAGGAGGGACTCCGTGAGCCGAAAATACGACTGTACTTCCTGTTGGAATCTCCGATATCTCATCAACGAAAATTGCACCTTTATCTCGCAGCTCGTCGACAACATGCCGGTTGTGTACTATTTCGTGTCTTACGTAAACGGGTGGTGCGAAGCGTTCTAAACACAGTTCGACTGCGTCTATTGCGCGAACTACACCGGCGCAAAAGCCTCTAGGGGAACTAAGCAAGATGTCTATGGCAAAACCTCTTCATGTAATTTTAGATGTCGATTATAGACCATGTCGTGAATAGAGGCATCTCAGTCGTTGTTTAAAATGGGAAATCTTTACAACAAAAAAGAAGGGGTACCTTTACAAGGCACCCCTTCTTTTTTGTTAAAATCCGTATCGATTATTCAGTTCTACGATTTGTGAAAACGTAGGTGCCACCCATCAGAATTATCAGCGATCCAATTATCATCAGAGCCCCTATCATACCTGAGCCAAGTGTATAATCACCCGTTCCTGGTAGAGATGGCGCTACGGCAGGCACCGGCGTCGCTGTAGCAATTGGCACCGCAATATTAGAGGAGGAGGACTCAACAACAACAGGAATCCTCGTAGTTGTGCTGCTCACCACGCTGCTATTTGCACTAGTACCTTCGCTAAATGTCAGGAGATGCCCAGAGTTATCTAAGAATTGAACTCTGTAAGAGGTTGCAGGAGCAATGAGTCCGGTCACAAGGATATCAATTACTACTCCGGTTGGCAGATCGCCACCTTGTGATTTTTTGGTAGTCTTCTTAGGAGAATCCCCGGCCGTGAAGTTTGGATAAACTTCTACAGCTGCTACATTCGTAGGTAGACCGGAAGCAGGTAGTACTACCTGAATTAATGACTTGTTGCCCTGTGCCTGAGAAGTCCACCCAAGCGCGGCCGGAACCAAATCTCCGGCAGCTTGAACTTCATCAGTAGCATCCAAAAGTGCACCGTTGCCATCAAATATGTTGAGTAGGACAGTGGTAGGAGCTGTGGTTATACCTTCCACTTTCTCTGCGATGATCACGCCTGCTGCCGGGGCTGTGATTGTTTCAGCAGCCGTACCATCAACTACTATTGCTATAGTGCTTGCACTATTTGTCCAGGTGTTGCCTAAGACCATCACTACCTGGAGTCCTCGCTCTCCGTCATAAGTCCAGCTCCAACTCATATCTGTAGCCGTTAAAGCACTGGCTTTTTGCCATGAGAAGAAGGTCATAAGCAAACTGATTACTAAGATGATTCTAACGCTTCCTACAGTCAGTAGGGAGAGGCGGTTCTTGGCTAGCGCCATTATATGCTACCTCCGCGGGTCAAACCCGCTGTTATGAAATAATTACTGCTAATATGG
>QGNO01000025.1 GCA_003228195.2 Chloroflexota bacterium | reverse complement strand
TCTACCTATATCATCCGCTGAATATTTACCCCGTTTGCCAAAAACCTTAGACTTGCCATAACCCTTACCGCTCGTGTAATGCTCAAGCTTCTTCTTAGCGTCTTCGGCTGATATATCACCACTTGAAACCATTTCGTCTAACTTCTTGGTGACTGCTTCTGAAGAGGGTTTGTCCCATTTCTTGAAATAGAAGGGCTTACCGGTTGCCTTGCCTTTCAGCATCTTTTCCCCACGGTCAGTAGCTTTTTCATCACTGTTGCTTTCGCCAAAAACACTGCCAGATGAAAACGTGGCAAAGATAACCAACGGCACTGCTATCAAGATTCCAATTCTAATCTTTTCCACCCGAATCTCCTAAGAACCCCTTACTTCAGGAAACTATTCTATCACTGTCATACTTTCAGTGTTAGTGTAGTCAGAAAGCATCTCGTAACCATCTTTAGTGACTAATATTGTGTCCTCTATATGGTAACGCTCACCATAATCTTGCTCTGTACTGCCATTCTCAATGCACAGCACCATGCCCTCTTGAAATTCCCACGGCTCCCCCGGGGCGGCTATAGGACGTTCGTGAACCGTAACTCCTATACTGTGCCCAACCATCGTTCTCCAACCCAACCCCAAGTCGTAATGGGCTTGTATTGATCGGTCGTATAACTCTTCACCGGTTACTCCAGGCCGAGCTGCTTGTAGACTTCTTTGTTGAACCTCAAGAAACTTCTTGTAAGTATCCTGTTGTCTCTGCGAAGGTTTTCCAATCACTGCCATTCTCGCTAGATCAGTAAAGTAACCACTAAAATTGGCACCGAAATCACATCTCATGATGGTGCCTTTTTCTAATTGCGTGTCCTCACCTAAAAAGTGTCCCTGGGTAGTCCTCCGGCCAGAAGCGATGATGTTGAACGCGACTATATCGGCTCCATTTCGCATGACGTTGTGACTCATAGCATCACCAACGGACTTCTCGGTGTCAGTGGGCCTGGCGCCCGCATACGCAAGGAAAATAGATTTGTCGGTCGCCCGTACTGCCGCCCTAAGCAGATCAACCTCTTTGGGAGTCTTAATAAACCGGGTCCTCTCCATCACATCGGTCCCATCAACCCAATAGACCTCAGGCAATTCGTTGTTAATTACTTCCCAGTTGTATGCTGAAACGTACCTTTTCTCTAACCCAATCTTCTCCCCGCTAAGCCCCTTTTCCTTCAGAATATCTACCAGGCTCCATAACGCGGTATCGATCTCTGAATAAGCAGGAAATCTCCGGACGTCTGAAATAAACGTTCGGAAAGGATTGTTGTTCTCGTAGACCATAAACGTGGGCTCGCCTTCAAGTGGCCAGATCACCGCGTGCATGATTTCAGGGAGCAGGTGCATATCGATGTTGTAATACCCTGACATATACCTCACATTAGCAGGTGAAAATCCCACGACAGCAGCGAGACCTTCCTCCTTCATCAACTCTTTAAGCCTAGCTTCATTAAAAAGATCTTTGTTTTCTATAGAGATTTCGGACATGATATCAAGCATGATTTTGCCTCCCATGTTGGAACCAGGTCAGGTTAACACGATGGTTTACACCCAACAAGAGTAGGTAGGCATTATTTGACCACCTATGGTCCCTGTGCTACGCTCTAAACACAGGCACAGAAGGAGATTAGTAATCAGCTGATCCAAGGCCCAGCGAGTCCGGAATGGTGGAAGCGGACGCCAGAGGCACTGAGTACCATCACTCCAGAGCCGCCGGAAGAACGGTCCAACCCAAACGGTAATGCTCAAAGCTACCAAGTATCAACCGGGGATTGTACTAAATAGAACTGGCCGGCCTCGCCCTCCGTTATACAGGGCAGAGACGTACAGCGTTTCACTGAGAGTTCCTACATAATGGGAAACAAGGGTGGTACCGCGGGAATGAATCCCGTCCCTTTAGAGGGGACGGGTTTTTTGTTAACTGGAGTTATATATTTCAAATGGGTAATAAGAATCAAGAAGGGGTTTTCGAGGCAGTTTCTTCTAGGGTAAATTTCCCGGAAATGGAAGAGGCTATTCTAAATTTCTGGTCAGAAACTGACATACTGAAAAGGATTTCAGAAGCCCGAGAGGGAGCGCCATTGTTCACGCTTTACGAAGGACCTCCCACAGCCAACGGCACTCCAGGTATCCATCACGTCTTGGCCAGGGTGTTCAAAGATGTGATCCCTCGCTATAAGACTATGAAAGGTTACTTTCCTGTGCGGAAAGGTGGATGGGACACGCACGGTTTACCAGTAGAGCTCGAAATAGAAAAGCAACTTGGTATTTCCACCAAGGGCGAAATCGAAAGCTATGGAATAGACAAGTTTAACGCTATGTGTCGCGAAAGCGTGATGCGTTACGTAAAGGAGTGGGAGCAGTTAACAAGCCGAATCGGATTCCTAGTCGACATGTCCGATGCCTACATAACTTTCACTAACGAATACATTGAGACCTGTTGGTGGATATTAAAAGAGTTGTGGGATGACGGATTAATGTACATGGGAATGAAGGGCGCTCCACATTGCCCTCGTTGCGTGACCACGTTAAGTTCCCACGAAGTTGCCCTAGGTTACAAAGAGAATACCCCAGACCCGTCTGTTTTTGTAAAGTTCCGAATCGTCTCTAAATGGACTTCAAACAGACCTCAACCAGCAAAGTACGAAAATTTAGTGTCAGACAAAGTCCCGATAAGCCTCTTGGCTTGGACTACTACACCTTGGACACTACCTGCGAATACCGCACTGGCTGTATCCGCAGCCGCCAATTACTCAATTGTGGAGCTTGAACGTGAAGGAGGCAGAGAACGGTTAATTGTCGCATCGGCCCTTGAGCACATAGTGGAAGAAGAGAACAAAAAGGTAGTCGGCACGATAAAAGGATCAGACCTGGACGGTTTGGCATATGAACTTCTATACGACCCGATGCAATACGGATCTGAAGTTAGGCGCTTTTCACGCGATAGTGCAAGTGGTGACATGAGTTTGCTCCAGCCATCAGACAATGTTGACCAAAAGGTATTTACAGCCGACTTTGTATCGTTAGACGATGGAACTGGCATCGTGCACATCGCCCCTGCATTTGGCGACGACGACTTGAACGCCGGACGTTCAAATGATCTCGCATTTGTACAAACCGTAAATTTGCAGGGGAAAGTTACAGGGAATTATCCATTTTCAGGAAAGTTCGTCAAGGATGCAGACGAAGACATTATGCAAGACCTAGATCAGCGAGGGCTTCTATATAAAAGGGCGATCTATAAACACACTTATCCATTTTGCTGGAGATGTGACAGCCCACTTCTTTATTACGCTAAATCTTCTTGGTACATACGTACTACTGCGAAACAGCAGGACCTCATTTCAGGAAACAAGGAAATCAATTGGTACCCTGATCATATAAAATCTGGAAGATTCGGGGAGTGGCTTCGTAATAACATCGACTGGGCACTTTCAAGGGAACGGTACTGGGGAACTCCATTGCCTGTCTGGCAATGCGAGGACTGTAATAGTTTCGAGTGCTTCGCTAGCGTGAAGGATCTTAAGGCCGCGGCGGTAGGCGAAGCAAAGGAATCGTTAGCTATAGAAACTTTCGACCTTCACAGGCCTTACATCGACTCCGTAAAGGTTTCATGCAAGAAATGTGAAGGAATAATGAATAGAGTACCAGACGTCTTGGATGCCTGGTTTGATTCAGGGGCGATGCCATACGCTCAACATCACATAGGCTCTAAAGACGACTTGCAAAATCTTAAAGATGCCCATCTGTTTCCTGCAGACTATATATGTGAAGCGATAGATCAAACCCGCGGGTGGTTTTACACGTTACATGCCCTAGGCACCCTGGTTGCTGGCGAACCAAGTTACAGGAATGTTATCTGCCTTGGCCACATACTAGACAATAAGGGTGAGAAGATGAGCAAATCTAAAGGTAACGTTGTGCAGCCGTGGGATGTAATCAACACCCACGGTGCCGACGCGATACGTTGGTACATGTACACATCTGCTCCGCCCGGCAATTCACGAAGATTTTCCGCAGAACTCGTTAGTGAATCTGTCCGGCGTTTCATGTTGAAGCTATGGAACGTTTATTCGTTTTTCGTTACTTATGCCAATCTTGATGGGTACAAACCAGGAAAAGATTCGATAAAAAATCCTACCGGAGATTTCGACAGATGGATAAGATCTGAACTAGAGCAACTGACAGCCGAAGTGACACGCCTGATGGATGAATACAATCCAACGGATGCCGCTCGTCGCATCCAGGATTTCATTGAGATATTATCAAACTGGTATGTACGCCGGAGCAGGAGACGATTTTGGAAGAGCGAAAATGATCATGACAAGGCCTCCGCTTACTCTACCTTACATGAATGCCTAGTACGCCTATCACGTTTACTGGCTCCTTTCACACCATTTGTTTCTGAGGAGTTATATAGCAACCTTGTAGCTTCAGTTGATCCTGATGCGCCAGACAGCGTACACCTTTCAGATTTTCCGGTTGCAAATGAGTCCCTAATCGACAATAGGCTGTCTGATGGCATGCATCTAGCAATACGTGTGTCCAGCATGGGTAGAGCCGCTAGAACCAAAGCAAAAGTTAGAATAAGGCAACCCTTAGCTAGACTACTTGTGCGAGTCCGCTCATCAGAGGAAGCTGAACTTCTCGATGTGGTGTCGCCACACATAATGGATGAACTAAACGTTAAAGAAATACGTGTCATGGAAAATGAAGGGCACGTAGTAAATTTTCAAATAAAGCCAAATTTGCAACTGCTGGGCCCGAAGTTCGGAGCACAGCTGCCCATAATAAACCAGTTAATAACAAACTCCGATGCTTATGGAATTTCCAAGAAAGTGCTAAATAACCAAAAAGTTGCACTCGGTGAGTTTGAGCTTGACCCTAGTGACCTGATAGTGGAAATCGCAGATTTGGAAGGCTATGCTTCCGTAATGGAAGCGAACTATATTGTAACCGTCGACACTACTATCAGTTCGGATCTTGCCAATGAGGGAATTACACGTGAGTTGGTACACATAGTTCAAAACATGAGGCGTTCAGCCGGCTTTGAAATCTCGGATAGAATCATTCTCTGGTATCAGGGAGACGAAAAGATCCAGAAAGTCATAAATGCCCATAATGAATACATTCGTGAGGAAACCCTTTCAAAAGACCTTATACTAGGCAGTCCTGAAGATGGCTCTCATATTGAAAAGCACACCATATCTGGTGCAGATATAACCCTTGGGGTAAAGCCATTCAACTAAACCGGGTGTTCGCCCAGGGTAACCTTAACTTTAAGTTCATCGGACCCACGCACTAAAGTGACATCAATAGTCTGGTCAGGCGAAAAGTTCGCTATTAACAATCTTTCGAGCGTAACCAAGTCAGGAACCTGATAAGACCCCAAGCCAACTATGACATCCTCGCCCTGGATTCCGGCGATATCTGCTGGCGTTTCAGCCGTCACGGATCTGACTACTACCCCTTCCCTAATCTTTAACCCCATCTCGATTGCGGTGGGCCTATCCAATTCAGTAAGGCTCACTCCAAGAAATGCACGTATTACCCGACCGTTCTTTATAAGCTGATCAGCAACAGGTTTCGCTGTTTCGGTACTCACAGCAAAACCTATGTTTTCCGCGTTGTCACCTCGCCACACAGCGGTGTTAATGCCAATCACTTCTCCTTTCAAGCTAATTAATGGACCTCCGCTATTCCCGGGATTTATAGAAGCGTCCGTTTGAATAAGACCACTCAACGTACCATCACTCGTATTAAGGAATCGCCCCTTCGCACTTACCACACCAACCGTAATAGTAGGGGCTCCCTTGATACCCAATGCATTACCTATCGCAACTACCCATTCCCCAACCCGCGTCTGGGCTGCATCTCCAAGTTTGGCCACTGACAAATTCTGTTCATCTACCCTTATAACCGCCAGGTCAGTACGCGAATCTCGACCAATCAATTTGGCGTCTAGCTCTCGGCCATCGAAAAGCGTAACTCTTATGGTCACAGCATCCTCAACAACATGATTATTAGTCAAAATGTAACCATTTTCATTGAATATGACACCCGAACCAGATCCTGTAATACGCTCCGTGCCGAAAAAACCTCTTTGGTCTGCCTGGGTTATTATAGAGACTACGGCTGGACCCACACTATCTACAAGATCAGCAATAATCGAGTCACTTTGTTGGGTGATATCCGTATTTACGAGCGCAGGCAAAAATTCTGACGTTTTCGGCTCTGGTATTTCGATTGTCGGACTTGGAGGTTGATATTCGACGATTGAAGGCGTGCAGGCAGCAACAACCAGCGCAAAAATAACCGTAAAAATAACCTTTATCTGTAGCATCGGACTGTAATTACTTCACATTTGCTCCACCAATGTGGAGCTATAGTGCTTCATTCTACACTGGTGCGCGAGCTTTGAGCACGCTAGAGCGACCCAATGATCTTCATTTGTTCTTCAAAAAGACAACCGATGCCTTTCCTTGCAAGGGCAAGCATATTATCGATGCTCTCTTGTGAGAAAGGAATCCCTTCAGCTGTAGCCTGAAGTTCTACAAAATCACCCGCATCGGTCATAACGACATTGAAATCTACTTCCGCACTCGCATCTTCCTCATAGCAAAGATCCAAATGAGGAACTCCCTCAATCACTCCAACGCTAGTCGCTGCCACCGCCGCAGTCACGGGAACATGCGTCAACTTTCCTTGTTGAACCAACCGAGACAAGGCCTGGTACATGGCAATGTACGCACCAGTAATAGAAGCTGTACGAGTTCCTCCATCGGCCTGAATGACGTCACAATCCAAAACAACAGTACGTTCTCCAAGTGATTTAAGATCCATTACGGCCCTCAGTGACCGTCCAATCAAACGTTGTATCTCAGATTCTCTACCACCAGCACCGAGATTACGCCTAGGAGTGCGAGTCAAAGTCGATCTCGGAAGCATCGCGTATTCCGCAGTCACCCAACCTTGACCACTTAATTTCAAAAATGGAGGAACGCCTTCATTAACTGACGCCGAGCAAATCACCTTAGTCTTCCCAACCTGAATCAAACATGAGCCCTCTGCAAATTCCTGAAGGCCTACTTCTAGATTAACCTTTCTGATTTCGTCCAAACTGCGACCATCGATTCTCATCTCAACTCCTTCGAAATTAAGGGAATTATAACAGCCTAAACCTATAGGTCGATATACCCATCTTAATGCACTACATTCAGTAGAATCCCTTTGCCAGGTTATTAAAATACGGAATCCTGCTAGAATGTACTCGGTCACCACAAACGGGATTTTCAAATTGCATGCCTGCCCCCGTTTCACGTACTGACTTGACGCTGAAGATAGAGGAAATATAATTGCCTCTATTATTATGTGACCCGTAAAAAGGAGAAACTATGCCAGGAGTGGCTTTTCACAAAGGCGAGTTCATGCCTCTGGAACAGGCGAAAGTGGGCATAATGACTCATGCCCTTCATTACGGTACATCTATTTTTGAAGGTATTCGTGGAAACTGGAATGACAAAACCAAAACGATATACCTGTTTCGTCTCCAAGAACACTACGAGAGAATGCTGAACGGATGCAAGGTTATGCGCATAAATCTACCGTACACCGCCGAGCAGCTGTCAAAAATCACGTCAGAAATGGTTGAGCGAACCGGCTATCAACAAGACATCTACGTTAGGCCGCTGGCCTATAAGTCCGAGGAAAGAGTGGCAACCCTAAATTTAGGCCCACTAGAGAACGACTTCACTGTATTCGCAATACCATTCGGTGCTTACCTAGACCTAGAGTCCGCCCAAAAATGCTGCACCTCATCCTGGCGCCGTACACAGGATACAACTATACCACCTAGCTTGAAAATTGGCGGACTATACGTTAACAGTGTTCTAGCCAAAACAGAGGCTGTAAACGCAGGGTTTGATGAGGCGATTCTGTTGAACGACAGAGGCCATGTGAGTGAAGGGACAGGTGAAAACATCTTCCTTATAAGAGACAAGGTACTATTAACACCTACAGCCGCAGACAGCGTATTGCCAGGGATCACCCGGAACACTGTAATTGAATTGGCGCGTAATGAAATGGGGCTAGAAGTGATTGAACAGACCTTAACACGGAGTGAACTGTATCTTGCCGACGAAATATTTCTTACTGGTACTGCAGCTCATTTAACGGCGGTAGGATCTCTAGACAACATCAACATCGGTGATGGGAACATGGGTTCGATAACCCGGCGACTACAGGATATGTACTTTAAAGTAGTCAGAGGTAACAATCCAAAATATATGAGTTGGTGCACTCCGGTTACGCCCAAACTAGCAGAGATTTAGATTCTGACTTACTAACTACACATGTCTGAATTCGCAGTAGATTACTTTTCTTCTGTCTACGTTTCCGCTCTAGGCACACTAATCATTGTTACCTCTTACTACAGACTGAGCGGGCTCATGCTTCTTGGTAGGAGCATCTCCATTATGCTCGGCGCTCTACTCATCTTGGTTGAATCATACTGGTTTTTCGCTTCTAAATACAGGAACATTTCAGATACTGCCGGCGGGTTAGACGGAAACGAACAGGCCTTTCTATTTATAGCAGCTGCAGTCGCTGCAACTTTTTCGCTCTTAGTTGTATCTTCAATACGTAACTGGTCTATGAAGGTTGAATCCAAGTTGACAGGCTTGTCCCGCCTGCGGAATAGCAACTACATTTATCTTTTGTTAAGCTTGCTGGGGAAAAAATGAGTTTCTTTAAAAGCATAGATGAAACAGTATTCCTCTGGATAAACCACTGGATAGGAACAGTCTCATTACTGGACCAATTTGCAGAACTGGCTGCGAGTGACTATTTTATACCAGTGGCCATCTCTCTGGTACTACTTGGATTGTGGTTCTCAGGAGACAAAAGTGCTTCAAGAACCGTTAATCAATTTGCTGTCATCAGCGCCATTTTGGCAGTAGTAATTGCAAACTTGGTAGTTGAAGCTTCAAATGAAGTATTTTTTCGTGCTCGGCCTTACGATGTCTTAGATTCAAACGTCTTATTTTATAAGCCCACAGACTCATCATTCCCTTCGAATCCTACTGCGTCTGGTTTAGCAATGGCTTTGAGTGTCTGGCTTTGGAACAAGAAACCCGGGCGATTATTAATAGCAATTGCATTACTTCTTGGAATAGCTAGAGTATACGTTGGGGTATGTTATCCGTTTGATGTACTAGGAGGCGCAGCAATAGCCCTCGGCGCTGCCTTACTTTCGAAGAGACTGCTCACGCGTTTTCAGCTGGTGCCTTTAACTCTATTGCGTTCAGCAAGGTCTATATTCTTAGCTTAGACACGAAATGTCATCTTGTGAAAGGCTTCAGCATACTCAAGACCAACTTGTTCCCCAATTCTCTTAGCTCCTTCATATACAAACCAAGCAGGCTCCGTCTTGGTGTCGCGGCTTGGCCTGTCGACAAACTGGCTTCTATGACACAACATAGCCTCACGTTTTTGCTTCACAGTTTCGGTGATATCCACGTATTCAGTTGCATCAGATGAGCTCCACAACAAAACCGTACCGACCTTGTGTGGCTCAAATCCCTTTTCGGTCAATTCTGGGAAGTGGAGAGGGTCACGAGCGTACGGATAAATGGCATCAAGAGTAGAGATACCACACACTCTGTGGTCCCGATGAATATGCCTGTTATCATTTGTGGGGGCATGTGTCAAAATTATATCTGGACGGAATCTGCGAATCTCTCTAACTATCTCCATCCGAAGTTGCCTGGTATCTTCCAGCTCTCCATCAGGATATCTTAAGAAAACGACATCACGAACTCCCAATTTTTCACAAGCGTCCCGTTGCTCTTTTTCCCTAATTTCTGCCAGGCGATCAAGCAACATATCAGGATCTTCAGTACCTTTGTTTCCGTTTGTGCACACTACAAAACAAAATTCCGTCCCTTTATTAGCCCAAAGTGCAACGGTCCCCGCACAACCAACCTCATCATCTGGGTGGGCGGTAATAACCATAGCTCTACTGGGCCTTTCTAACATAAATCGTTTTCCTTGAAAAAAATGATGGACGGTAGCGTATCACACTGGTGACTGAAAATAAAAGTACTTACGCATATGCCCGCTAACTAATGGATTAACTCACGATAAGTTTTCAAAACTGCCAACGCCATGTCTTTCCATCCAAATCCTTCGGCTAGCACCCTGGCTTGATAACCGAATGAAGTAAGTAAAGATTGGTCATTCAAAAGTGTGCCGACCTTACTCGCGAACTCTCTGGACGATTGGTCTGGAACAAGAAATCCAGTGCGACCATCCTGGACGACTGTCTGTAATCCTCCGACTTTGGATGCTATCACAGGAACGCCACATGCCATGGCCTCGAGCGCTACCATACTGAAACTCTCGTAATACGACGGCACAAGACACACATCGGAAGCCTGATAGTAAAGTGGCATCAATTGGTGTTCGCGTGTACCCAACAATGCAACCCTGTCAGACAGATCTAATTCATCGATGAGACCCTGATAGCCTAAATTATCGCCTATAACCAGTAACTTGAGAACAGTCGGCGGGCTTATATAAGTAAATGCTCCCAAGACGATCTCCAAGCCCTTTATAGCATCTGGCCTTCCGACAAACAGAGCCGTGCATGTATCATCCAGACTCAACTTTAATCGTGCCTCTTTCTTATCTCCAGGTTTGAACATGTCTAAATCGACACCCAAAGGTATTACGCTTATCTTGACAGGGTCAACACGATAAAGAGATATAAGCAATCTTCGTTCATCTGAAGTCGAAGCTATTATACGATCAACTGACGAAGCTATTATGCGTTCAGTCGTGTCACGGCTCAATGGTTCATCCTGGATACCCAAAGCTCGGTCCTTGATATCAGCCATTGTGTGAAAGGTAGTTACGTGAGGTACTTGCCATCTACTAGCAAGCAATTTTCCCACTGAACCAGATAGCCAATAATGGCTATGAATCAGTTTGTACGTAATTTCATCTTCTCTTTGGAAATTGTCTACTCCAGCCACGAACTCGTATTCGTATTCGTAGAGTTCCTCTTTCAAAGCATCAAACGGCCCAGCCTCAATATGTACTAACCGTACGTTATTATCGATATTGGATACTGCTGGTTCTTCATATTGATGGGATCTCGTAAATATGTCTATTTGATGACCACTTTTTGCCAGCTCTGAAGTCAATTTACTCACGTACAAGTTCATTCCCCCTGCATCCTTCGTACCAGGCTGGAAGTCAGGGCAGCCATGAACACTTATAAAAGCAATGCGCATAGGGAACCTATTATTAATCAAGTATCTTCAATATATGGTAGAGACTTTCTGGTCTATCGGCTCACAACCATATTATAAAGCACCACATCCTGAGCGCCCAAATCGTATTTATAGCGTTCATCGCCACGCAAAAAATCGAAATAGTCCATCCCTGTCTCTATAGCGTCTTTCAGACAAAAAGCCTTTAGAAGTAATCCGACACTAAGATGACCAAATGCAGGATTAAATCCACTATTATAAAGATACCGGACATTGCCCATGTCAAAGCACCACACGGCGGCAACCCGTTGTCCATCTATCTCCATAAAAAATAGTTTAAGGTAACCCGCCTCACCCATCGCCCGGGCAATTCGCCTAAAAAAACGCTCCC
>QGNO01000024.1 GCA_003228195.2 Chloroflexota bacterium | reverse complement strand
TATCTGAGTTCTGGTTTGAAAAAACTAACCATATCGTTGTTAATCATTTTGTCGCCCTTGCCGACTCTATCGGAGAGGATTTCCGCCCATCACTGCCATCACTTTCTAAGGATTTAGCACAACAATCCATGATAGTAAAACGTGCTGAACGTATAGATATCGAATGCATAATAAGAGGATATCTTGCCGGTTCGGCATGGAACGAGTACAAAGCCGAGGGAACTATTTTTGGGAACCCAGCGCCAACTGGCTTAAAGGAAGGAGATGCCTTTCCAAATCCGATTTTCACACCCACAACTAAATCAGAAATTACCCATGATACCAATATGCCTATAGAACAAGTTGTGGATATGGTCGGTGAAAAGTTAGCCAAGCAACTAGAAGAAACGAGCCTAGCAATATATAAATTCGCACACGACTATGCAAAAGAGCGTGGGATAATAATCGCAGATACCAAAATGGAATTCGGCCTACTAAATGGTGATTTGATTCTGATCGATGAACTTCTGACCCCCGACTCCAGCCGGTTCTGGGAAGGTAGTACTTACAGACCTGGTCAATCTCAACCAAACTACGACAAGCAATTTGTAAGAGATTGGCTCAACGAATCAGGTTGGGATCATGAGCCTCCGTCCCCCAAGCTACCAGAAGAGATAGTCAATAAGACAAGTGAACGATACAGTGAAGCATATACTAAACTCACTGGAAAACAACTCAACTAAAAGGAGAGTCGATAGTGGCGAAAGAAAGTGAAAAACGGCGCACTGCAGTGCGCAGATCAGAGGCTAGAGCAACACGAAAAGTAAAGCAACGATCAAGGACAAAGCGCAGAAAGTTTGTATATTTTGTAGGTTCTGGAATATTTGCAGTTGCTATCATTGTAGGGCTTTTCTTGCCATCTTTACCGATTGGAAATCTCGGGACAAGTACAGGCACTGCCTCCTACGCTGACGGTATTGGGATACCGCAACCCGTAATGCCCAGCGCCTATCACGTAGATGGTAAGACCGTTAGCTACTCCACTTTGCCACCGACTTCAGGAGACCACTGGTCCGCTCCAGCTCAATGTGGATTCTATGATTCTAAAGAATTAGCAGACGAGGTAATTGTCCACAATATGGAGCATGGAAATGTTGTGATTAACTACAATATTAGTGATGAATCACAAAAAAGCCATCTAAAGGAACTACATTCTCAATTATCAGGCTCCAATGAGTGGTTAGTCACCAGACCTTACAAAGAAATCCCGGAGGGTTCTATTACTTTAACCGCCTGGGGCATTTCAGATGAATTCGAAGGAGTGAATGAGGAGCGCATAACACGTTTTGTTGAAACGTACAGTGGCAATCTATTCAGCGACGAAACTAAGCGGCTGAATCGTGGCATTCCTTGCAGTAATATAGACAGTATGGCTAAATAATCACAATGTACTTGGCAAAAATATACGTCACTTTAAAACCTACCGTTAATGACCCTCAAGGCCGCACCATCGAGAGAGGCTTGAAAGGCTTGGGATTTGAGTCTGTGAAAGGCGTAAGAGCAGGAAAATACCTAGAAATTGCCACTTATGAAAACAACAAAGTCACAGCAGAGAAGCAAATCAATGATATGTGCAATAAGCTCCTAGCGAACCCCATTATCGAAGAGTATCACTTCGAGCTAGTACAAACTCAGGAATCTAATTCAGCCTGAAATTGTACCCTTCGTACTCGGTATTTCCTTGCCAAGCCGCGGATCTAACTCAAGAGCTACTCTCAAAGAGCGCCCCAGCGCCTTAAACAGAGCCTCAGACTTATGGTGTGGATCTACACCATCGATAATACGAGCGTTGATATTAATAGCCGCTTCACGGGCAAAACTTTCAAAAAAATGTTTGATGAGTTCGCCAGGGATATTACCCAATTTAGATTCTTCTAACTTGGTTTCTATAACACTATACCCTCTACCGCCCACATCAACAGACACCTGCGCCAGAGCCTCATCAAGCGGCACCGAGGCAAATCCCATTCGCCTAATGCCTTCTCCTTTATCAATCGCCTTTCGCAACGCACGCCCCAAACCTATTGCAACATCTTCGATCAGGTGGTGTCCATCGGGCATATTATCACTAGAAGCACTTACTTTTATATCCAGTAAACCGTGCTTAGAAAGCTGCGCAAGCATATGATCGAACATTGGTTGGCCTGTGTCTATCGCGTACTTCCCTACCCCATCTATAACTAGCTCGATCGATATATTTGTCTCATCTGTCTCTCTTTTTACTTCTGCATATCTATCTAAAGTCATATTCTTACGTTCTCCTAGAGTATCTCTTTTAAGGCTTGCACTAGGATTGAATTACCCTCTGGTAGCCCAACACTTACCCTAATATAATCCCTGAGATATTGGTTATTGTAGTGCCTTACGAAAACACCTCTTTTTGCAAGTTCTTCATATACCTGTAGTCCATTGCCGTTCTGGATTCGACACAAAATGAAATTTGCATGAGAAGGTATTGGGACCAATCCAGCTATGCGCTGCAGCGCGGTGAATAGACTATCTCTTTCAGAGACTATTTTATCCACTTTCAACAATTGAGCCTCTTTATCTTCAATCGTAGCATAGAAAGCCAGTTCGGCAGCTATTGATATGTTGTATGGGGGTTTAATAACCAACATTCTTTCAGCAACGTAAGGATCCATAACTCCATATCCCAATCTAAGACCAGCCAATCCAGCCCATTTGCTAAAAGTTCTGAGAATGATCAAATTAGCGTAATTAGGCACTAGGTTCATAACTGTAGTTTTGGAAAATTCATAGTACGCCTCGTCTACTACCACCATGACACCTAAGTCGAGCAGAGATCTCACCGTATCCTCACTGAACAGGTTGCCGGTGGGATTATTTGGAAGGGTCAAGAATATTACCTTGGTTTTTCCCTTATCTACAACTGCTCTGACTTTATCGAAATCGACATCAAAAGTTTCGTCTAGAGGTATAGAGACCATCGAGCCACCAATCAAATCAGTAAAAGTGCTATACATCTCGAAGCCTGGAGCGAAGCTAATTACCTCATCCCCTAGGCCAACAAAAAGCCGTAATATAAGATCTATTATCTCATCGCTACCCGCTCCAGCAACCACCCTTTCATCCTGAGTACCCGCGTACTCAGCTAGGACTCGCCTTAGCTTAGTTTGTCTGGGATCAGGGTAAATGTGATACGCACCATACTCAGCAAGAGCCTCAGCGACCTTTGGTGACGGCCCATATAAATTCTCGTTGCCGTTTAACTTTACTATTTTTTCCTTAGCAATACCGACACGTTCCGCAAGAACCTCTGGTGGATCAACCCCCGCATACGGCTTTGCATCTCTAACCTGAGGAAGCACTAATTTCGCTATTTCTAGATTGTTATTCATGTTCTATCACTAGAGGTATTTCTTATTTCTTATTTCTTATTTCTTATTTCTTATTTCTTATTTCTTATTTCTTATTTCTTATTTCTTATTTCTTATTTCTTATTTCTTATTTCTTATTTCTTATTTCTTTTCGATACTCTACAGCTCTAGCATGAGCAGTCAAGCCTTCAGAGCGGGCCAATATAGCAGTCGGTTCTATAAGAGAACTAACTATAGCTTCATCGAGAAACATCACTGGAAATCTTTTCACAAACTGATCAGATCCAAGATAGGAAGAAAATTTTGCGGTCCCATGGGTGGGAATAGCGTGACTAGGCCCAGCCATGTAATCACCAAAAACTTCTCCCGATCCGTCCCCAATAAACACCGCGCCCGCATGTCGAATTTGAGGCTTAATACGCCAAGGATCATTAACCATCAACGTAAGGTGTTCAGGCGCAAACAGATTAGCGACTTGGGCAGCCTCATCAAGGTCATCGACAAGAAACATTATGCCTTGCCCTGAAATTGCCGCACTGGCGATCTCTCTCCGTTCAAGCGAGTCTAGTTGGGTTTGTAACTCCTGTTTAACTTCATTGGCAAGTTTTTCAGAATTAGTTACCAAAACCGGAGATGCCAAAATATCATGCTCAGCCTGAGCCAAAAGATCCGCTGCACATATTTTTGGATTCGCATTTTCATCAGCCATGACCATGGTTTCTGTTGGGCCAAATATGCCGTCAATACCTACGAATCCAAACAGTAGTTTTTTAGCAAGGGATACGAATATATTTCCGGGACCACAAATCTTGTGAACAGATGGGATAGATTCAGTTCCATACGCCATTGCAGCAATGGCTTGAGCTCCTCCGATATTGAAAAGCCTATCAACACCTGCCACATAAGCTGCTGCAAGGGTCACCTGCGACTCCACACCATTTGACAAAGGAGAACACATCACTATCTCACTAACGCCAGAGGCCTTGGCAGTCACAGCAGTCATAAGGACGGTTGAAGGGTAAACAGCTGTGCCTCCTGGTACATATATGCCAACTCGTTCTAATGGGACTACGGTTTCCCCCAATCCCAATGTCTCATCATACCAAGATTCAGGGAGTGACATCTTGGCAAAATCGGAAATTCTTTTACTGGAAAGTTTAATGGCATCCTTGAGGTCTTCAGCCAAAGACTCATAAGCAGCCTTCATTTCTTTAGCTGATATTTCGAAATTCCTCTGTTCATTGCCATCTATTCTGAGGCAAAACTCCCTCACAGCTGAGTCACCCCTCAGCTTAACTTCTTCCAATATGTGAGCAACTACATCATTTGGGGATTTGTTGCTACCAAATATTTTCCTGATGCCCTCTTTTATTGACTCAGGTACCTCGATAGAGTCAATCCCACCACGATTAGTTATATAGTTACTGGCATCTTTTAGACCGCAGATAATTCTCATTACATCACCGATCCATAAACCTACTATTCACTTTGCTCGATCTGTAAAAGGCAATTAGTAGAGTATCCATTAGATTCTAAGTAAGTCTTTATGCTTCCGATTATTATGCGAGTCAAGTCCAACTTCATCTTGCTGGCACCCAAAGAAGTCCTGTTCCCTATCAAACACGCCTGAGACTTCAACATAGTCCCATCAGAAAGGGTCTTAAGTTGATTTTCCCTAAGTGTGGTTCCTGTCGCCGATATGTCCACAATGACATCCGCAAAACCCATAATTGGAGCCCCTTCTAGACTGCCACTTGATTGAACTATAGTGAAATAGTAAATGCCTAAATCAAAGAAGAATTTGCTAGTCAATCTTGGATACTTAGTTGCTACACGCAATTCTCTCCCTTTATCCCGAAAATCTACTGCTAAATCCGCCAAGTCGTTCATTTCAGTGACGTCAATCCAGCCTTCCGGAACAGCGATTACAAGATCACATGAACTGTAGTTCAGATTATCCAAAATCATAAATGCATCGCCGTCGTCGAGGTTGTATTCGTCAAATCTATCTAATCCAACTATCCCTATATCCGCACTTCCTTCCTCAACCTTACTGGTAATATCAGCCGCACGTTGGAAAAGGACTACAACACCGTCAAAGCCAGTCATTTGACCAACATATCGTCGTGAGTTACCCCTACTGATCATTAGTCCACAATCAGACAAAAAGCCTAGGGTAGACTCATACATTTCGCCGTCACTGGGTACGACCAGCCTCAGACTTTGAAGTATCCGGCTACTAGGTACGGTCTGCCTCAGGTATTCGCTAGTTTTTTCTTGAAGCCATTGTTTATCTGACATTTTCTTCGATTACCAATCCATTTTCATCAACGGTAAGTACCTGATCTATCCCCTGAGATACCGCGTAAGCCAAAGCTTTTTCCAGAGATATACCTGTCATATCGAAAGATACAATTTTGCCAACGTCACGTTGTTTTCTTACCTCCTGTAAAGCACACCCTGAAGCAGCTTCATTTAGAGGTCTAATCAGCAAGTTATTTGCCTTTGAGTTAATAGTTTCTCCAGTAATAGTTTGGTCACTAGACACCAAAACCGCATCATCTAAAGACCAAGCGAACCCAATAGCAGGGATACTTTCAGAACCCCCTATAGCTTGTGCAAGACCATTATAACGCCCACCTCCACCCAACGACTCACCTTCTGCGTTAGGCCACATTAAATCGAAAATCAGGTCACTGTAATAGGCTACGCCTCTAACCAGCCCAAAGTCTATTACCACATCTACGTCCAGTCCGTATTGTTCAAAGGCTTCAAAAGATTCTTCGAATCGACTCAGAACTTTTAGTGGATCCTTTGGTAGCCCCAACTCTTTCACGGCCTGTAAAGCATTTGATTTCTTGCCCTTTATCTGCACCACTCTCTGAAGTAATTCGGTTGCTGCATTGAATTTTTCAAAAGGAGACTCTGATTCCTGCTTTCTAGTAAATCTGTCCCATATCTCCTCCATGCCACGGACACCCCTTTCAGCAGCGGTTGTACGAGTAATGTAATTTTTCATCGTTTCAATGTCAGGCTCATAATCCGATTGGGCACTAGAATCTGTCCTTTCGTCAGATCCAGAAAGCCCCAAAACCTCCGCCCGCTTTTTAACCTCTTCAAGGCCTGAAGCACCAAGCTGTAATTCCGGAATACTGTTAATAAGAAATATTCTGCCTCTTTCGGAAACATTTTGTGACTTTAATACGGCCAATATGAAACCTATGTGGCCGACGACCAAAGCAACCTGCGCTACTCCCAATTTACTCAATCCCTCCACGGCCATAGCCATAACTTCAGCATCAGATGAGGCGTTATCGACTCCTAGCAATTCAGCGCCCATCTGAGTAAATTGTCTCTT
The DNA here is from genome assembly GCA_003228195.2 of Chloroflexota bacterium. Classification (GTDB taxonomy): domain Bacteria; phylum Chloroflexota; class Dehalococcoidia; order Lucifugimonadales; family QGNO01; genus QGNO01. The sequence goes on along the minus strand of QGNO01000024.1, from coordinate 7,258 downwards.
GTTCGCATTATCCATTTCGTACCTAAAAACGGGACCTGCATACCACCACCGCATCGGATATACATCACTACCCAAACCGTCCAGACAAGCCCGGACAATAGATGATGTGAATTCTGGCCTAAGACTCACCCGCCTACCCCCCGGATCTGTGAATGTATACATTCGTTTGGCCAGTTCTCCACCAGACTTCCTAAGAAAGAGTTCGGTCTCTTCCATAATGGGAGTATCTATATAATTGTATCCATAGCTTATGAGCAAATCACCCAAACTCCGAGTAGCTCTACTAAAGGCTTGAGCCCCCGTCGATGTCTGGTCCTCCATGCCCCTAAGCCGTTTTGGCACTTTCATCTGTTGTTCCGCTTCACTTGTTTTGAAATCAATCTATTGTATCCTAGCCAAGGTTTGCATTCAAATGACGGCAATATTTGAGATTTAAGTACGAAAGCTATTTACGTCTTATGTGGAATTGGAATTCTCAATTCTCACTGGGTGACATGAATCACCAGAGTGCTAAAATAGAACAATAATCATGGCCAATTCTCCACCAATATTGGAAAGAATCAAAACAGCTCCCCAATCAACAGGCGTGTATGTGATGCACGATCGATTTGGAAAAGTCATCTATGTCGGAAAAGCTACGAATCTACGAAGCAGACTCAGATCATACTTCACATCAACACCAAATCAAGCTTACAAGGTCGGACATCTGGCGAGAGCCGTTGCAGATTTTGAGTACACCATAACGGACACGGACACGGAAGCACTACTGTTAGAAAATACTTTGATTAAGAAGCACAAGCCTAAATACAACGCCAATCTGAAAGACGATAAAACTTACCCATTCTTAAAGATCGATCTAAGTGAGGACTTTCCGCAACCCTATTTCACTCGAAGATTTCAAAGTGACAATGCCAGGTATTTTGGTCCTTTCAGCAGTGCCGGCTCTTTAAGAAAAACCATGACTTTACTAAATAAGCTGTTCCCATACAGGTCGTGTACAAAAGCTATCACGGGAACAGACGCAAGGCCATGCCTTGAATACCACATCAAGCGATGTGCCGGTCCATGCATAGGCGCCATTGGAAAAGAGGATTACCGAGACATAATTCAACAGGTCATATTGTTTATGGAAGGTAAAACCAAGCCAGTTATTACAAATCTCAAAACGAGAATGATGGAAGCCGCAAAACAACTGCAATTTGAGACGGCCGCCACACTAAGGGATCAAATCAAAGCCATAGAACAGATTAGTGAAAAACAGAAGGTGATTGCACATGGCAAGTTGAATCAAGACGCAATTGCCTTTGCAAGAGGTGGGGACGAGGCCTGGGTTGAGGTTTTTTATTTTCGACAAGGAAAATTGGAAAACAGAGATCATTTCTTAATGAACGGTGTTGCCGATAAACCAGATTCCGTCGTCATGGAAGCTTTCATACAACAATTTTACGACCTAGCCCCATATGTGCCAAAAGAAATCGTACTCCAGCATGATCTAAATGAATGTAAAGCAGTTATAAGAAGCTGGCTCGAACAGAAGAAAGGCTCTAAAGTCCATCTCACAAATCCAAAGAGAGGATCGAAAGTGCGTTTAGTACGTATGATAGCTGAAAATGCTAACCAAAAACTTAAGGAAAGGGCACTCAAATGGCTGTCTGACGCCAGTAATTTAGGGCAAGCATTGGATGAAATCGCTGAGGCCTTAACGTTAAGTCGTAAGCCAAACCGAATAGAATGCTACGATATTTCAAATATCCAAGGTAGCAACCCTGTTGGGTCCATGGTGGTTTTCGAAAACGGCAGGGCAATCAATGAACAATACCGTAGATTTCAAATCAAATCTACGAAAACCATCGACGACTATTCTATGATGAAAGAAGTACTGACCCGACGCTTTTCAAGATTGATTTCTCAAAAACAAAGTAAAGTACCCAACACGACATTCACTACTGTTCACTCTCAAAGACAAGCAAGTCAGAAAGATGCCAGTTGGGGTAAAAAGCCGGATCTTGTCATAATAGATGGAGGCAAAGGGCACTTATCCGCAGCCTTACAGGTATTACTAGAGCTAGGCTTGCAGGAGCATATACCCGTAGCAAGCTTAGCTAAAAAAAATGAAGAGCTATTTGTACCTCATGAGCCAGATCCAATTTTATTGCCCAAAGGCTCTCAAGCGTTATTCCTAGTGCAACGCATTCGGGATGAGGCTCACCGATTTGCGATAACCTACCACAGAAAACGAAGGAGCAAACAGGCAATATTGTCGACCTTGGATTCAATACCGGGAGTGGGTCCAATAAAGCGGCGTAGCTTGATCCAATCATTCGGGTCAGCCGCGGGAGTAAGAAAGGCGTCCGCTATCGACATAAGCAAAACACCAGGAATTAACATCACGCTCGCCAAGAGAATTAAACTTCACTTAGCGTAAACCGTATAGTCGGTCGCCGTTTATGAAAAGGTAGGTCCTTTATCTGCCATCGGCCTCAGTCCCGTGTTAAGCACTCGCGGATGCTTTCGTTGGAGCGCCTTCTTCCAAGCTAACCTTCAACGCCCTAAGCAATGTGATAGCCACATCCACATACTCAGCCGTCAATGGTGAATTCAACCTGGCACTCCCTGCTAGGAGAAAAATGCCTGAGCCCTCCGGACCGCCCTCGCCACTTGCCGCCTCGCTCTTCATACTCCCAGTCGAGGCTTGGCTTTGGCTAGTAATTCCAGCTTCGGCTCGTTCAGCCTCCGCGTGTTTCATTATCCTAGATGCGTCGATCATATGTTTCTGTATCAACGTGAACCTACGAATTATTTCCTCGCGAGGAGCGTTCGAAATCTCCTCGAGTCCAATTAAAATGGCGGAGTCATCTGGGGCGTCTCCATTAAACCTGTCGTACAACGCCCTAAGAAGGTCAATCCTTTGAAAAGATTGTACTCTTGCCCACCTGCCTTCATCCGGGTTCACAGGATACAATATCTTCCTACAAAGGTCAGTTACCCGCAACTCACCCCGTCCTTCAACCAATCCGAAATCCCTCAATGCAGCAACCTTCGCAAACAGGGTTCCGCTGTTCTCGGCCATCCCAAGTTCCCAAGCCAATCCCTTTACGCCTACGTTGCCCTTAAATTTCGCGAGAATTCTAGCCGCGATTTCCACGGCGTCTCCGAACCTTATATCCGGATATGAGTACGATCCTAGCTTAGCCATCGCAAAACCTCTACTTCCCTGCTAATGATTCTGCTAAAAATTCTACCAGTTAGTCCTAAGCAGGTCAAGCGGATTCCCAGAATGTTTACTGCCTTACAGCCCCATAGGCTCCTTTTATTCTGATATTTACTGCTATATTTGCTGCTGGCGTCAGCAAATTGCTGAAAAGTTCGCCTGATTGGCATGCTTAGTCACTCTTCTTGTTGTAACTACGGCAGTCACAGAGGTACACTACGGACAATATATGGTTGCCAAGGTGAAAATTATGGTTAATAAATCAAGTGCGGTTACAAAAGAACGATTTGATAGCGGGCTTATGTATCGAGACTACATAAATCAAATTAAGGTGAACCGAGATAGGTTCGAGCATTACTTCGGGACGGCCGAGATTTCTGAGGACGATGCCTCGTTCTTCAAAGAAACGTTTTCTAAAGGAGTCAAACGCGTCCTTGTACTAGGAGAGGACTGGTGCCCAGATGTTTTCAGAGGGATGCCAATTATAGCTCGCATTGCAGAAGCTTCGGGAATGGACCTAAGGATTTTCCCACGAGATGATAACTCAGATATTATGAGTGAATATCTTAAAGGCGGAGAGTTTCAATCTATACCCGTCGTAGTTTTCTACACTGACGAACAAAATTACGTTTGCCATTGGATAGAACGACCGGCCAAGGCAAACAGCGAGCGAGCGGCTATCGAGGCTAAAGTCGTAGAGGAAATGCCCGGGGCTGATGACCAAGCGGTTCGAGGACGTATCCGTGAGTTAACAACGGACCTTTTCCCAGTATGGCAACAGGATAGCATTAAAGAAATCAGACAATTAATATCCGACAAAATTGGAATCTAAAATTCATGGATAACGGTCATTTAAAGAAATAGAGGAAAGGAGAACCGAATGGTCGCAACTGAAGTTGACTACGAAAACATAAAGCGCTTTGTAGAAGACAGCAAGAAACTAATTGGTACAAAGGCAACAGATGTCCCACAGGGCGTAACGGATGCAGACTGGTCATCTATTCAAAGATACTGTGCAGCTATGGGAGACAAGAACCCACTGTACAACGATGCAGCTGGCGGCGTAGGCACCGTCTACAACACTTTGATCGCTCCCCCTGCTTTTATTCTGTCTATAAGGACACCAGACTCCGGGGCAGCGTACGAACAACAAGCGTACGGGCTTCGCCGATTTAGTATCAAGGCGTCAGCTGAATGGAGCGACGTGATTAAAATGGCAGACAGACTGGTGAGCGACATAAATATCACCGCGGTACGAGAGGGTGATTCACACAGTGGTAGGCCTACAGCAGAAGTTGATTCGGAAGCTACGTATAGCACCTTTAATGGATCTGTATTTGCCAAAGCTACGGGAACCGTAATGCTGGTGCCCGGTATGACAACAATGCTGCTCCCCCATAACAACGGCAGCCCACTTATTCAGGAAAGAGACATACACATATACTCAGACGAGGAAATCAGCGAATTAGAACACGATCTTGACGCTGTGCCCCTCCATCGTGGAGAAACGCCACTGTATTGGAGTGAAGTAGAGGTAAAAGACAGCCTTCCTATCATGGTTAAAGGCCCACTCTACTACAATGAGCTGGCTGCCTGGAGGCTCCTTGAGCATAAACCAGCAGCCATTGACCTCGGTACTGTTGCTCACCAAACCACGATAGAAAAACCAGGACGGATCACCACTAACCCCAGTACCGGTTGGCCATACTTTGATATTGAACAAACTTATGGAGACATACTTTCTGTAAAAGCCCTAGGATTCAAAATGCCAGTATCAAGAGGTTTGATGCGTTTCGCATGCGCTGCCCAATACCTCACAAACTGGATGGGCGACCTAGGGTTCTTAAGAAGTCTATCTATAAACATGCCAAATCACTTCTGCTATCAAGACACAATGCGAATAAGGGGTGAAGTTGTAAATAAATACATAGATAAAGTCGGGGAAGAGGAGTACCGCGCTTTAGAAATAAGGCTGGCCGGGCACAACCAACTTGGGGAATCTCTGATAGAGGGGTCAGCAATAGTTTACTTACCAGAACGGGGATTCCTAGTGGGTTTGCCAATAGGAAATCCTTGGCGATAACAAATTCTAATTAGGGACATATGTCGAGGAAAATAGCATGACGATTTCAAAACAGGAACCAACTTTTGAAGCTTTGGTAGACGAGTTTAGGCAGAGGTCGAAAGACATGCTTGATAAGGAGCTACATCTGGATGATGTCGGTTCGCCCAGGCTGACCCAAGCGTTTGATGAATCCGGTCCTCCGTTCAAAAGTTTCGGGATTCTTACGGAGGCAAACATTAAAACGTATGCCAAAAGAATTAGTGATGACAATCCTCTTTTCACTGACCACGAATATGCCAAGAATGGTCCTTACGGCAGCATTATAGCCCCCGGCACAATTCTATTAACCGCCAGAGCAGGCCTTTGGCATGGAGCGCGTCGCGAAGGTAATGCAGGATATCCTGTCCTAAATTTCCATGCAGGTTCCGCTCTTGAGTTCTTCGACGTTATAAGAGTGGGTACCGGCTTCAAAGGTTCAGCTGTTGCTAACGAAATGATTGAAAAGCCGGGCGCTCGTGGCGGACAGATGTTTTTACTTACCACTAACGCAAGCTTTTGGGACATGAGGGGGGATTTATTAGGAAAGAATTACGGCACAGTGATAATGATCCCAAGGGAAGAGCTGGGAACTGGACGAGTAATGCCTGTAGAACGACTGGGTGAAAAAATGATGTACGACCGAGATGTGTCTAACTACAGTGAGGAAAAAATCAGCGAAATTACTGATTTGATGAAAAAAGGCAGTAACCGTAGGGGCAGTGAGGTACTTTATTGGGAAGATGTAAACGTAGGCGACGAACTACCAGCTTGGATCTTACCGCCTTGGACCGATCAAGATTACGGTGGGCCAGGAGGAGCAAGTATACGCCGAGGTCCTGTCAGGTGGTATCACTTTGAAGAAGGCCATTGGATCGTAAGGCACGGGAAAATAGGTAGTGGAGCTGAAGAAGGTTGGGCTTTTACACATCCGATCTCCAGGTGGCCATGGAGCGCTGCAGATGAACATGGAGATGCCCTGATGGCCGCTTATAGAGGACAATCTTTACCTTTTGACAACGGAGTTCAGCGAGGACAAATTCCACAAGGGCTCATTAGTAATTGGATGGGTGACCATGGATTCATACGTAAACTTCAGGTAGCCGTACGGAGGCCAATGTATTACGGGGATGTCGGAGTGTACACAGCAGAGGTTGTGAAAAAGTTTGAAGACGTTCAAGTTGGCGAAAATGGTGAGGGGGCAGTGCCAGGTAAGAACACTTACTATGCCGTGGGAATCAAAGTAGAAAGTCGTAACCAGGTTGGGGAGATACACTTGCAAGGCTCATGTGTTGTTTACCTACCTTCGAAAAAAGGCGGAATGGTTAAACTCCCAATACCACATTTGGCTAAGCCGCCATCGGTACCATACGAAACCTTCTACAGAGGCTGGTATTAGTATAGACTCGGTAAAATCTCCCATACCCGTTTGGACTGGGTTGAATGAGTTTCCGGTAACGGCAGCTATTAAATCTAAGGAGTAACAAAATGGTCAAAGAAGAAACCTTTGAAAGTATAATTAATGAGTTTCGAGAGCTTTCTCAAAAGGGTATTGAGGAGCAAGTCTTAGGCGAAGGTTATCCCCTGGATATGCATCTGCACCCGGGTACAATGCAGCCATATGACGCTTCGGGGCCTCCATACCAGAGCCCGTTCGTACTCACCAGGCCGGTTATCCAGACTTATGCCGCCGTGATTGGGGACGATAACCCGTTGTATACGGACCCGGAATACGCCAAAAACGGTCCCTACGGGTGTCTTATAGCCCCGGGGACTGCACTCATAATTGCCCGCAATGCCATGTGGCACGGAGCAAGACGGAAAGGAGGCTGGCCAATAGCTAACTTCCACTCCGGCACTGCATGGGAGTTCTTCGACGTGCTACGTGAAGGCACCGGATTCCAAACCTCTTCAGTGGGTAAAGAAATTATCGAGAAACCAGGTGC
>QGNO01000023.1 GCA_003228195.2 Chloroflexota bacterium | reverse complement strand
GAGGTAGAAGAGGTAGAAGAGGTAGAAAAACCAAAGGTAGACTACATAACCGGCGTAGAGAGCAATGTACTACGCTACGCGTTTGGTCGAGCAGATAATCCTAGGGAACAGAAGAAGGAGCTTCTTAATCTTGGCATCCCTGAGGAGAGTCTGTCTCAAGATTCTCAAGGAGAGTTCATCCTTAACCTTGAGAGAATACCGGAAGACATAAAGAAAAAATACGGTCTGGTATCCAAAGAAGGATACAGCCATGTAGCTGTTGATGAGTCGTCAGTTACTGGCGAAGACGTTATTGAGTTTATAGCGGCAGCCGGAACGCCAATTGCCGCTGGAACCGCTGCCTCTATTGCTGCTGCAAGCGCTGGAATGGCAGCCATTCCAGCGGCTCTTCTTGTAGGAGGTGCAACAGGGCTTAGCTACATTCTGGATGAAGCGGTTGATTACGCTAGGGACACCCGTGATCAGACAAGTGGCGAAGATGCTAAAAATTTCTTTTATGAGGTGCTGCTAGGTGCTGGGGGGGAAGTTGGAGGGCGTTTGTTATCTCGCTTATTTGGCAGGATTATAAAAGGCCCAGGAGGTCCGGAGGCTAATCTAGCTAGGGAAGAAGCGCGAAAAGTGATGGCTGGTGAAATAGACCCCGCCACTGTAAAGATAGATCCTGTTACAGGAAAAGCAATTCCCGGTAGTGGGGAACTAGTTAAAGGAGCGCCTACTGTTAGGTCCGCAACTTTGGCTCCTCTTTTAGGAAGGTCGCAAGCTTTTTTCGAGGGTGTTTTTCCGAACAAAGCCATCGCTACGAGAAATGCTAGACACTTGCAAGTTTCCTACTTAAACCTTCTTAGGGACATAAAACCCGGCAAAATTTCAGAAGAACAGGCCAAGAAATTGTCGGATGACCTTTTTAGTTCGCTAGAAAAAGACATTGATAGAATGTATAGCGGCCCAGAAGCATTGGTCAAAAATGCAGAGGCTGCCTTAAGCAAGACTATTGCACAGGAAATTAATCATCTAAAAACTAAGTTTGGCCAAGGCCCTAAATTTGGACCAGAGAGCTCAGGAGCGCGACTTCAAATAGCTAAACGTGGGTTTGATGAAGTTAAAGAAATGCTTTACGCCAGAGCCGACGAAGCTGTTGGTCACAGACAAATTATTCCCACAGGAAAAGTTAGAGAAACGCTTGACTGGATGGTGGGAGAGTATCCGGCCTATGGAAAAACAATATCCGCTTCTCGTTTAGGGGGAATTATTAAGGGTCTTGATGCTAATGCAACAGCTTCTACTATGGGAAGTATTAGAACGGCTCTTGGAGAAGCTTCGTATGACCCGACATTAATAGGCACAACAGATCGTGTGCTTTTAAATCAGTTAAAGCACGCTGTAGACCAATCGTTTATAGAGGGGGAAACCATTCTGATGGCCGAAGCGGCTCCTAGGTTATGGGCAATGGATAAGTTTGGAGTTCCTCGTTATGCAGCAAAAGACAAGAGCGGTAAATTCATGTCTAGGAAAGAAGCTGAGGATGAGATAGCTCGTTCCAGATCTAAAAAAGAAGCTTTGGAAATGTTGAGGAGAGCAGGAGATTTCTACAAATTTGGTGTTGGTAAGATGGATATATACTTGGCAAACACCGTTATAAAAGGGGTAAAGGAAAGCGACAGCATTTTAAAAGAACCGGCTAGAGTTCTGGATATTATGATTAAGCCGGGCCAAGGCCAGTTGCTAAAAGATTTTTTTAATGCGGTTCGCCCTATCCCACAAAAAGGCGTTTTGGGTGCACAAGCTTTGCCTGGGCCTAATAGGCCAGTGCATTGGTCTGAGATGGTTCCAGAGGAGAAAATAAATTATCAAGAAATTGTTGGAGGACCGACTGAGACAGTATCTTTAAGGGAGTTGGCAATAAGAAACTCTACGGAAGGGACTAAAGGGACAGACGATCCTTTAACTCGTTATTACAAAAGAAAATTTAACGAATCGAAGATATTTGCCGATAAAGTGGACGAATCCAGAGCGGCTGGCCTTGGTTACAAAGACGCTACCAGACAAATACTAGCTAGAGATTGGTTAGAGACCACCATAAACAATCCGAGCATACAAGATATAAACGGAAACTGGGATCCAATTAAGCTTGCTCAACAGATAGGAGCTCTAGACGCGGGTACGGACGCGATGAAAAAGCAAGGACTTACCACGGCAAGAGTTCTTTTCGGAAAGGAAGAGATAGACCCCGTCACTAAAGCGATAGTTAAGCCTGGGTGGGAGACTGTTGAGAATATGGTCCGAGATTTCCGCAAACTGCCTATAGGTAAGGGGCAGGCTAGTGCTCTATTGGGAATGCCTATTGCGCAAGCTAGAAGAGCTGTAGATAAGGCTGTGGCTAAAAACGATAAAGTAGCTAATGTAGGTTGGCTCCGTAAGTTAGACGAAGCCGTTAAGAATGGAGACGCGCAAGAGATTACTAGAATTGCTACGCAAAGCCCCAAAAGAGCAAGGCAGGTTAAGAAGACCTTGTCAAAAAAGGCTTTGGAAAAGGTTAAAGATTCAATTATGACAAGAACTTTGGGCATAATTGGAGATCCTGCGGACGAAATAGTAACACGTAAAACATGGATGCTTGGTCGAGAAGTAACTGAGAGAAAATTATCCCCTGACTTTATAGAACGTGTTATGAGTGGAAGCGTTCATGACAAATTTACTAAGGCAATCAACGCTCTTGGCCGAGAAGAAGTGGAAATTATTTTTGGCAAAAAAGTCATGGCACAATTTGATGACTTGGCTAGTAAAGCTGAGAAAATATCTATGAAGTCGATTCAAAACTTAGGAGGTATGCAAACTGCGAATTTAGCCGCTAGTCTGACAATGGGAAAAATATTCCAAGATTTCTTCGGCGTGCTGGGCACAATAACCGGAATGAATTTAATGGGTCGGATATTAAGATCTGAGCCTTACCTGAAGTTAATTACTCGACCAACTAACGATTTAGAAACTGCTAAAAACCTAGAGAAAATCCTTACTTTAGGGTGGTCTACTGTTCTAAGGACGATGCCACAAACGGGAGCTGACCAAGGGCCAATTGTCCCCTCGGAACAGGAAGCAGAAGATTTTGTTGCTAGGGCAAACACAGGCACCACTAGAGAACGTCCGACAACCGGACCGCCAGCGCCTATGGATTACAGCGCTCACAGGCCCAGCAATCTATTAACGGCAGAGGACCTAAACTCCTCCTCTGCGCTATACCAGCGGGAGATGGAAAAGCTCCTTTACGGAACGCCGTAATGAAACTTTCAGAGCACTTTACTCTTGAGGAGTTCACCAAGTCCCAGGTGGCTAAAAGATACAGGATAGATAACATTCCTAGTCCGGGGGGGGTGGAAAACCTCAAGAAACTGTGCCTTCACATATTAGAGCCCGTCAGAAAGTATTATAATAGGCCCATTAGTCCATCCAGCGGTTTTCGCTGTGTGCTTTTGAACAGGCAGATTGGCTCTTCAGATACCAGCCAACATATAACAGGGCAGGCTGTAGACTTCGAGGTACCCGGCGTCTCTAACAAGGACACTGCTTTATGGATTAAGGACGAGCTGGACTTTGATGAGTTAATCTTGGAATTTTATAAGGAGGGTGAACCACATTCCGGATGGGTTCACTGTAGCTATGTCGGACAATCAAACCGAAAAAAGTCTAGAAAGTACGACGGACGTACATGGTCAAATCTGTCCTAAGTGCGGATGTGCCCAGCCTAAAGTTGTCTTTTTGCAAGGTCGCTATGTTTGTGAGAACTGCACCTGCACCGAGGGTCATTCCGAGGTGATGTAATGTACCGCTTCCCACTTATCGTTGCGTTTGTGCTAACGGTTTACACTTTCCCCATTTTAGCTAGAGAGGTAGTGTCTGATTACACCGGCCCTATCCTTGAGCACTCTGCCGACCGTGACGAAGGTTTGGAGATGTGCAAAAAGGCTCACGTTGTAGGCTTTTACACAAACTTCAACCGTCTCCCTCCCTTGGAACAGCTTGAGTCTATGATGCAAGACGCCGAAAGCGAGGGTTATTGCTACGGGTACTTCGCGAAAGGCGACGATAACGGCAACCACAACTTCTCATGCTACGGAATTACTTGGACAGGTGGCACAGAAATCGACCTTCACGAGAAATGTGAAGAAGAGTTGGAACGGTCTAAGAAAAGTTACGGTGAATGGTTGGAGAAGACACACCCTGAGAAATACATCTAGACGCTTCTTGCTGCGTCGTAAAAGAGTTGCTATAGTCTGTATCCCCCAGTGCGAATGTGACTCTGACAGACCCTCAACCCCACTATTCGCACCGTTTCAGCCCTACAATCGCACCGTTTGTAGGGCTTTTTTTAGGCGAGGATCCCCCAATTTCTGTAGAGACCAGTGGTTGCTTTTGAGATAACCCGGAGACGAGGGGAGTTACCTCTTGCTGCACCGTCAAAATGCACTAGAACGCTTCCTCGAGGGTTCCCTTTTTGGGCCACGCCAGTGTCTGGGTTAATGAAGGCGATTCGTTGCTGAAAGAACACTATCTCAGAACAGGCCGTTAGAACTCTTAAGTCTCTCGACTCGCCATTGGGAGAGGGAATTAGCAGGGTGGCCCGCACGTCCTGCTCAATTGCGCAGTCCACCCACGGGGTGATGTTGCTGTAAGGAGGATTACACCACGTACCGTCAACCCATTCTTGGTTGGTGCCGTCATTCTCTAGGTCATAGAAACGGTCACAAAGGGCATTCTTATCGCTCGCTGCCGCATCCAGTACGTATGGCCCAAACATGCTTTGTGCCAGCCGAAAAAGCCATGCTGGAGTTCTCCATTCGTCACGGCTCTTCATCTAATTACTACCAGAATTCCGGAGGGATCGACATGATTCTTTGTAGGTCTCTCATACCTTTCGTATACAACCTCCGCCCCCGTTCTTGGAGCACTGTCTTCTTTTGCTGACCGGTGGGGTCTCTGTCACGAGATATGGTATTGCCAATTTGCGTGAAAGTGGCCCCGTCAAAAAACCGCTGCTTGACAGCCGCCGCTTCCCTAGGACTTCTCCTAGTCAGTTTGCGTAAGGCCTTATGTACTAGGTCCCGAGACTCGGCTTCTATTCTCAGGGTTTCAGGATCAGCACCTCTTTCCAACAACAGAACTTCTACTAAATCCCGCTCAACTCTGCTTCTTAATTTAAATCTAGCATGAACTTTTACATATCCCATCACAACTGTCCTTAATTTCATTTCGCTGCTCCCCAATCGGCACCAATACCGACATCAATCTTTGAAGGAACGCGCATCTCTACACACTTCTCCATGAGTTCTTTTATCTCACCTACCTGCCTGTCGGTTTCAATGGAAAAGCAGAGTTCGTCATGAACGGTCAGCATCGGCAGATAGCCGTTCTTTGTGCAATCCGCCATTGCCTGCTTCGTCTGGTCCGCGCTGGAAGCCTGAATCAACTTGTTCAGCGCTTTGTACGTAAAAGATACCCTAAGCCTATCTGGATCCAGGAGACGCCACTTGGTTCCGTAAGTGGCCGCTCGATTGGCCTCTGGAGTCTCCATAATCTGCTGCCACTCAGCCTCCATCGTCTCGTAGTGGACTGGGGAACCCCTCTCCCTAGGCCGCTCGCGCATAGGGAACCGGCACTTGCGCCCTAGAAAGGTTCTCACCTCTTTGCGCAACTGTGCCTGCTCCATGACCATCGTGGCGAACTTTCTAATAAAAGGAACCTCCTCTTCATACTCATCCCGAAGGGCTTTGGCTTCTTGGAAAGAAGTATCTCCGAGGACGGTTGCCATCTTGGCAATTCCCATTCCGTACATAATTCCCAGATTAAGTGTCTTAGCCAGCGTCCTGTCTACTCCAGCTAGGTCAGCCACCATCTGGTGAAAATCGAAGTCGTCTTCATGATAACGTCGCATGATCTTCTGCACGACGGAATCATCCTTAGTACCTTCAGATTGGCAAGCGTAGTGCACCAACCAACGCGGCTCCTGCGCAGAGTAATCAAAGCTCCCCCACCGGCAGCCCTCTTCTGGAAGAAACAAACCCCGTATCAGTTTCTTAATCTCAGGATGCCTAGCTGGCATTTGCTGGAGATTGGGGTGGCTAGAAGAAAACCGTCCCGTTACCGTACCGCCACCGTCTGATCGCAACTGGTTAAACTCGCAATGAATACGGCCTTCATGCTGGTGGCTGAGAATCGTATCCACAAAAGTCGTGTTGGCTTTGTTGTACTCCCTTATCTCGAGAATATTCCTGGCAATAGGGTGCTCGTGTGTTTTTAAAAACTGCTTAGTGAAACTTGGAGCACCGCTCTTGGCCGTTCGACCATACTCAAGACCAAGCTTGTCAAAAACACTGGCCAAGCTTCGAGCATTCCACGGCTCAACCCAGATGCCTGTTTCCTTCTTCACCTTTGTCAGTAGTTTGTTCTCGAGTTCAAGTAGTCCCTTCTTGGTTCTTTCCGCTTTCTCCAAATCAACTCGAACTCCGCGGCGGCGCATTTCAAACACCGTGGGTAACAACGAGAGTTCTAGGTCCAAGATGGACTGACAGTCGTCTGCACGGATCTTCTTGCTCAACACATGCCAAAGCTCCAAGGTCAGCCTAGCGTCCGTCTGTGCGTACAAGGCAACCCTGGCAGCAGGAAGTTTCCACATCTCTGCCTTGGCATCAACACCGTGCTGCGCCGCAGCTCGCCTTAAATCATCCTCCTGCTTGCGTTCCCCTAGGTACGTGGCTCCTAACGAGTTCAACGCGTAACTAAAACGGTTCTCATCAAGCAACGGAGCGGCAACCATTGTGTCAAGTATAGGGTTCCTGACATCAACACCCTCCGACAGCAGCCAGCCTAGGTCGTACTGTGCGTTATGAAACACAACCGGCATCCCATGAGCTAACTGACCTTTGAGCCAGCGAAGGACTAACGTTTTGGACATGTTCCCATAACCACGGCTATCTCCTATATCACCATGGCCAAAGGGCAAATAAGCACACCATCCATCAACCGCGACGGCTACTCCAATCAGATTGCCATCGTTCCTGACCCATCCGGGGCCAAGCGTTTTAAGATTAGGATCTCTTGTCTCGACATCAATCGCCATGATCGGAGCGTCTGACAAGTTTGGCAACTCTTCAGGGGGACTCCAAACTGACTCGTTGTAAAGATCGTCAATCATTTTTCGTCATCTGGTGGGGAAAGGAAGACCAGTGGTTCTCCATCTCTTCTGGGTCAGACCAAAAATCTCCGTTGAGGTCTATGTGACGCTGGTGATGGCATTTCCGGCATAGACCAACCACATCATCTTTGGTTTCCCATGTGTAAAGAGGACCATCACGAGGAAACCCCGACCCCCGATACGTCAAGTGATGGAGCTCAAGAAGCCCGTGTTGGCCACAATCCTCACAAGAGTTCTCCTGCGACTTAAAAACGAGTCTGCGCAGTTGTTGCCATCGATCACTGTTTTGCAGCGTGTCGTCCATTGACCAAATCTCTTAGATAGGATAAGCGTAATGGTGGCTAACAGAATTGGAGTTCAGAATATGCAAACTTTCTTTTGCTCGAGTGGCTGCCACATACCAAACCCTGTGTTCTGGATTTGGGTCACTTCGATATTCGTCGTAACTTGCCCAGTTCAACTCCGGAACTAAAATAACGTTATCTCGTTCAGCCCCTTTCATGCCGTGAATGGTACTTACAGTAATTCTGGGGTTTTTAACGGTGTCGCCTCGGCGCCTAGCACTCAAAATATATTGCTTGGTTTCATCGTCAACCTTAGTCAACGCTTTCTTCCAGATTTCCTTAGGTGCTGTTAATCCTAGGGAAGCTCTTGCCTCCTCTATCGACAAAGCTACCGTAGCGTCTAGCGTCGAGAAGATTTTTGCACTCGGCGCATAACCTTCCCGATAACCGACCTTGGCTTTTAAGTAGTGATAAATTTGCTTTATTTGAGAGGGCAGAAGCTTGGCCCCTCTTATCCAAGCTTCCCAGTCCACAATGGCATCCAATAGCCCAAGCGCAATGGACGGATCGCCATGGCGATTCTTGTATACCCAGCCAGCCTCCCGCAAAAGTCTTCCATATCTGTCGGCTAAACGATTTGTCCTCGCAAGCAAAAGCCACTCGCCTTCATGCAAGGGGATGCTGTCAAGCCCTAGGTGTTCAAACACAAAACCTTGATACGGCCTGGGGTTCCATGTTTTCGGCAACCGACCAACAATTTTCTTGGAAATAGATTCAGCCACTTCATGTACCGCTTGAGGTACTCGATAAGATTGAGTGAGTACCTCCTTCTTTTCCGTGCACTGCTGAAAGGCGGCTACATCAGCTCCAGCGAAATTCATGATGGCTTGGTCATCATCACCAAAAAAAGCTTGGATAGAGGGCTTTTGTCTCAGTACAGAAATCATCTTCCACTGCAACGTGGACAAGTCTTGAGCTTCGTCACAAAGAAGTGCCTCTATATCTGGGCACGTATCCATAGCAATAAAATGCTCAATCATGTCTGTGAAGTCTATCTTCTGGTGAAAACGCTTATATTTCTCGTAGGTAGTCACAAGAAGTTTGAACACAGGCCACTGCATTCTGTCATCGCCCCTAACCCGAAACACCTCTTCATAATCTTTGCAAACACTGCGAGCGTAGCTGTATAAATTGAGGTATCTGTCCCCTTCGGTAGTAAAACCAAAACGCTCAAGGTCTGTCTCAAAACGCTTTTTAGGACGACTGAACTCCATACCGAGATAATCGCCAAGGGCTTTCAAGTCGTCTCCTGCAATAACTTCGTTATAGCTATACCCACCAGCCCTGAACGCCATACTGTGCAACGTTTGAAAGTAAGGAAGCCCATCTTCCTCCAATCCCCAATCATGGCAAACACGATCTTGGCTTTCTATTGCAGCCCGTTTAGTGAAGGACACATTGGCAATCTTGTCTGGCGCTATGCCGTCCTCGATGCATTTACGGACTAAATTCGAGTTACGCTGGGTCTTGCCGGTCCCCGGTGGTCCTAGGTAAGTAACCTCCGTCTTATTCATCAGAACGGCATCTCCTTATGCACCATCTCCACATCTGGTAGATCCACATCGCCTTTAGTTACCTCTGGAATCCCCCACACTCGCACGTTTCTCCGCTCCCCGCGATCATCTCTGTAGTGGTATTGATGCATCGCCCTGCCGCCGTCGTTCATTTCCTTTAACCGTTCCGTGAGTTGCCCCCTGGTATAGTACGTAAAGTTGTGCCGCTTCAGAAAATCCTGAAGTGCCGACAACTTAAAATAGGTGTAACTGTCTTCTGTCCAAGGCTTGCCCACCACCAACTCCTCAGGGGAATGTGCCTGTAAGCGGCTGGTGCAAAAGTTCTCTACCAATTCAACAAAAAGCCCTTTGTGAGTCAGTTCATCGGGAACTTCTATCCTCGTTGCGTTCTCTAAAAGACCGTCCACCAAGTCTCGCCAATCCGATTCTTTCATCCGGGCTGGCATCTTATACATCTGCTCCATAGCAGCACGCTGGAACTCTTGCTGAATTTGCAACTGCTTGGTGGAGAGCTCAAGCCTCGAGCCGTCAACATCTACAAACCACACTGGCGGTTCAGACTCCACGACCGTCAATCCGCTTAGCATAGGTAACGCTTGACCGTTGCCGATACCAAACTTGCGCAATTGACACTTGGCACGATTGCAGTGACTGTGTAGCGGTTCAGCCTTACAGGTGTAGTAGTAATCCTTCTTCTCAAGCTGGTTCTGTATAGTGACAATTTCTTTGGCAGGCAACGCCGGGGAACAAAACTCTCTGTTATAGTCTTCTAGTTTTTCGGCCCATGTCTCTGGGTGTGCCTGCCGGTAATAGACCCCTATGTTTAGTAAGGTATTGTTCCTTCCTCCCTCAGGTATGCCACCACTGCTTAGTTGTTGCAGGCAAGGCGGCCCGTCTGGTAGAAGGTTGTCTGCGACTTTTGCAAAAGCCCGCAATTCATCTGGCGTACAACGAGTCGCTTCCGCCAAGTCCAAGAACTCTTCAAGGCTAAGCGGCTCGCCGCTCTCATCAATGGCGTACCGTGTGGTGTACTCCGCGTTGTGGTAGGGGAGGTTGATAAAGTTCCCTACATCACCACGCTCTGTGCGCACCTCATCCTGCTTGGGGAAGATCTCGCATGTGCCATGGCCAAGAATTGAAGCAAACTCCGCGAGTATGTCTCTTAACTCAACCGCGGGCATCGCTTCTGATAGAAACACATTCAGATGGGCACCTCCACTCTTCGATCTACAAGGAACAAGAGGCATCTTTAATCGACTTACATCCTTGTGAACTGCAACCAAGTCTAGGTTGTAGTCATCCAGGTCTAACGAGCCAAAGTGAGAAAGACTTTTCTCATTTATAGGTATTGAACCAACGCCTATGGACCCGCTCAAATGCTTATCTATGAGCTCAACCGTCAACGGTTCACGAACAATGTAAGAATTTGCCTTGGCCTTACCGTTCGCCTTCTGTCCCGTAACAGTAGTTCTACCATAGGCTCCGGAGTAGCCACGGAACAGTCTGAAAAAACGTTCTGAGTTCGTCATGATAAGAAGCCCCCCGCGAACGGGGGGCAAATACCTTAGAAGGGTAAATCTTTTTCGACAGGGGCTTCGAGGGCCGCGTCAGTTGGGGGAGGGCCAAGACGCATCTCCCCGCGCTTAATGCTTCCATGCAGTTCCTTGGCTTCCGTATAAGCGACAAGGCTCTCCACCACTCCCACTAGACTTATGCTCCATGTAAACCAACTACCTTTGTCATTGCCGTCTTCCACCGACCTAAGCCGGTACATATGAGCAAAGCTCGGCAATGTGGATCCGTTTTGCTTTTTCATCATCATCATAGACAGCCACTGGCGAGACTTTTTCAGTTGCGTCTTTTTCATGTCCACAATGGCATTTTCGTAATTGCCGTTCTCGTGGACTATCTTGATGTAATGACTCGCCGACCTCACGAGCTCATTGCCACTTTCAAGGATTTCCATACCAGTGTCCGGATCTCGCACGGCAGCGCTAACCTCACGGCTCCCTGAAGACAGTTCTCCAACGAAACCACCACCCTGCGTCCGAGGGACGAACTCCAACATCTTTGTTTCAAAATAAACGGGTAAAACAACAACTCCCTCATCAGCGGTCCAGAACTTGTTCGTCACCGTGTTAAAGATATCTCCCTGTTGCGCCCCCTCGAGAAACGCTGGGTCTGACCTCTTCAACTGTGGTGACAAAGCCTGAATAATCCGCAAGAAAGGAATCTGCAAATCACTGGAGGTGACTCCCTCGAAGCCCACTCCCGCATCGTCCGCAAAAGCCTTTTCCAACTCCATCGATAATTTTCCATTTGTCTGTACCATTTCTAAGCTCCTTTAATTTTCGCTACTGTTCCGATATATGCGTTAAACAATTCAAGGTCTATCTCTTGGTTATTTTCCACACGTTCCCTGATCAACTTCTTCAGAGTCATAGGTTCAATCCATGTTTTGCTCTCTGGTTCAAGCCCACGATCATGCAAGTCAGCCTCAAAACTCTTGGCTTCATTGTCCTGGCGCAAGCCAAAGTTCACACTGACCGTGTTTTTTACGAAATCCCCAGCACCAACACTTCGCAGATGCTGTAAAGCGATCTGCTTTTCCATAGGGTCTTTGGGCATTGTTGCGGATACAAACGGGTGAAGACTGACGGTGTTGCCCTTTACCTCCACTTTATCCATACCGACCTCTCGCATTTTCGCGGGAATGAGGTCATACATGTAGCGGTCACGTTTGCGCTTCAACGTGCGAGCTTCTTCTTCCTTCGCACTCAACTGAACGTTAATCTTCGCGGCTTGCCTAACTAGATCACTCAGTTCAGACCCGCCTTCCGTCGTCAGACCGACAAATACAGATGCGTCAGCAGTAATCGTTTCCCACAAGTCATCGTTTTTCGACATACGTATATCCTCGTCAGGTTGTAAGTTCTTCAATCCCTCCACGTACACTGATTTTTACAGGGTAGTAATGCCTTTCCAGCCGATCCCACTTAAGTAAATTTACTCGTCCCTCGTTCATATCCGCTGCAACGGCGAACGCAATGCCGATCATAGCTGGGTCACCTAACGGCAACAGCCAGTCACTATCATTGTAGTTGCGCAGTTTGCGGCGGAAACTTGAGACAATTCGACCTGGATTGAGGTGAACTTGGTCGTAAGGATTTGCGAGCGGAATTAGGTCTCCCCACTGGGCCGCCGAAACAACATCGACCCGAGGATTTTCTTGCACTACGTAAACAACAGGAGTGGGACGTAGCTTCAAACCTTTCTCCTCTCTGCAAAAGAAGGAACGGAAAGTAGCTCCTTCAAAGGCGAGTATGGCTGACGGGTAGCCGCCCGTCAATATTCTGTTGCAAGGGTCACCAAAAGGAGTTTTGGTGACCCACCCGCGGAAAGTCGCACACTAACTAATTTTGACCACCCTTATCTTCACGACCCCCCTACCGTGAAGCCGTTATCTCCCCGTACCACATTTTGATTCCTGAATGTGGTTCCAAGACGTACCTTAAGTAATAGTTTTCCCCCGTGTACCACGTTTCTTGGTCTTTTTTGTGCCGTTGCTGTATCATGAAATGAGATGGTAAACCTGATAAAGGAGAAAGATGACCTACCGATTCAAGACGGTACCTTTTCAGCATCAAGCCAATGTGCTTGCACGCTGCTGGGAGCACACCAACTGGGCCTTGTTCCTCGAGATGGGGACGGGCAAGTCCAAAATCTGCATCGATAATGTAGGCTTGCTATATGAGGAGGGCCGCATAAACACGTTTGTTGTGGTGGCCCCCAAGGGGGTCTATCGCAATTGGGCTAAGCAGGAACTGCCAAAGCACCTGCCTGACAGAATCCCCCAAACGATGGTTATTTGGAACCCAACGCCCACCAAGGCTCAGAAGAATGCGCTGAAGTCCATTCTGGAACCGTCCGACTCCCTCAGGATATTTATTGTAAACGTGGAGGCTTTGTCCACGGTCAAAGGCCAAAGGTTCCTCGAGCAGCTCCTGAAGAACTCTGAGGCGCTTCTTGCTATTGATGAGTCCACTACTATTAAATCGCCCAAGGCACGACGGACAAAGGCCATTATCAGGATAGGAGAACTGGCCAAGTATCGGCGGATTCTGACAGGCTCCCCAGTAACTCAGTCGCCTCTGGATTTGTGGGCGCAATGCCGGTTCCTCGGTAAGGATTTATTGGGCGACGTGGGAGACAACTTTTACCAGTTCCAGTATCGATACGCGATTATTAAACGGCGCCAGCTAGGCAGCCACTCGTTTAATTTGGTAGTGGGCTATCGAGACTTAGATAATTTGGCACGGCATCTGAAGAGTTTCAGCAGTCGCATTCGCAAGGATGAGTGCCTGGACTTGCCACCCAAAATATATACGCAACGAAACATTGCGCTCAGCGACGACCAAGCGCGGATCTATAATGAGCTGAGAGAGTTCGCACTGGCGCGAATAGATGATGACGAGTTCATGACGGTGGACAATGTCATGACGCAGTTGCTACGCATGCAGCAAGTCCTCAGCGGCCACACAAAAACAGACGGTGGTGACCTCATAGATATCAAGGATAACCGGCTAGACGAGTTGTTGGCTTGTCTAGAGGAGTCTGAGGGGAAGGCAATTATCTGGTCGCGCTTTCGCTACGATGTTAAACGCATCAGTCAAGCGCTAATCAAAAGGCACGGAGCGGAGTCCACGGTCACGTACTTCGGCGACACCAGTGACGAGGAACGAACTCAGGGTATTGAACGATTTCAGAACGGCAACGCCAGGTTTTTTGTGGGTAACCCACAGACGGGCGGCTACGGGATCACGTTGACGGCAGCTCAGAACGTTATTTATTTCAGTAACTCGTTCGATCTGGCAGTCCGCATGCAGTCTGAAGACCGGGCGCACCGTATCGGACAGAACAAAAGCGTTACGTACGTAGATTTTATTGCGGAAGGCACCATTGACGAGAGAATTGTCGAGGCTCTACGCAACAAGATGGATATCGCCAGTGAGGTGTTGGGCGAGAATCTGAGAAAGTGGTTAACTAAATAGGAGAATTGAGATGGTTAAAGCAACAGACGATAAGCGTCGGTTTAGGTCAGTAGCTGTTCCTCTAGAGGTGTGGAGCGATTTATGGGCAATGGCAGACGCTAACCACCGTTCACCGGCACAGCAGATTGCATTCCTAGTGACGCTTGCTAAGGATTTCCCAACCAACAAGAAGACTATGGAATTCTATGCAAGCCACGTTATGCAGGGGGGTGTAGATGAGTCCTAAGGATCTTAAATCTCATGAATGAGTTAGACCGCTTCTACGAGGAAGTTTGTAACCTGACGGAAGGATTTAACGGAAAAGTGTCCCACGTGGCAAGGACGATTGCTCTTTTCCGAGTTGCTATTGAGTTTGGGGCATCCCACCTTGGGGGTAACACCTTGGGATACATGATGAGTCGCCTTCTGGCGGTCACACTAGGAGTGCTGCATGGGTCAAGCTATACTAATTATGAGTCCATTTTAGAAGAGTTTGATCCCGATAGGGACCATACCACTCATTGATGAAACCACCAATTCCAGACCATTGGTCTCGAATTTTATTGGAGATACGCAAGGAAGCTAAGTTCACTCGAGTGGGGCTTTCTAATCGATCTGGAATTGGTGAATCAACTATCGAAAATTACGAAAAGAGGAAAATTATAGAGCCGTCTATATATAAGGTCGAAACATTGCTGGCGGCCATGGGTTACGACCTCGATGCATTGCTTGTGGTGCCAGATGAAGAAAATCCCACCGTCATACGTAAAAACAAAAAAACTATCTTCGAGCTCTAACGTAGAGCTCGGCTATCTTGATTATGTGCTGAGACTCACCCCTCAGGATATCAACCGGGAAGCACCCGCGGTCACCAAAGGTCGGACCCTCCTCGCCCTCCTCGATGTAACTGGCAAACGTCCTGACAAATTTCTTACCTTCGTGCTCAAAAATATCGAACACGAATCCCTCGGTTACCACCTCCGCACAGCGGAACTCCCTGAAATTTCCTACATCAGCCCAAGATGAATTGCCGGTAATGTCATACCAGTGAAGTGTCACTCGAGGATATTTGACACCCTCAATCTCTATGTGTGGGAAGATAATCGGCGTGGCCATCGCTATAGGCTTCCTTGTCTGGATAAGTCTCTGCCACTACCATAAACAGGATTTCTCGGTTTGAAAACCCCTTTAAATTCATTCGACGAATGAATTCTTCGGTACACTCAATACCCTCTTGGGTCGCCCTCATACTATTTATAGAAAACGTGGTTGCCTATGCACCCCTGCCTGTCAAGTGCAGGTGCCCACCACGGCGTTACGTACATCGCATGATAGTGAGTGGCCGCACCTACACCGTCCACTGACACCCCACCAGAGCTCAACACAGCATCAGCCATGAGCTGTGCCAGCTCCCAGAGTTCCTGGTTGCCCGGACGCTCGGGCAACCCGTCACAGTAGTACGAGAAAGCGCACAGCCGGTCATTTCGCTCGGCACCTTGGTGCACCACCCCGCACACGGTGGACGGGTAGCGACGGTCGTCTACGCGGTTCTTGATCACCGCGCCTACGGCCACCATGCCTAGCCAGCCCTCGCCTCGAGCCTCGTAGTACATGGCTTCCGCCATACAGTGCCTCTCCTCCACTGTCACCGGCGGAAAGTCGTCCACCGCCGCCGCACAAAGCGGAAGCATTAGCAACGCTGCAAACAGTTCATTTCTCACTCTCCACCTCCTCAAAGGCAAACGTAAAATGCTTCAACTCCTCATGCACTTTCTCTAGCTTCCACTCCAAATCCTGCACCTGCCTCTGCAAGACCTCAACCTTATCCACAGAGTGCTGGAGGTGCGTTTCATGAAACAGCATCCTAGCTCTCGGATACTTGCCTTTGGTCAGTGCGTCAGGACGCACAACATGCACAGGTATTCCAGCCTTTATCAAAACCTCGTGCATTTGCCTCTGATGCGGAGATACTTTATCCGTCTCAGTCTTCGCCTCCACGCAAAATATTTTTCCCCGATACACCCCCTCGAATGTTTTATCCCGCGAGGGGTGACGATACGTGCCGTCATAACACAGAAAATCCGGCCAGCCTTTACGCAAGACCACCATATCCTGTTGTCTGACCAGCCAGTCATTTACTCGCTCTTCAAACTCACTTGCCATTTTATTTCTCCCTACCTTTTCTCGGCATACCGGAGAGCCTTCTCACTCAACCTGCCAAACTTTTTATACACCTGCATTAGTAGCCGCATCATCGTCTCACTGATAGGGCCTTTCTTCCGGCAAGGCCCCCCGTCAATCCACCAATGGTCGTATATAAAAGGCTCGACGTGATTGCCGAAATGATACGAGAGTGAAAATTTTCTATGCAGTCTGTGTTCCACATCATATATAAACTCGGAAATTTCATGTCTGTCCATAGAGGTGAATTTGGACCGTCGCATGTAACGCAAAAAAACCTTATATGCCCAACCATTGGCGCAGGCGTGGGTGCTCCAAGAATATCGTCGAATCAAACTGTAGCGTGACCCCAGCATCACGACAGGACTGCGGGGATCCCCAGGGAAGCCGAGACAGTGACAATAGATGGGAATATTTCTCCCTCCGTAGGTGCCTTGGCGAACGAGCGGCTCCCTCCTGAACGAGGTTTTCGCTATAAATTCAGCAAACGCTTCATCGGACTCCAAGATTTGCTGGGTTTGGTTCCTCTCATCCTGCTGGGCTTTAGCGTCCGCTATAGCGGACGCCATGATATCGGCGTCAACGCCACTAATCGTCAAAGTTGACAGAGTCAATTGTCAGTCCTTTAATCTTTTCCTTGGCCTGGGCTACCTTAAGCTCGATGTTGATCGTGTTGTAGACCTGTTGCGAGAGGTTGGCAACGCCCTTGGCCGTGCCCAAATCGACAGTGCCTTCCGCCACTCCCTGCATTTGCTCCAGCAGGAAACTGCGCATGTCTCGAGTGCTCTTTATGTCTTTCATCTCTACTCTCCTTTATCAGTTTTGGCAGTGTGTCAGCGGGGGGATGTGTCCTTCCACTTGATAATTTCGTTGAAAAATTCTGCACT
>QGNO01000022.1 GCA_003228195.2 Chloroflexota bacterium | reverse complement strand
GGGGCCAGGGACTACTAATGCAGTACCAATACCACCGCCAGCCCGTGAAAATCCATCCGCCATATAAGTGGTCGCCTGCTCATGGCGAGTGGTTATAAATCTTATTCGTGGTTCGTCATAAAGAGGATCCAACGCATGATAAAGCTGAACACCAGGCAATCCAAAAATCACTCTGATTCCTTCTTGGTAAAGAGCTTTAACCAAAGCTTGACCACCAGTCATTCGTGGCATTTCACTTTACTCCTTCTTAACCATCACTTCAGGCTATTTTTTTCACTCAAAGGGTCAGCAATCAACTGTGGGACACCAGCAAAACGAATAGCAGGGAACCCCAAGGCTACCATAGGGCCTATAATTATGAATGCTAACTGATATGACCCTTGCGCATCAAACATCACTCCCGCAAATAGTGGACCTAGAACACCCCCCATTACTCCTATTGGATTCATAATCCCCCTTAAAGTAGCGTATCTTTTAGGTCCGAAAAAGTCAGCGACTATAGTCTGCTGTGTCACGGTGTGAGCAGCCTGACCCAAGCCGTAAGTCAAGTAATATAAACCAACCCACCAAAGCCGGTCCGGAGTTATAAACGCAATCGCTACCCACCCTAAACCCATCAACACAAAACTCCACATCAGGAGACGATGCCTGCCCATTTTGTCGCCTATCCAACCGCTCGAAAGACGACCCAGCACCTGAACAACTCCATATATGGAAACCACCACAGCTGCCGACGGGGCCGTGAATCCAGTAAATCTCAAATGAGTGATAAAATGAGTGTGATTGGTAGAAGTTCCAAAGCTGTAAATAGAATTTGCGAGCAAAACAAACCAAAACGCCCTAGTCTTCATAGCATCTTTTACGGTGTAACTACCATCGTCCTTCCCAATTCCCTTGGAATCAGACTTGGAGGACCCCTGATCAGGTACAACTGCACCATCAGGCAACCAGCCATAAGGCTCGGGGCTTGCTCTCAGCAATAATGCCATCGGGAAATTAATTGCAAGGAAGACCAACGCCGCTATAGCAGCCGCATCACGCCAACCAAAAGCAACTAGCAAAATAGTGATTGGCAATGAGCCTATGTATCCCCAACCACGTCCCATAGCTAAAAATGAAGAGGCCATACCACGCTTGTTATGAAACCAGTGCATTACAGGGGTTATGTAAGCCATATGTGCACCCATGCCCTGGCCTAAGGCTATAGTGAAAGAAGACAGGTAAAACTCCCACATTGTGTGCATGTTCGCAAACATGAGTAGCCCGATCGTCATTACAACGTTTCCAAAAATTGCCATAATGCGGGGCCCAAGTCGATCGATGAGATAACCGGAAAGCGGGGCGAGAATCCCCGTTTCTAAAGTCTTTAATGAAAACCCTATCGAAATGGCTGTGAGAGTCCAGCCCATCTCATCCCGAAGATCCTTGATAAATATAGAAAGGCCGACCATGAAAACAGCCATATTAACAAAGCTGCTGATTGTACCGGCGGCAACTATGTACCATCCGTAAAAAATTCTTCCGGGACTATGCTGAGGTTCAGGACTTTCTATTTTCTGACTCATCGACAATTACTGTAGTATATGCTTATGTCCACTGCTATCAAGACTAACTATAACTAACTTAAACGCTAAAGACATCGTATTGCCATTACTTCTCTTTTGGCAAAGGATATCAAATGCCATCGCTCAGTAAAAGAACAGAACTTGTAATTCAATCCGAAATCAGATCTATGACCTTAGAGTGCAATAAAGCAGGAGGGGTAAATCTGGCCCAAGGAGTGTGTGACCTTGAAGTACCTCCTGCAGTCAGAGAAGGTGCTCAACTTGCCATCGACGAAGGATTCAACATTTACACACGTTATGACGGACTCCCCGTACTTCGACAAGCAATAGCGAAAAAAATGGAGTTGCAAAACGGGCTTGCAGTAGATCCCGACAGTGAAGTAATTGTAAGTTCTGGATCTACCGGAATCTTTTACAGTACATGCCTTGCTTTACTGGATCCTGGTGATGAGGTCATACTCTTTGAGCCCTTTTACCAATATCACTTGAATACCCTACTCTCGCTAGGGGTAGTCCCGCGGTTCGTAGCCACTAATCCTCCAAATTGGGAATTCGATTACAACCACTTGGAGGATGCAATTGGTGACAAAACAAAAGCAATAATTATTAATACGCCGGCTAACCCTTCCGGGAAGGTTTTTAACCAAGACGAGCTACAATGTATAGCTAAAGTAGTGCAAGATAACGATCTGTTCCTAATAACTGACGAAATTTATGAACATTTCGTCTACGACGGTAATGTACATATTAGCCCAGCCACAATACCTGGCCTCTTAGACCATACTGTAACGATAACGGGAGCATCGAAGATATTCAGCATTACAGGCTGGAGAATAGGCTATTCTATAAGCAACGCCAAATGGGCCAAAATCATAGGCTACATGAATGATCTTGTGTACGTTTGTGCACCTTCCCCTCTGCAGTTCGGTGTGGCAAAAGGGCTGGAAGAACTTTCACCCGAATACTACTCAAATATACGAGATGAATTCGCAATTAAACGAGAGAAAATATGCGACTCTCTGTCAAAAGCAGGACTCAAACCTTACAAACCGCAAGGTGCATATTACGTCTTAGCCGATGTGTCGAGTATCCCGGGCTCAACAAGCAAAGAGAAAGCTATTTACTTGCTTTCGAAAACTGGAGTTGCTGGTGTCCCGGGAAGCGCATTCTACAACAGCTCTGAAGGTGAAAATCTGATGCGCTTCTGTTATGCGAAAACTGATGAGGACCTTGAAGAAGCTTGTCGAAGACTTGAAAGTCTATCGGCCATATAAACACAAGGGAAGGTTAAAAAATGAGTAAGTTGGAGTCAGGTGCATACAAAATAAACGATCCAGAAAAAATCGAGACACCTGCTATGCTGGTGTACGAGGATATGGTGCGTCACAACATCGACGAAATAATTCGAGTCTGTGGCGGGCCCGACAAACTAGTCCCACACGTCAAAACACATAAATCGCCTCAAATCCTTCAAATGCAAATTGATGCTGGTATTACTGCCTTCAAATGCGCTACTTTGAGCGAAGCTGAAATGGTAGCTGGTTCTGATGCAAAGGAAATATTTATAGCCTATCCACTCACCAACCCCAAGAAATTGGAACGGTTGTTTAGGCTAAAAGAAATCTATCCTAAAAAACATATAAGCGTTATAGCCGGTGATAATAATCATCTGGAAATTCTCTCAGAAGCGGCTGCTCACTTTGATTCGACCTTGACTGTCTACATGGATATGGAGTTAGGCAGTGAACATGGTACCGGGGTTCAACCAGGCCAACCAGCGAATCAATTATATGACAATATCGCGAACTCACCAGGCCTAATACCAGGTGGAATTCACGCCTACGACGGGCATGTAGGAAACGCCGATGAACCAGGACCCCGAGAACAGGTTGTACAGGCAAACTTAGAGAAGGTCTATTCAGTAAAAGAAACCGCAGAAAAGAATGGACTAAACGTGCCAGATATCATCGCGGGGGGATCATGGTCTTTTCTTTTCTACACCAAGGAAAGTGGTATTAGAGTTTCACCTGGCAATTGGATATATTTCGACATTCTTAACTCAGTAATGCGAGAGCTAAGGTTTAAAAAAGCTTCCGTGATCCTTGGACAAGTTATAGATCAGCAGATGGAATGGGGAACAGTCACAGTCGATATTGGGCAAAAATCAGTTAGCCACGATCCAGAAATGGAAAAGCGTTTCACCATACTTGGTAAAGAGAAAGCTAAACTGGTGGGCCAAAGCGAAGAACACGGCGTTATAAAACTTAATGATGAAAACCTACAGATAGGTGATTTCTTCTTAGCTTCTCCTGGGCATGCTTGTATGACCACAGTAAAGTACCCATTTTCATTAGGAATTGATAAAAATGGAGACGTATCAGGAACCTACGAGCACACAGGTCGTGATCGGCATCATACTTTTCTGTAAAAAGGCGAGCGTTTTTTTACAGAGTCCAGCAATTTTAAATCAAACGGGGGTAGGTCATAGCCTTCCGGTTGGGGTGGACGACCTTGAATTTTCAGCAATCTAACAACGGTAGAATTGATATAGTATCCAGTATAAGTGTGCCGCAAAAGTTCCTGAAAAAACTCTGGGGCTCTCTTCTCTACCAACTTCAAAACATCGTCCTTATTATTTGTAGCCAAACTCACAAAGTCCGCCCCGAGAGCTTCATTCGAAGTCTCGTTTATTATTGCGAATCCATCCGCAAAAACCTCGTTCAAATAAGGATGTCGAGCGCCCATGAACTTGATATGCTCCTCTAATTTCAAATCGCCAGCAGAAGGAAAACCGTCCTCAGCAGGTATCAATCTTTCCAAGACTTGATTAAATAGTGACGAATTGAAAAGTGCACTTGGAAAATCGTGTTTATTATTATCAACGGACATGTGTCACCTTGCTGAAAATTCTACCACCTTCTTGACCTGTTCTTCACACATTACTACTATGAAGTTTATGCAGGAGGACAATATGGAAAAAAAGATAGCAGTAATAGGAGCTGGCGCCGTCGGCAGTTACATTGGCGCGCATCTAACCAAGTCAGGTCACGACCTGACGTTCATTGACATGTGGGGTGAACATGTCTCCTTTATGAAAGAGCATGGGCTGAAAGTCTCCGGGTTCCCAAACGAATTTACGACACCGGTGAAGGCGCTCCATATAACTGAGGCCCAAGAGATAAGAGAGGCATTCGACATTATTTTGTTGTCAGTCAAATCTTACGACACCGAATGGGCTACCCATTTTGCCAAAAGATTCTTGTCACCCAATGGTTACATTGTGTCAGCGCAAAATTGCATGAACGATAAACTGATAGGCTCGATAATTGGATATCAGAGAGTGATACCGTGCGTCCTCTGCGATTATGCTGTGCAACTTTGGGAACCTGGTCATGTCCAGAGAAGAGAGGAAGATCAAGCAAAGGAGCGCTATTCATTCCGAATTGGTGAACTAAATGGTAAGATTTCACCCCGCCTAATAGAGTTGTCCGAAATCATGGGGACTATCGACGGCTCTCTTGCTACGGCAAATATTTGGGGCGAACGTTGGTCCAAGTTAGCCCTTAATATAGCAACCAATCCGTTACAGGCCCTTACCTCTTTAGGTTCACAAGGTCTTGCAAAAGATCCACGTGCCCGATTGATATACGCCCAATTAGCTAAGGAATGTATCCAGGTGGGCCTGGAACTAAATTACGAAATAGAAAACGTGCACGGGTTCGAGCCAAAAATGTGGGCCAATGCCGATAGAGGTGACGTGTATGAAGAACTTGATGCTTGGATGGCATCGCGTGCCCATGGGCCAGAGTGGCGATCGTCTATGGCGCAAGATGTAATAAAAGGAAGAAAAACGGAGATAATGGAAATGAATGGCTACATCGTAGCCAGAGGCCGTGAGATGAACATTCCGACCCCAGTAAACGCGGCTACTGTAGAAATAATAAGACAAATCGAGGCAAATCAATTGGAATCCAAGCCGGAAAACGTGGAAACGGTGCTTTCAATGGCAGGATTATAGGTATGGGTAACGCAAGTAGATCCCAAAAAACTACTGAAGGGACAGTTATCCAAGCAGCCCCAGAAAAACTGCGACACTTCGTATCCGAAGTTCTGAGAAAAGAGAAAGTCGAACTTAAGGAAGCCAACTTAGTTGCAAAGGTCCTCGTAGAAGCAGACCTTAGAGGGGTTGATTCACACGGAGTCACGAGACTCTCGGGATACATAACCATGATTCGAAGTGAATTAATTAACCCGAGGCCAAATGTACGAGTTGTTAAGGAAGAAGGTGCCACTTCGATCATAGACGGCGACAGCGGATTTGGAATGTTAGGTGCGAAGTTAGGTATGGAAACAGCGATCGAAAAGGCCAGAAATTTTGGAATATCTATGGCAACCGCACGGAACCTAACACACACCGGAATGATCGGGTTCTATACTATGATGGCAGCCGACCAAGGAATGATTGGCTTAGCAATGAATAACGGGGCGGCAATAGTCCCTCCGTTTGGTGGAGTCACCCCTACATTTGGAACAAATCCTTTCAGCGTTGCATTCCCGGGCTCGAAAAACCATGTGGTACTTGATATGGCGACGACGACGGTTGCCGCAGGTAAACTCCGTCTGGCGGCTAAGAAAGGTGATCCCATACCGTTGGACTGGGGCTTTGACAGACATGGCAATCCAACTAGTGACCCGAGGGAGGTGCTTCAAAATGGGTTACTTCAATGGGCTGGGGGTTACAAGGGATTCGGCCTAGCAACAATGATAGAGGTGTTAGGTGGTATCTTGTCTGGAGGACTTTTTGGCAGAAACGTTCCTCCGCTCAAAGAATTTGGTAGAGATCCAATAATTGCAAATGGAGCATACATTGCTATAGACGTTGAAAAATTCATGCCATTATCATATTTTTCTCAACGTCTGGAGGAACTAACTTCCCAGATTCAAACATCTGCTCTAGGCCCAGGTGTCAAACGAATACTAGTCGCGGGACAGCCCGAATTCGAGCTCAAAGAGCAACGTTCTAAGGAAGGAATCCCTATTATTTCGGAAGTTTATAACGAACTATTACAACTTAGCGAAGATTACTCAATTAAGTTTGACTTAATTTAATTCTGGAGATGAAACCATGCCTCGTATGACTGGAAAACGTGCCCTTGTAGAAATGCTTCTGGCAGAAAAAGTACCTTACGTGTTTGGCAATCCAGGCACAACAGAACTTCCGTTCATGGACGCGCTGCAAGACGCCCCAGAAATTCAATATATAACCGCCCTTTTCGAGGGAGTGGCAGCCGGAATGGCTGACGGTTATGCAAGAGCAACTCAGAAACCTTCATTCATGAACCTACACATATCAGTAGGAGTCGCAAACGCAATCGCAGTCATATATAACGCCTGGAGAGGTGGCACTCCCATGGTGATTACCGCAGGACAAGCAGACTCTAGCTTCCACTTACATTCACCAACTCTCTATTCGAATATGGTTAACGTGATGAGGGAATACACAAAATGGGCTGGGGAGGTTAAGCACCCTTGGGATGTTCCTTCCATGATTAGAAGAGCATTCAAAATTGCAAGCACTCCACCAACTGGACCCGTGTTCCTCTCATTAACCTGGGACGCCATGAATGGAGAAGACGATATAGATATAGAACCATCAATCAGTGACTATTTTCGAGTGAGGCCCGACGTTTACGCGATTGAGAAGGCTTGCAATATTTTATCAAAGTCAACCAATCCAATTATTTTGGTTGGAGACAGGGTTTCACAGTCTCCTGGCGCACCTATTCTAGTAGCTAAACTGGCCGAACAAATCGGCGCGCCAGTGTACGCCCCCACTACCCTATCTGAAGTTCACATTCCCACGTCTGACCCACACTACTTAGGTACTTTTGAAACTAGTTGGATGGATCATAAACTGAAGCTCAGAATTGACAAAGCTGACGCCGTCATAACTTTGGGAATTGATGCACTTATTCAGTTTATACCTACCCCGGAAAGGCCATTCACAGGCACACCCAAAATAGTACATTTAGACAGCAGCGACTGGGCAATTCAACGCTCATACCCGGTAGCAGCAGGTGTGCTGTGCGACATAAAAACGGGTCTGGAAGAGTTAACCGAAGCTCTATCCAATACCCTCACTGTCGACGCAAAGAATAAGGCTTCATCTAGAAACGCCTCCATAGCCAGAGAGAAACTAGAGCTAAAGGAAATTTTTCTCGCTAAAGTTAAAGATAAATGGTCAAATAGGCCTATCTCTTCAGAACGATTTGCCATTGAAATGGCTAACGCCTTACCAAAAAACGCAATTTTTTGTGACGACTCCATAACAAACCGTGGCAATCTAATGAACGCAATAACTTTTGATGAGCCCGGATCGTTATTTGCTCAAAGGGGAGGAAGTTTAGGATCAGCGATGGGATCAGCCCTCGGAATAAAACTCGCAAATCCAGAACGACCAGTAGTAGCTGTAGTTGGAGACGGAACGGCTATGTATGCAATCCAAGCTTTATGGACAGCGTCTGCTTATAATATTCCCGTCACTTACGTTTTTTGTAACAACGGAAACTATAAGGTTCTTCATGAAGGAATGGCTAGATATCTTACAGGAACTGAGCGAGAAAGTGAGTTTTTAGGAATGGATTTTTCGAGACTACCCCTAGATTTCGTGAAAATGGCTGCTGCATTCGGAATAGATGGAGTCAGAGTAGACAACCCAGATGACCTGGGTTCAGTTCTGAAAAATGCTATAGGAGCAGAAAGGCCGAGAGTAGTAGAAGTAATGATGGAGAATGCTATCGATCCTGATCGTTTACAAAGTCAATGGGGATCTTGGTTCGGACTATAAGTAAACCTCTCTACAAATAATCGTGTTCAACATTAGGTAATTAAAATAAATTAAGACATCACATGACCTCAAAATTCTTGCCACAATCAGATCGCCTTGAAAAATAAAAACTCATTAGTTAACAACGTGCCCTTCTTTTACGGTTGGGTGATATTAGCCATTGCTTCTGTGGCTGGATTTATGTCTGGGCCAGGACAGACTTATGGCGTTTCGGTCTTTGTTAACCACATAATCGATGACCTCGGATGGTCCAGGACCATGGTATCTGGAATGTATACAGCGGGGTCACTAACCGCAGCCACGACAATGGTGTTATTAGGAAGGCTCTTAGATAAATTTGGAGCAAGAGTATTAATGGCACTAGTAGCGGTGCTTTTTGGCCTAGCCGCAATGTGGATGAGTAACATACAGAGCGTTTTACACCTTTATCTGGGATTCGCCGCGCTGAGGACTTTGGGCCAAGGCTCTCTCTCATTAATACCAACTACGCTAATATCCATTTGGTTTGTGCGGCATCGTGGAAAAGTAACCTCCGTGTACTCTCTAGCGATGGCAGCCAGCCAAGCAAGTTTTCCACCACTAATATATTTGCTAGTTACCAACTTAGGGTGGCGAAACGCTTGGGTAATTCTTGGGATTTTGATATGGAGCATCCTAGTAATTCCGTCATTGGTTTTGATCCGGCGAAGTCCAGAAAGTGTAGGATTGCTGCCGGACGGGGATCTATCAAAGGATCGGAACAATGAGGATGGAATAGTAACAACCGAAATCTATGAAGAAATCAATTTCTCATTACGAGAAGCGATATCAACCAGATCTTTCTGGCTATTGATGATGGCTGGAGCTTCGCAATCACTAATTAGCACAGCACTCGTTTTTCATCACGTATCGGTTATGTCCAGTCGCGGCTTAGAATCTGGAATAGCTGCGTCGATATTAAGTGTTATAGCTCCTTTGGCAATACTCGGAGCATTCGTTGCAGGGTTCCTAGCAGACCGTTTGCCGAACAGGCACATTCTTGTCGTAGGCCAACTACTTTTTCTTGTGGCCATGCTATGGACATTAAACATATCCCAGCCTTGGCATGGTTTCGTATACGGGGGGCTACTCGGTATAACGAATGGGCTTCTCATGACCACAACAACGGTTATCTGGCCAAATTATTACGGCAGGGCACACATAGGAAGCATAAGAGGCGTGGTTACAACTTGGATGGTCGCATGTGCTGGCTTGGGACCTCTCCCGTTTGGCCTACTTTTTGATCTCACTGGCAGCTACACCACAGCAATCCTAACGTTTATCGCGCTACCTTTAACTTGTGCCATAAGTGCATTTTTCGCATATCCACCGACCAAGGTTGCTCAACTAGAAAAGTGATGAATGCATTCGCAGCCTATCTAAGGCTGAAACCAGCTACTTCGAATCTTCGTCAGATAATGCGTCGCCACCGACTTCACGTAAAAACTGCTCGACCGAAGGGGCCAACTCCGTAACATCTTCCGAGCCATCATCCAAGATGACTGATTCGAGCCTAGAGTCATAGTCAGATTCCAATTGCTGTACGAGTGCTTTTACTCCTGAGTTCCGTTCCATTTCGTTTGACACTCGTTCGTACTGCCTCACTCCACGCCTGCTGACAGTCAGCTCTTCTGGCAAATCGTAAAGTTGGCAGATAATCTTAAGCAAGCTCGCAGCTCCTGTATGATCCTCATCCAGTTGGATGTACTGTGGTAATCTCGCCATCAAAGTGACGTTTTCAACCCCCTGGTTGGTTAGTTTTTCAGAAAGAAGATTTATTATCGAAGTCGGTCCTTGATATTGAGGACGCCTCGAAGGACTCACGCCAGTTATATGACTCATGTCCTCTCCGTCCATCGTACCTGTGACAAGTATGGGCCTCGTATGAGGCACGGCGTCATACATGCCTCCTACCCTGCTATATCTCTCGATCTTTAGGTAACTAAACAGCGAAGACAGAGACTCAATGTAGTCCTCAGCCAGCGAATGAGGCTCTAATATGTGTACAAACAGGAAATCAAACTCCCCTTCGCCCTTAGCGTAGCGGACAGTCGTATTGGGTATCGTCATTCGGCGTTGCCCATCAACGTGATACACCATGGGTCTATAGCGGGTAAAGTCAAAGAATCGTCCTGGCTCAGCCAAGCTCGCTAAATCTTTTGCTTTAAGATGTCTTTCCAGCCTAGACAAGGCTAGGGTACCTACACTACCTGCATCAACCCATGGCCTCAAACTAGCAATAACATGAGGCTTCCTCAATTTCGGAATTGGTTCTGTTATCTCGAACTCGCCAACGCGCATGAACTTATCTTGTCAAAGACCTGCCAAATTTGCAACTGATTATCGATCCTTTCTTCAACAGCTCTATGACCTATCTTACTAATCCTCAACTTCAACAATCATCTCTATTTCAACTGCCATTCCACCTGGCAGAGACCCCATACCAACGGCCGATCTTGCATGCCGCCCTTTTTCCTCAAATAGCTCAACCAGCAGATCGGAGCAGCCGTTTATAACGGCCGGTTGATCGGTAAAATCAGATTCCGCATTCACCATTCCTAGCAGTTTAACTATATGCTTTACCTTATCGAGATCTCCTATGAGGCCTCTAAGATTGGCTAAAAGATTGAGCGCACACATCCGTGAAGCCTGATAAGCATCTTCAACTGATACATCCTTGCCCACCTTGCCCTTCAATGTGCTGCCATCGTAACTCCTTGGGCCAACACCAGACAGGAAAACCAAATTACCAGCTCGATAAGCTGGTATGTAATTTGCAACAGGTGCGGGCGCATCTGGCAATTCTAATCCCATATCACTAAGACGTTTTTCTATTTGTGCCATGACTCCTCCTTATAACAACATTTATGAAAAACTGAAGTCTACACCAAGATTTTGAAGTACTGATTCATCATATACATATTTTGCTACTGCGACATCCTGAATTGACAAACCGACACTTTTAAATAATGTGATCTCGTCCTCTGTTTCACGAGCCACCTTCAAACCAGTAACCAATTCACCTAAGTCCGCATGAATCACGCTATTGGTAAAAGTTCCTTCCTTGATCGGGATAATGATATCACCAGCCTCAGCCAAACATGAGGATATGGAATCACATACTACCTTAGATTTCATTATGGATTTTGCGTCCAATTCACGCCTGTCTGGAGTATGAGAACCTATAGCATTAATATGGGTTCCTGGTCTGAGCCAATCTCCATCAATTACAGGTTTCCCAGATGATGTCGCCAAAACAAGAACATCGGCATTTTCCACAACTTCGCGGGTGGACTGTGCCAAGCGAACATCAACCGCTAGTTGCTCAGACATCTCGTTTATAAAAGATAGTTGGCGCTCCTTATTCCCGTTAGAAAAGCAGATAACAGAATCAATACTCCGTACCGCACAAACAGCCGCAAGTTGTGTTCGAGCCTGAACCCCGGTGCCAATAACGCCTGCAACAGAAACATTGTCGTTAGCAAGATATCTAGTTGCCAAACCCGAAGCAGCTCCAGTGCGCAAAGCAGTAATGAAGGTACCATCCATCACAGAGAGCACCTCACCAGTATTGTTATCTATATACAAGATAGTACCTATTGTAGTAGGTAAGCCGTATGTCGATGGGTTGTCGTCATAAGTTGATACCACTTTAACTCCAAAAGCCCCTTTCCTACTCAGTCTTGCAGGCATAAAAGCAGCCCAACCCTTCCGTTTCAAATCTGTCATTGCCAAACGCTGAGGTGTTTCACAATACCCGTTAGCCAACTCTGTGAAGGCATCTGCCATAACATCTATAGCCGTACTCATGTTGAGCACGGTCTCGATAGTGGGTTTGTTTAAAAGTAGAGTCAATTGTACCCTCTAGCAATGGATGTGCCACTAAATCCAAATTCAGATCATACTGCGATGAACAAATCGATACTTAAGACCAGTAGCTATCAACGAATTCGATTCAAGTTTCAGATGACAGATCCGCCAGTTTTGACTGGACAGATGGTCGATCCGCCGGTTCCACCGGATCTGGCAAAGTCTTAAGCTCTGGAACAATCTTACCTCTCAACGCAGTGGCCTCTGCATCACTTAAATCAGATGCAGCAATTACGTCGTCAACACCATGCATAACTGCCAGACGAAAACCGTAATCTGCAACAGCCTTATCTATAATATCCCGTAAAACTTCTTGAGACATTAGTTTCCTCCATTCTTAATTTTAAATCTAAAAACCAACAGTGCGCCCACCATCTATAACGAAACTCGCGCCAGAAACATAAGATGATTCATCCGATGCCAAGAACAACATCATATAGGCTACATCCTCAGGGCCGCCAACTCGACCACCAGGATTCTCACTTACGCGCAATTCAAACTCCTCCGTACTGCCCGTACTACCCCGAGATTGCGGCGTGTCTATTATGCCAGGCACAACAGCATTGAACCGTATGCCATTTTCCGCATACTCCTGACTGGCCGTAAGGGTTAGGCTAATAACTCCTGCTTTCGCTACTCCGTAAGAAGAAGATATTAACGAGGCACGTATACCAGACGTGGACGATACGTTTATCACGGACCCACCGTTCTCTAACATGTAAGGAATAGCGTATTTGGAACACAAGAACACGCCTTTCACGTCTGTGTTCAATGTAAGATCCCACTCAAGTTCAGAAACTTCGTGCAACCTAGAAGTACGTATCAACACTCCAGCGTTATTTACAAGTACGTCTAATTTCCCATAAGCACTGATCGCTTCATCCACCATATTCTTGACTTCACATGCTTTTGAAACATCAGCCGACAGAAAAATAGAGTCTCCACCCAACTTTTTTATTTCTGACGCTGTAAGTTGCCCCTGTTCAACGTTGCGATCCGCAACCACAACCTTTGCACCTTCTTTTGCAAATAACATGGCTGTCGCTCTGCCAATCCCAGTGGCAGCACCGGTTATAATCACCACCTTCCCTTCTAATCTTCCTTTCATACATACCTCCTAAATGCTAAGAGCGCTAAACTAATAGCCATTAGATATACCAAAGTCAAATCGCTAACTTAAGGCATTGTCACAGCTACCCACAAACAGCGCCATTATAAATACAACAACTAATGGTAGAATAGCCATCAGGATATCGTTTTAGCACCAATAAGCCTATTTGCCAACGACGGGAGTCAATAAATTGAATTCAGGAACAATCAAGATTGGAATGGTTGGAGCGGGTGCAAATTGCAGGGTGCGCCACGTACCGGGATTCAGAGCTATTGAAGGGGTGGAATTGGTCAGCGTTTGCAACAGTACACGTGAATCTAGTGAACGCGCTGCGAAAGAGTTCAATATTCCCAACGTGTACGATAATTGGCTTGACTTGGTTCAAGCCGATGATACAGACGCCATATGCATTGGTACGTGGCCATCCCTACACGCACCGATAACCATATCGGCATTACAATACGATAAGCACGTGCTGACCGAGGCGAGAATGTCAATGAATTCCGCTGAAGCGCGAGCAATGTTACAAGCGTCTCAAGAGACACCACATCTAATCGCCCAAGTCGTCCCTGCACCAATGACTCTACCCGTAGATCAAACGATCATAGACATGATTTCCAAAGGTGATATAGGTGATGTTCTGGCTGTTGATTTAAAAGTAAATTCAAAAGATTTTATAGACACAAAGTCACCATTGCACTGGCGTCAAAATAAAGATCTCAGTGGCTTTAATATACTTATGATGGGAATATGGTACGAGATATTAATGAGGTGGATAGGATCTGCCAAAAAAGTGACCGCCATGACTAACACCTTTGTAAAGAAAAGGCAGGACGAGACCGGTAAAATGCGAACTATAGAAATCCCGGATCATGTCGATGTGATTTGCGAAATGAATTGTGGAGCCCAAGCTAATCTTCGCTTCAGTGCTATAACAGGCCTCGCTCCAACTAATGAAGCTTGGATTTTCGGGACTGATGGGACATTGAGAGTGAATCTTGAAAAAAATCAGCTGTTTTTTGGTTCGCGGAATGACAAGGAATTGTCTAGCGTTAAAATAGATCCGCTCAAACAGTCAGATTGGCGCGTAGAAGAAGAATTTGTTAACGCCATCAGGGGATTGGGGAAAGTTAAGTTGAGTACTTTCGAAGATGGCGTCAAATATATGGAGTTTACCGACGCAGTAACAAAAAGCTCACAAAGTGGCCAAGCGGTATCCTTGCCCTTGTAAAACTTATAGAAATTAATAATCACAATACAGTTTGATACATGCCGTAGGCGACGCAACAAAGAAATTATGACCTTTAACACACCAGAAGAACTGAGCCAACCCATCGAACGAATCATGTTGCAAAACGCTATCTCTATTTGGGGAGAATCTTACGGGAACGAGTTGATTCCTGACATCAGAGCAATGGCAGAAAATTTGCAATCACTATCTGATAACTTAACCGGAAATGAAAATGAACCCGGATTTTTCTTACGGTAGCTGATGCACCCAAGAAACTTGACAATATCCGAAGCTGCCGAAGCTATAGCCAAGAAAGATCTTTCGCCGGTCACCCTAATGAAATCGTTCCTAGAGAGGATTCGCGAATTGGAGCCCTCACTAAAGGCATGGATCACACTAACCGAAGAATCGGCTCTACAATCGGCGAAAGATGCAGAAATTGAAATTGCTCGAAACGGATCCAAAGGATACTTACACGGAATCCCAATAGGAGCAAAAGATATCTACTACACGAAGGGAGTCCTAACAACAGCCGGTGCACCTCAATACAGTAGCTTTGTGCCGGACTGGGACGCCACCAGCATAGCTAAATTAAAAAGGAGTGGTGCAATAATTATAGGTAAGACGGTCACCACACAATTTGCTGCTAGTGATCCATCCATTACTTATAATCCCTGGAATCTGCTTCACACACCCGGCGGTTCCAGTAGTGGGTCTGCAGTTGCAGTTGCTACTCGAATGTGTTCCGCTGCCCTTGGTTCTCAAACAGGTGGGTCAACTTTGCGACCAGCAATTTATAACGGTGTCGTAGGCCTGAAGCCGACGTACGGCAGGATCAGCAGGCATGGAGTAATCCCTTTTTCGTGGAGCCTAGACACGGTCGGGATTATTGCTCGCACTACAAAAGACAGCGCTATACTCCTTCAGTCTATGGCAGGGCATGACCCTTACGACGATAGTTCTTCCCTTCAACCTGTCGACAATTACCTATCTAGACTTGAGAAGACAAGTAAGCCTCCAAAGATAGGTGTGATACGTGAGTTCTTTTATGAGAACTCATCCAAAGAGATCCAAGAAAAAACCGATGCCAGCTTGGATTCACTGAAGGCCGCGGGTGCAAAGGTCAAAGAAATATCACTTCCCAAGAGCTACTATATTCACGAATCGGCAAGAAGTGTGGTAATGAATGTAGATGCCGCCGCATTTCATAAGAATATGTATGAAAAAAACCCGAATGACTATGGGCCACATCTTAGAAAGATAATCGAGGTTGGCATGCTAATACCCGGAGAGCCCTATCTACAGGCTCAAAGAGTCCGCACTCAGTTTCGAAAAGACGCCACAGCTTTACTAGACGACGTGGACATTTTACTTACCCCAGCAACGCCGACAGCCGCACCAAAAGACCGGAGTACCACAGGCAACCCCGTATTTCAAGCGTCTTGGACATCCGCAGGGCTACCATCGATCGGTATCCCCTGCGGGACTGATAGTGAAGGGATGCCTATCGGCATTCAACTAATTTCATCCCCTTTTGCCGAATCTGATCTCCTAGAAGCTGCTCAGTGGTGTGAATCTGTATTAGATATAAATTTAACACCACCATCACTGGACAACTAAACATAAATATTGGACATAACGACTCCATCTTATCAGCCGCCCAAAAAATATAGATTTGTCATTGCCGGGCTAATTGGAACGATAATGTTTTGTGTCGGGCTAAGCTTCTTCTCAGTTGCTCCTATAATGCCCCTGATTCTTGAAGAATACAGCATTAGCCGTGGCACAGGCAGTCTGTTAACAAGTCTGGTAATCCTGGTACAAGCGATGTTTTCCTTGCTAGGAGGGCTACTTGCGGGTCTATTGAGACCAAGAAAGGTGATCCTGTTTGGCTGCATCCTGATATCTGCTCCTGTTCTCACATTTGCGCTAGGCAATTTCTGGCTACTTCTACTCTCAAGAGTACTGATGGGTTTAGGATTCGGAATCCTTGGACCCGCCACAATTCCAATTTTAATGCAATATTTCCGACCTAAAGAATTACCTCTAGTTAATTCGCTCATCATGTCGATATCAGTTCTAGGGATCACAATTTCATCTTTAAGTGTAGCAAAAATATCCGATTCAATCGGCTGGGAGCAGGCTCTAAGCGTCTTTGGAAGCGCAGCCCTATTAAGTGCCGTTTTGTGGCTATTTTTTGGTCACGTGGAGGACATCACAAACACGGATATTACAACCAATAAGAAAATACGACAGGCTATCAGTGTGATCCGCAAAAAAGAAACTGTAATTCTTTCATCGGCTGATGGGGGAGCTTTCGGCCAATACGTTGCACTTGTCGCATGGTTGCCTACTTTCTATTTTGAATTTCACGGACTTTCCTTAATTAGGGCTGGAGTTCTAGTAAGTCTCTTGCCTCTGGTAGGTTGCCTATCGGGCTTTATGGCCGGAATCTTATCCATGAAGTATAGTGCGCGAAAACCGTTCCTTATAGCCTCTGGCGCCATGGTAAGCTTGGGAGGGCTTGGGTCGTTCTTAACGGCGGGAACCCCGCTAGTATACCCGTCATTACTACTTTTAGGTGCTGGCTCTTGGCTTTACGTGCCATTCCTACTAACTATTCCAATGGAACTACCAGGAAATGATCCTGCCCGAGCAGCTATGATGACGGGAGTGATATTCGCTATCGGTGGCCTAGTAGGATTTGCCTCCCCACTGACAGTTGGTATATTGACTGACGCGACAGGTACATACCTGCCCGGTTTTGTTACCTGCTCTGTATTATCCTTAGGACTCCTTTTGGGCGGATTGCTGATATCAGAACCTTCGGAACTCTCCACAAACAGACAAGTCAATATGTCCGATCAAAAGCAATGTACCTAGTTTGTTTACAAGTTGTAAGACTCTCAAAATACATACGACAAACATATTGCGCGCAAATACTAATAAATGGTTTGATGAGTATGGTCGATCATTTGTTGTATCGTGTAGCAGACAAGAAAGTCACTGGAGTCCCTAATGGATCTTAAACTTGCAGGAAAAACCGCATTGATAACAGGTGGAAGTCGTGGATTAGGCCGTTATTCGGCCATAGCTTTGGCAAGCGAAGGATGTAACGTTTCTATTTGTGGAAGAGGAGAAGAAGATTTAAAGAAAACGGAAACCGATTTGAAAGCCCTTGGGATACAGGTCGCAAGTATTCAATGTGACGTAACTACGGAGGCCGGTACTTCTAAAGCCTACGAACAAACAAAACAACTTTTAGGACCCATAGACATTTTGATCAACAATGTCGGGGGCCATATCGGCCGTGACTTCGATTCCGCTGATGACAAATCTTGGGATCACACATTTCAACTCAACCTGTTCTCGGCAATACGTTTAATAAGGCTGTGTCTTCCTGAAATGAAAACAAGAAGCTGGGGCAGAATATTGAATATTTCATCAATATACGGAAGAGAGTATGGTGGGGGAATGACCTACATGACTTCCAAGGCTTCATTAATTGCTTTTTCAAAACATTTAGCGATTCAGTTAGCTAAAACTGGCGTAACCGTAAACACAATCGCTCCTGGATCTATAGCTTTCTACGGCGGAAGCTGGCAACGTTTTCAAGATGAGAAATCGACCACCGAAGTTGATGACTTTATCGCTAACAACCTGCCTATGGGGAAATTTGGTTGGCCTGAGCCAATCGGATCTCTAGTAGCTTTCCTGGCATCAGAACATGCAGGCCTAATCACAGGAACAGCAATAAACGTTGATGGCGGACAGTCTAAATCCCTGATTTAAGTCGGTAAGCCCTGGCCTCATGTTCTTTCTTTATACATCGGTCCATTATTGCTATTAGGCCTTCGGATACGGCGATTTCAGCCGCACCATCGTTAACTATACCCTCCTGCATCCAAACGTATTTTGCTCCAATTAGAATTGCTGACTTAACTACAGGTTCCACTTCACCTGGCCGCTTGAATATGTTGACCACTCCTATGGGCTCTGCAATCTCCTCCAAGGCTGAATAACTCCTCTCTCCCAAAATCTCTTTTTCAAGCGGGTTAACCGGAATAATACGATAACCTACTTCTCTCAGATACCTAGCAACCTCATTACTAGGCCGATCGATTCTAGGAGACAGGCCAACTATCGCAATCGTGCATTCATCTAACGCTTTGTCTATCAAATTCTGAATAGTCTCCATATCAGCCATTGTATGAAATACTTCGCGAGCTTGCTACCCGCATATGGGCACTGCTAGAATCTC
Source organism: Chloroflexota bacterium (assembly GCA_003228195.2). GTDB lineage: Bacteria > Chloroflexota > Dehalococcoidia > Lucifugimonadales > QGNO01 > QGNO01. The sequence goes on along the minus strand of QGNO01000022.1, from coordinate 1,939 downwards.
AAAAAATACACGTGCGGGGCTTATGATGGCTATTAACACATTACCTTCGTCTCCAACAGAGCTAAGAAATCTGATTCGTAATGACGGGTACAACACGATAACGGCAGGTTTAGCGCCTGGATACGTTCAAACTAACTTAGTTATCTTACCTCGAGACTTGGCTTTCGATTTCTTGCTTTTTTGCCAAAGAAATCCTAAGCCATGCCCACTTATCGAAGTGATTGAATCCGGCAACATTGAACCCAAATTGACGGCTCCTGGCGCAGACATAAGAACAGATCTTCCAAAATATCGGGTCTACAGAGACGGTGTATTGGACAAAGAAGTCGAAAACGTTCTTGAGGTCTGGAGAGATGACCTTGTCTCATTCCTCCTAGGATGCAGCTTTACTTTCGAATCTGCATTGATGTCTTCAGGAATAGAAATGCGACACATAGAAAATGCAACTAACGTTTCAATGTACATTACAAATAAAGAAACGATCCCAGCGGGTAAATTTTCCGGTCCCACTGTGGTCTCTATGAGACCAATTAAACAGGAAAAGGTGGTCAAGGCAGTTCAAGTCACATCCCGATTCCCAAACACTCACGGGGCTCCATTGCACATAGGAAACCCAGCTTCATTAGGAATCAAAGACATTGAACAACCAGATTATGGGGACATTGTGCCTGTCAAAGACGGTGAGGTGCCGGTTTTTTGGGCTTGTGGGGTTACTCCTCAAGCAGTAGCTGCCCAATCTAAACCGCCATTCATGATCACCCATTCACCAGGTCACATGTTCATTACGGACATCAGAGACGAAGACTTAGCGCTTTTATAAACACGACGGATTACCACACAACCAGGAGAATTAACATGTCCAAAATAGAGGATATTATTTTAGATAACGATCAGCGTGGAATATCAAAATTACGTGGGCACCTACCTGAAAACTTTTGTGAAGATGCCGCCCAACTAATACTCGATAACCCGGGCCATGCTCTGATTATCAGCGGTTTCTTCATACTGGGCGCCATGGCGTCGGAGACAGATGGACCGCCGGGTGCCTATTTCATAGGAAAAGCATTAGAGCAATTAGGCTACCAAGTAACTCAGGTAACCGACAAATTCAGCTCGTCGTTATATGAAAATCTAGAAGGCGGCGGCGAGGTGATCGAATTTCCGTTAAGTGACGCCACTTCAAGCGAAAAATACGCGAAGGATTTGTTGGGGGAACTAAACCCTTCGGTTGTAATTTCAACAGAACGATGCGGCATGACACACAAAGGGGAATATCTCAATGTTCGCGGCGTAGACATTTCAGAATATAACGCGAAGATTGACTACATAGTCTTAAACCATAACGCAACTGTAGGGATCGGTGACGGCGGGAACGAAATCGGTATGGGGAAACTCCTTCAACATATTCCAGGAGTCGATAGCCTTCCAAATGAACCAACGATTGTCTCTACAGACAAGTTAATTCTAGCCAGTGTGTCTAATTGGGGTGCTTCAGGCTTAATAGCAGGTCTATCACTGTTATCCAAGTGTAATGTACTCCCTACACCGGATGAAGAAATAGCGGTGATAAAACAAATGGTGGACGCTGGAGCTGTGGATGGATTCAAAGTTGAACAAACTTACGCAGTTGATGGATTTCCACTTGAGCAAAACAGAAAAACGCTTGAAAGACTTCATGCATATCTGGCAGAGCAGGGAATTACGTAAGGAGACGAGTTCTTTTTTGCTAGCTAGGACGCTTGACACTTTCCTGACTGAATGCTAGCATTTCAGCCATGCATGCTTACATTTTCAGATGAAGCATGCATGGCTACTACCATATTAGCAGTAATTATTTCATAACAGCGGGTTTGACCCGCGGAGGTAGCATATAATGGCGCTAGCCAAGAACCGCCTCTCCCTACTGACTGTAGGAAGCGTTAGAATCATCTTAGTAATC
>QGNO01000021.1 GCA_003228195.2 Chloroflexota bacterium | reverse complement strand
TTCAAGGACCTGGGCGGCAATAGGATCACCGACATGGCTACGAACATGAAGCGTGATAACTTCAAGAACATGGGCGGCGATAGAATCACCGACATGGCCATGAATATGATGGGCAATAACTTCAAGGACCTGGGCGGCGATAGAATCGCCGACATGGCCATGAATATGATGGGTGATAACTTCAAGGACCTAGGCGGCGATAGAATCGCCGACATGGCCATGAATATGATGGGTGATAACTTCAAGAACATGGGCGGTGGCAAAGTAGTCCTTATGGCAAAGGAGATGAGCAAAGATACGATATCCAGAATCGGGAATGAGCAAGCAAAAGGAATGGCTGTTGCTATGGAAAGAAACCAGATATCTACACTACAAAGTGATCAACTTGTTGGTCTAGCGACCGGCATTAAGTCAGAGCAGATCGTGGAAATAGGCAACGATCGTCTTTTTGCAATGGTAGACAAGATAGATAAGGGAGATGTCGAATCGTTAGGCGAAGGTCATCTATCATCCATGATGAGCGGCATTCAGGGGTCGGAAATAGGAAGATTAGATAAAGGAAAGAAAGTCTCTATTGTACAGAACCTCAATGCAAAATTCTTCGGGCAAGAGCAGTCAGACTTCAAAGAAATCCAGGGAGGAAGTTCAACAACTTCACGACCAACCGTCTCAGATGAATTGCTAGGAAAAACTAGAATATCCAGTGATAACAGCAAACAAAAGGTTTCCAACGCATTTGGAAGACTGAAGTTTGAATAGGGCACTATAAACAGATTCAGCCCGTCGAGGTTCGAATACTGTGCAGAATCGTAGCTTATGGGCGCTTCTGTCGTGAAAAGTTGCTGTTAGTAGTAGAATAACACAGGTATAATTTGGCAAACAAACTTATCTGTTTATATTTAAGGAGTTATTACTATGGGAACAATATCTGAAAACAAACTCGGAGGGCTGGCATTAATTGTTGGTCCGATCGTGGGCTTGGTAAGTTATCTAATCAGGCCCGGCGGTGGGCTAGTAGGAGGCAATGTTGACCCAGCGAATCCAATAGCCTCTATTGGAGTCTTAATGGCAAATGCCGACATCGCTAACATTTCTTTATTACTTGGGCCTATAGGTGGAGTCATACTTTTCTACGGTTTACGCCACGTTGTTGAAAGCGTCCTTAAAGGCGGCAACGGCGGAGCGCTAGCCACACTGGGTGTACCTATGGTGCTTATAACAGTTATCGGTTGGGTTATCAGCGGCGCACTGGCCAACACAATTGCATCCGGTAGTGCTGGACCCGGCGCTGGCGCACTTTATGTGTCCCAGCTGGGAATTGGGTTAACAACTGGCATCATTGGCGGAATCGGGTTCTTGCTAGTCACACTAGCAGCTACCACTAACGATTTCTTCAATAAGAAATTCGCCATCGCAGCTACTGTTGCAGCGGCAGTAGGTCTGGTCTGTTCCATCTTAGGTGCAAATGACCTTTCACAACTACAAACCATGAATCAAATAACCGGCGTAGCCTGGTTAGTAGTAACCGTTTGGTCTGTTATAGTTGGGTTAGCGGTTATGAAGAAGGGTTAACGATAGTTCTAAGCCAAATTATTATCTAATAAGAAAAACGCTGGTCAGTTTCCTGACCAGCGTTTTTCTTATTAGAAGTCACTTGAGTGGGCCCGGCTGGATTCGAACCAACGACCAATCGGTTATGAGCCGACCGCTCTGCCACTGAGCTACGGGCCCTTGAAAACGTCTATCATAATCACTTAACACTCAAACGTTGTCAACGACAGCAACCTACATGATTACTAATCGCTAATTAGTTCAATTCTCGTACTGCTGCCAATGATTCAGTAGCATGCTGTTCAACGTCAGGAACATCTGCCACGATATGTTTAATTATTCCTGTCTTATCTATTACAAACGTTGTTCTCGAATTCGCCAATTTTTCTTCGTTAAAAACCCCAAATGCTTTTGCCGCCTTAAAGTTCGGAAAATCGGCAACCAACTGGAACTCAAGACCACAATGACTAGCAAACGCACCCTGCGCAGGGCCAGCATCCGTACTCACACCCAAAACCTGGGTGTCCAGCTGTTGAAATTCAGAGATGAGACTCTGAAATTCCCTCAGCTCTCTCTCTCAGCCACCTGTGAAAGCTCTCGGGTAAAACGCCAATATGATATTCTTACTGCCGACAAAGTCTTTCAGGCTAAATTCTTCTCTGCTTGGCGTTGTAAATACAACATCTGGAGCAAATTCACCTACTTGCATTCATTAACTCCTTTAAATTAATAGTATCTAAGCTGAACTAAATACCAAGTTTTTTTCTATACTCCGGATCCCAATAGCCATAAACGCCCTTGGCCACCATGTCATCCAAGTTGCCCGTTGGAATAGGCCTCGTATCCGCCGGCTTATCAGCCGTCACAGCTTCATCGATAAGCTCCTGGTATTCTTCCTCCGAATATCCTAGTTCGCCAACTATGTATCTATGATTTCCCTCTCCCAATTTGGGACCAGGACCTTTAATTGAGATCGGCGTGTTACTAAGTTTCCATGGCCGCCCCATCAAAACTCTAGTGCCCAAGGTCGGGTCATCGGATTCTACCTTTTCCATAAAACCCCGATCCCAGTAGTGTTTGTTAGTGTTCATGTCTCTGGAATCCATTACCGGACCAGCTGGTATGCCGGCATCCTGAAGTTTTTCCATAACTTCCCATTTGTCATACTTCTTGGTCCATTCGCCAATGATCTGGTCAAGTTCATCATGGTTCTTCAATCGATTGGCGTGCCCTATATACTTAGAGTCGTTAACCAAGTCGGATCTACCCATGGTATTACATAGGGCTTCCCATTCGTGATCATCACGAACACTCAAAACAGCCCAGTCGTTATCACCCAAGCAAGGGTAACAACCCTGAGGTGCGAACCAAGGATGCCGATTGCCTATCCTATTTGACCTGTCCTTGCCATTCGCTACCCAGTCCATCAAATACTCACTAATGTGGAACGCGCCCAATTGATACATCCCGATATCCACCCACATGCCCTTGCCAGTCTTCTTACGATGTCTCAAAGCCATAGACAATGCAAAGAGACAAGTCCAAGAGGCAACAAAGTCGACGTACGACTGCCCCACCTTCGAAGGTACGCCCCCATTGTAGCCAGTCAAATGTGTTAAACCGTGACTGGCTTCCTGTGAAGTAGCTACAGCCGGATAATCAGAATATGGCCCATCACCATGCCCGTAGCCAGTGTTAGACATCATAATTATGTCAGGTTTCATCTCCTTCAAGTTTGGCCAGTCCATTCCCCAATTACGTGTAACTCTGGGAGTGAAATTCTCTAAGAAAACATCTGCCGACAAAACTAATTCCTTAAGTACTTTCAATCCCTTTGGGTTACGCAAGTCTAGAACCAATGATTTTTTGCCCCTATTCACTACATGGAAAGTTGGAGTCCTGTTCCACGGATCATCTCCTGGAGTGTTTTCCGGATAAGCTCCAGAAAGCATCCCAGTTCTAATTGGTTCTACTCTTGAAGGCCCTTCTACCTTGATAACTTCCGCGCCTAGGTCAGCCATAACTCCTGCTGCATACGGAAAAGCAAAAATAGCTGAAGTATCTACTATTCTAATTCCTTCTAATGGCAATCTACTCATATCCACAGCTCCTTATAAGAAGACTCTGACTCGCATACTAAATTATGTTCAGTTCTCGTAATCTTATGACGTCTTCTTTCGAATAACCCAAGTTCTCTGTATATATCTCTTCATTATGCTGGCCTAACAAAGGCGCTGAATTTCTGTGTTGGAACGGGCTTTCCGTAATGTTAAACAACCTAAATGGAATCTTTATCTTACCAATCACCGGGTGATCTATCTCCTGATAAAAGTCCCTTGATTCCAATTGCGGGCAACTGGATAAATCTTCAGGCGTCTGGGATATACCAAATAACATCTGAAATTCCTCAGATGCCGTCTTAAACATTTCCTTCATAGTGCGATCTTTAGTGGCATTCAATAGAATCGAATCAAACTCCTCTCCATGATCCAATCTTTGGACGGGGTTAGCAAATCTTTCTTCCGCTAACTCCGGTTTGCCATAAAACCTTACCTGGTCATCCCATGTAGCTCTAGCACCGGTCTGACTCACAAAGTATCCATCTGCGCAAGGCATAATCTGTGTATACATGGTGCCCTTAGGATTGCGCCGACCTTGAACCGCTCCACTAAACGGAAAAAGAGGTTGATTCATTACAAGCGACGCGTTCACTACTTCTTGAACTGACACATCCACATGTTGACTCTCACCATCAAAATCTCGACCGAATAAAGCGAACCCGGTGGACAAAGCTGCATTGAGCCCCGCCTCATACTGTGACTGAAATCCGCCATGCTTGAGCGGTTCTCTGTCCTTAGTGCCACTGAAAGCCATTACGCCGCCCATTGCGTAAGCAACGATATCCTCGCTTTTGTAATCGCTATAAGGACCAGATTGGCCAAAACCAGTTATTGAGGTCATTACAATCTTGGGATTAACCTTCTCCAAATCCTCGAAGCTAAGACCCAAGGATTTCAGATAGCCAGGGTGATAATTTTCAACTACAACATCAACCTGAGCAACTAATTTCTTAAACATCCTCGCACCGGAGGTTGTTTCTAAATTCAGAGTGATGCCCTTCTTATTGTTGTTAAGCACGATGTGAATCAGGCTTTTTTCTGGATTGGGATCATCATCGAAAAATGGCCCCATAGTTCTCAGTTGTTCACCACCTAGTGGTTCGACCTTTATAACTTCAGCTCCAAAATCAGCTAATAGCTTGCTGCAATACGACCCAGAAATACCTTGGCTAATGTCCAGAATCTTGATGTCATCTAGAGCGGCAGGTAACATGTCATTAAACCCCCTGTACACGAGTTGGCGCTTCGCTCACGCCTTTCCTCGGCCGCCTCCGTTTTTCATTGGTAGTTCAGCCTTGGAGTACGCTGGCCTAATATATCCAACGGTTGATGAAATGACAAGCGGGCAGATTGACCTAGGCACTTAATAGTCGTATCTTCTAACAAGGAATTGTGTTCGATTTTGATAGCCCATAATTTGGAAATGTCTCCCTGAATACTGATTGGTTTATCGTAATCATCCTACTGGATTAATAATCTGCTTATTAGAAAGTCTATATGGTAAAAGTCACTGGGTCACACCCAAAAGACAATAAAAACGACCCACCGCTTCACGAAAGAGACCTCACAAAAGGCAGCATTCCCCGGAATCTTTGGTGGCTAGCTTGGCCACAAATAATTGAGAACATCCTGAACGTTGTAGATCAATTAGTTGATCTTGTGTGGGCAGGGTTTATTAGTGTCAGCACTATAGCCGGCGTCGGCATCGCCCAGAGCTATAAACAACTTGTCATGACAGGGCGTATGGGTTTGGACACCGCCATGAGGGCCATGATTGCTAGGGCAATAGGTGCTGGTGACAAAGCTTCAGCCAATCACGCTGCCCTACAGGGTTTTACAATTAGCGCCTTTTACTCATTCAGCATTGCACTTATCGGCTTCCTCCTTGCGGTGCCACTGATGCGTATCCTAGGCCTAGGGGAAGACATAATTACAGCGGGCGCTCCCTACCTGAAAATCCAATTCATAGGTACTGGAGCTATGGCTTTTCGTCAAACTAGTGGAACTGCCCTACTCGCATCAGGCGATGCAATAACCCCTATGAAAGCTACGCTACTTACTAGACTCACTCATATAGCCTTGACGCCGTTTCTTATCTTCGGGTGGCTTGGTTTACCGGAAATGGGAATAGCTGGTGCGGCGGCTGCAGATCTGCTAGCCCAAAGCTTAGGGGCTATCTGGAACCTCCGAACACTCTTTCTGGGATCTTCTAGATTAAAACTAAGTCTGAAAAAGTACAGGCTGGACCTGCCATTAATAGCTCGTCTAATTCGAATTGGTGCACCTGCATCGGTAACAGGCATGGAAAGATCAATAGCACAGCTCGTAGTGGTAGGAATTGCGGCTCAGTTCAGTACTTTAGCGGTTGCCGCCTTCTCGCTTGCTAGGAGAGTGGAAAATGTTGCACATTTGGGCAGCGGAGGCCTTGGACGAGCATCCGGTGTATTAGTTGCACAAAACCTAGGTGCCAATCAAGCCACACGAGCACGACAAACCGTAAAATGGGCACTGTTTTTTGTCTTTAGCATAGGGTTTGCCCTCGCCTTATTGCTCATTCTCACAGCACCTCTATTCGTCACTTTGTTCAGCCGCGACCCGGATCTTGTGTCAATCGGTGCAACTTGGATACGAATTCAGTCTTTAAGTATAGTTTTTCTCGCAGCGGGCCAGGTGTTTGGACAATCCTTCAACACAGCTGGATACACATTCGCACCAATGATCGTAACTCTTGTAAGCATGTGGCTAATCGAAATACCGCTTGCCCTTTTACTAACAGGCACAGAGCACACTATTAGCGTCTTAGGGCAAGCTATAACATTGCCAATACTTGCACATCTGGGAGAATTCGGAATCGCATGGGCTATCGTTTTCGCCATGATCGTACGCGCGCTTTTGTTTATACCGTTTTACAAGAGTGACCGGTGGCTTAACGTTAAGTTAATCTAGGTAGTAACCAGCAACATTGACTGATAGATAATAGGCTGTTTTAATTGCAAGGGTAATCACAAATCAGCACACAATTGCCCAGGAGCAGATCAAAACTAGCATTTAACCCCAGCGGGGGTAGCTCAATGGTAGAGCCCCTGCCTTCCAAGCAGGCTATGCGGGTTCGATTCCCGTCCCCCGCTCCACTTTTAACAATTGCCGAAAATGAAGTTAGCACCATTAGTAAAGCCTCTTAGTAATTGGATTCAGGTAAACTCGGTTACTTCGCCTATCGGTAAGCTCTACACAAATCACCTTACAAGGCAAATCACTAAGCGCCCATTACCAAAACATGTAGCGATGATTCTAGATGGCAACCGTCGATTTGCTTTATCTCAAAATTATGAAAATGTAACTGAAGGCCATAAGAAAGGTGTATCCAAGGTAGAGGAGCTTGTGGAATGGGCCAATGAACTAGAGATACATACGATCACCCTCTGGGCACTTTCGACAGACAATCTGAAACGACCCAATTCCGAACTCGAAAAACTTCTTACTATTGTAGAATCCAATATAGCCAGTTGGCTGAACGAATCCAAGTTGCCGTTGCTTCAAAGAAAAGTTAAGGTTGTAGGTCGAACTGACCATTTAAGTGCGAGTTTTCTGAACAAACTTTCCCAGATCGAATCTTTGACTGAATCTGCAGGACCTTGGCAATTAAACGTAGCCATTGAGTACGGGGGTCGAGACGAATTACTAGATGCATTTATCGCAATTCTACTCGATGGAAATCAACAAAATCTCAGCTTGCCACAGTTAGCAGACAACCTATCAGTCGACGATATTCAAAAGCACCTCTACGCTCCAAACGACCCAGAGCCCGACCTTATTATAAGAACTGGCGGCGACATTCGCTTAAGTGGGTTTCTACTATGGCAAAGCGTATACAGCGAACTGTATTTCTGCAACGTTTTCTGGCCAGCTTTACAAAAGAAAGACTTCCTAAAAGCAATTAAAAGCTACCAGGACCGCGCACGACGTTACGGCATCTGAAGGCTATCACACCCCCTTCCGACCCCTTGCTACAACATTACCTGCTAGTATACTTGGGTACGCCTAATCCAAACTCATTAGTACTATCAAATGCAACCATAGTTTGATGTATTTCTTTGACAACCTCCACAATAAATCCCTCTTGCTTCACTCCATCCTCCAATCCAAAATTTGTCATTACGGATAGTGCATAAGGATTTTTCTCGAGAAATACTATACCTGCATCACATCTAACTCTTTCCATCCCGCCTGGTTTGTTAGCTACAACCAGTCCGGACGGCACACCTCGATTAATAGTCGCGGATTTCGGCTTTCCTATTATATGGAGAACCTGTTCTGCAACCTTCTTCGACGGGTTTCCAGAGTACAAAAGTGTTAACATCGCTACTAAATCGTTCGGGGTAGACACATTCTCATCCCCTCGACGTATAGCATCACTGTCCATCATTTTCCGGCGCAGTTTAGTGGATTTCAATCCCATCGTATCAAGCAACTCATTGGTACCTTCAATCCCAGCTAAGTCTATACACATATTAGTCGCGGTGTTGTCCGAAACAATTATCATAAGAGTCGCGATATCCAGTAACGACAACTCAAGTTCGTTCTCCATGTAGTGTATTACACCACTCCCAGCACCAAACATTTCAGAAGTGAGTCTGATACGCTTGCTAAGATCAAGCTCCCCTCTTTCGGCTCGACTGAAGAGCTGAGTAAGTACATGTATCTTGATCGTAGAAGCTGTTGGGAACTGCTCGTCGCCACGGACTGAAACCCCATCTCCACTAGACAGGTCTTTGACTGACGCCCCTGCAACACCTGCGAATCCATCAACCATTTGGCTTAACCTACTCTCCAATCGCCTCCAAAGTCCTGCATTACTCATACAACCCTCCTGTGAATTTCTTCTTTTGAATGTACACAACTGATATATCTCACGAATTACGATGTGTCAAATTCTTCGAATTTAACCTATTGCCCTGATAAAGCCGATTTTGTATCCTTCGATAGTCAGAAAACGCCTGGAGGATATTTATGGTCACAATCGCCGATCTCCTAACCCAAGTAGAAGACAGTTACCAAGACATTATTTCATTACAACAAAACCTTGTCCGCATTCCTTCAGTTAATACAGGCTTCATGCCGACAGGAAATGAAACTCCTGTTTGCGAATTCGCAAGTGACTGGCTTAGCAAAAACGGGATAACGTCCGAGATTCTGGAATCGGCGCCGGGTAGAGGAAATTTAATTGCAAGGTTACCTGGGGCTTCAAACAACGCCGGGTTACTCTTCATGTCCCACACTGACGTAGTGCCAGTTGAGGACGATGACAAATGGCGCTTTGCTCCATTTAGCGCAACCGTTGCCGAAGGAAGGATATTCGGTAGAGGGGCGTCCGATTGTAAGGGGCTCCTAACCGCCCAATTAATGGCCATGCACATCCTGAACCGTAATGGTGTGAAATTGAAAGACTCGCTACTACTTGCTTCTGGTGCGGATGAAGAGCACGGCGGCAGGTACGGATTTGGTTGGCTCGCCGACAATCATCCTGAAAAAATTGCTGCCCCATTTGCGGTAAATGAAGGAGGCGGAAACGTAATAGACACCGGAGACGGAGGCTTCGCATACATCTTGGGAGTAGGAGAAAAAGGGAGATTACAGGTTGAAATAGACATCAAAGGATCCAGCTCTCACGCTTCAGTTCCTTGGCAAGGGACAAACGCTCTATATCGTTTAGCGCAAACCCTTAAAAGCATCGAGATTTACGAACCCGAACGGGACACTTCTGCTTCACTATTCGAGCACCTCTCCGCGTTCGCAATTGAAGACAAACCATCTCCAGAAACAATTGACGATATCATCCTACAATTGGAAAACAAAAACGTACGACTCGCATCTATACTCAAGGCCCTATCAAGAATGACCTTAACTCCAACCATAGTGAAAGGCGGCATTAAATCCAATAGCGTGCCGGAGGCAATAAGGCTTACATGTGATGTAAGAACGTTGCCTCATCAGGACGATGCGTACCTCGTGAAAGAATTAAGCCAAGTCTTGGATGGGATTCCTGGAATTTCTTACGAAATCGATTACATGGCTAAACCCAACGCCTCACCATTTGAAACCAGTTTCGCAAAACACATACGTTCAGCTACGGCCACCTCATTGGGAATGGATAGCGTACCAATGGTGCCTGGCATTAGCACAGGTTTTACAGATTCCCGGTTTACCAGGCCTCTGGGCACGATCACATATGGATTTTCAGCAATGCACCCGGAAGATGACCCCATGATAAGCTTCGTTCATGGGACTAACGAATCCATTGGTATCAACTCCCTAATTAATTCGACTAAAGTTATGTTGGTATTAGCTCATAACATGTTAGCTAATTAGAATCAGCCCCGCCAGTTTGATAGTTAAGGCCTTTCCAACTGGGGTTATTAGCTCTTCTCCGGTTGCCGAGTGAAAATCATTATTATCCCGCCGATTACCAGAGTAACAAAAAATATCTGATAGGGAAGAGTATAGCCCCCAGTGACGTCATAAAGTACACCGGCCATAACGGGACCAGCCGCTACACTAATTAACTGTGCAGGCATTGTAATGCCTCGTATGGCACCTATAAATCCTCTGCCAAAATAGTTCGCCCATATCGTTGGCTGAACAACCCCAGTACCCCCAACGGATAGTCCATAAACAGCAGCGAACAAGAACGCGAAAGGGACACTCGAAGACAGTAGCAAGATCGCTAGTCCGAAAGCCGAGCAAAAGAATATTGCTGACATCACATACCGTATAGGGAATCTGTCAGCCAGTCCGCCCCAAATAAGCCGAGCAAGAGCTGCCCCTACTGCATGTGTGGAAAGTACTGCAGCCGCTACGGGAGATGAAAGGCCTCTTTCAGTTAGAAAAGCGTATTCATGCAATACCACTCCCCCAACTGCCGTGAGCCCTACTGTAAAAGCCAAAAGTAAAAGCCAAAAGGTTAGTGTTTGAACTGATTCACGCGCTGTCCATTGAATTTCCACTGGAGCCGTCTTTCGAATCTCACCTTGACCATCACTTTGTTCTAAACTATCTGTATCACCATCAGGTTGCAGCCCAAAGTCTTCAGGTTGTCTTCGCATCAACAATGCAGCCGGCGTGCCCAAGAATAGAATAAGTAATCCTAGGAGCCACCAACCCAACTGCCACCCGAATTCGAAAACCACGAAAGCAAGCATGGGAGCTATAATCATCCCAGCGACTGGATTTCCCATCGTAGCTAGGCCTAGGGCTCGACCTCTTCTACGTATAAACCATTTCGGTATGACTGCGGTCGCCACTAGGTCGCCGACACCAGTGAAGGTCAATGCTCCGGCTATGCCGTATACGACATAAAATTGCCAAATTTGCGTCACTTCAGCAACAGCTATGGTCGCAATACCACCAATAATCGCTGAGAAAAACATCAACCACTTAGCCCCGAATTTATCTATCAACGGGCCTACGACCGGGCCCATAAATGCAGCACCCAGCGGACGTAATGCCAATCCGATCGATACTGCCCCCCTACCCCATCCTAGAGCATCGCTCATCGCAGGATATATCACCCCGAATGTGAAGCTTTGTATTCCACCCGCAACGACATTTCCTACGAATCCAGCTAGTACGATATACCATCCATAGAAAAATCTGGGTTTATTAATTTCAATCACCTCAAAAGGAGCTATGTGGGAAGGTCAGTTGATTCTATACCTAGCCTATCGGTATAACAACTTGTTATCTATAATGGATTTCATCTAATAACTCTCATACATCAAAAGGGCGGGTTAGTTAGTGATAGACCTTTGACTATTAAACATATCTCAAATCACATCGATACAAACTCGAACCAATATCGTTGGACTATGCTACTCCTGATTTGGCTGCTATATGCCTCATTCGGTTTGGCTGCAGGCAGCATACCCCCACTCGTAGAACCGATTCTCGAAGATTTACATTTATCTTACAGTGAAATGGGGTTGATACTGGGAGCCTGGCAATTCGTTTACATTTTTACAGCATCTCCGCTTGGGGCCATTGTTGATCGCCTAGGAGTACGACGTTCTTTGGGACTCGGAATTATCGTCGTGTTGATCTCTTTAATATTGAGAGGTCTGGCTCAGGATTTCTACACTCTACTCTTGGCTGTAGCGCTTTTCGGAGTCGGTGGACCAATAATTTCGATAGGTGCACCCAAAATAGTATCTCTTTGGTTTCAGGGAAACGAGCGCAATATAGCAGCCGGAATCTATACCACTGGCCCACTCACTGGCACCGCTATCGCCTTAGCTACTGCTGGTGGGTTTGTCGTGCCGCTCACTGGTAGCTGGCGAGGGATATCAATAGTCTACGGTTCAGTAATCTTGATTGTAGCCATTGCGTGGTGGCTTTTCTCAAAGGAATCACCATCAACAAATTCGACCAAAGATAACCAAACAGACAAAAATGACTCGACTCTCATGGTAATGAACGAGTTGCTAAAAATTCGTAATGTTCGAGTGGTTCTAGTCATGGCTTTTGCAACATTTCTATTGAATCATGGATTGGGCAATTGGCTCCCCACTTTGCTGATAGAGCGAGGCATGACAATGACACAAGCAGGAACCTGGGCAGCGCTAGGTACCGCCATAGGCATCTCTGGATTGTTAATCATTCCTCCAATTGCCAGACAAGGCTATCGTGCTCTGACCATGGCGGTGCTTCTGGTGATAGCGGCAGTAGCCGGAGTAGGCCTCATTTTCACGACAGGCACTATACTAATCCTGTCCGTAATAATCTCAAATATAGTGCGCGGGCCTATGATGCCAATACAAACCCTCATACTTATGGAAACACCTAAGATCGGGGCCAAACGAATTGGCGCAGCGGCGGGTCTATTTTTTTCCGCAGCCGAAATAGGAGGATTCAGTGGACCTTTCCTACTAGGTTTCATCCACGACCTGACGGGCTCTCTAAACACAGGCATTATGATGCTCTCAGCAGTCTCCGCCACACTAGTATTAATTATGCCTCTGCTGAAAGAAATAAAGCCTCAACAATTAGATCAATCCAAAATGAAAACTAAGATTTAGGAAAAGGCGGATAAAATCCGCCTTTTTTACATTGTTTATAATTGTTTCGTTAACATTAAACAAACCGACCATTGTGGCCTGTTTTATTAAAAAGTATCAGCAAAATTAAACAACTCTGGTAAGCCACCCGTGTGCATGAATAGAACAGTGTCTTCAGAAGTAAGCACACCCTGTCTAATGTGATCAATAACTGCAGCAAGAGCTTTGCCTGTATAAATAGGTTCGAGGATTACGCCCTCCAATTCCGCCATCAATCGTATGGCCTCCAAGCATTGCAAGCTTGGATCAGGATAACCCGGGCCTATGTAATCAAATGTTTCATCAATATCTTCCCAATTTAATCTCGCTGGTAGGCCCATTAGCTCTGCAGCTGTATTCGCCCAACCAACGGTGTCAGCAAAGTAAATGTCCTTAGGGGCAACGTGAACTCCAATAACCGCCCAAGGCAGGGACAGCAATTTAACTCCTAGTGCTAACCCCCCATGGGATGCTCCAGTTACTACATAAATCTTTGGTTCGTGTATTTGCAATTCGTTAAGTTGGTCATTAATTTCAAGCAATGCATCCAAATAACCAATCGACCCTGAGCTTCGTGACATCGGCTCTGACGTGTGAAGATACGGCACACCCCCGTCTTCCTCAACTTGCTCGCTCAATTCACCAGCCAATCGTATCCCCTCTTCCATATCCCGCGACTCCGTGAGATGCATCT
Source organism: Chloroflexota bacterium (assembly GCA_003228195.2). Taxonomy (GTDB): domain Bacteria; phylum Chloroflexota; class Dehalococcoidia; order Lucifugimonadales; family QGNO01; genus QGNO01. The sequence goes on along the minus strand of QGNO01000021.1, from coordinate 9,575 downwards.
CAGTCCCTAGCAAATCCAATATCAACATGTTTCCTTGCTTTGGTTTGTTTTTCCCTCCAACTACGACACAAATGTAACGCATTCCTACCTTTTTGGAAGCAGCCCCGATTATTCTAGAGTTATTTGAAATCCACAAGTTAGCGTTAACCGAAGTGTCAAATCCCCTAGCAAGGGCGTCACCCATACAAAATTCCATATGCCTAACTTTGTTTCCTCCAAGTCCCAAGCCCGTCAAATCATCACGCTTAACCAAAATGCGTGGCCCTCCCAAGAATTTCGTTAGACTCGTCAATTCCTGAATGGGAGTAGGTATATTAGCCAAGGAAACTCTTGGCATTCGATCTATTGCTGATCTCAAATCTTTGTTATTAAACATAAATATGCTCGAAATCTATCGTTGTCTGCAACACCCAATTAGTAGACCACTTAAATTGGATCTAGCATCGGGCTTGTAGAGTACAAAGCTACCAAAAGATCACAGAAAAAAGAAGAGACCTCACGCGGGATTAGCGTCAGATCTCGACAGCATTGATCTTTTAAGTTCTTAGCCTAGCCTTTAGAAGCACAACGAATCGACAAATAGGTATCTGATATAATTCTGCGGATAGCTTTGGCCACTATGGATATAAATCTACAAAAGCACATCCAAGAACACCTTCCAGAATATGTTGAGGATCTAAAGACCCTGTGCAGACAACCCAGCGTCACGGCCCAGTACTACGGAGTTACCGATTATGCACAAATGGAACTCTCCTTTGTAGACGTAGTTTCGAAAACTGAAAAGGGCGTATACGGGAAGAAACCATTAATGACATCCGGACTAGCTAGAAGCGGCCCAATGTATTACATATCAGGGGGTCTAGGTTTACCGATCGCATCTTCTGGAGTGGCTTTCCCGGATGACAAGATCCATGCGGCCGCCATAATTGAGGAATTTAGTAAGGATGAATAAGAACTCATCGCAGTCTATCGAAAACCTCGATGGCCTACCCCCATTTCTGTCCGCTTATCGTGAGATCTTGGATGTCTCATTGCGTGAAGCAGTCTCTGAAAAACTCTCGTACACCGCGACACCTATCGAATATCATATGGGTTGGTCCAATTCGAGTGGCAATCCCATTAAAAGCACAAAAGGTAAACGACTAAGACCAGCACTAATGCTGTTCGCATGCCTGTCGTTAGGAGGCAAGATTGAATCTGTATTGCCTCCTGCCGTAGCAATAGAGTTAGTACACAACTTCTCTTTGATTCATGACGATATTGAGGATCGGGACATACAACGCCATAACAGACCGACGGTTTGGTCCATCTGGGGCGAGCCTAAAGCAATTCATCTAGGCAGCATTCTGTACGATCTCGCTTTCCTCCAAATGAAAAAAGCTCGCGGTATCCCGCCTGAACGTCTCATTTATGCATCTTCTCGCCTTTCAGAAAGTAGTTTCGAGATGATGAAAGGGCAATATTTAGACATCTCTTTCGAGGGACGGGCTAAGGCAAGCACCAAGGAATATATTGAGATGATAGCTTTCAAAACAGCGTCGCTTATCGCTTGCGCACTGGATATAGGAGTGTTCATTGGGACTGGGAACTGTAAACTCGCCGCTTCATTGGCCTTAATCGGCCGTCAAATTGGGCAACTCTTCCAAATACGTGATGACATACTAGGAATTTGGGGCGACGTTCAATCTACTGGTAAGCCAGTAGGGGCTGACATTCGACGTAAGAAAAAAAGCTTCCCGATTGTTTACGCAATGGAGGTTGCAAACAAATCGTCAGCAGTGAACTTAAACTACATTTTTAGCAAACCTCTTCTTGACGATCGAGATGTCGAAAAAGTTCTAGACACACTAGACAACACAAACGCGAAAAGTCAGTCAGAGGCGACGACGCAACAAATTGCCTCTCGCATTTTGAAACAAGTCGAGCGTGCCAAACTTCCCTCAAACTTCAGGATTGAAATCAAAGAGCTTGTGGATTTTCTAGTAACGAGAGCTAGGTAGATGACTACAAAAGCCACTTTAAGTAACCGTTGAAAAAACCAACTGAACTGTGCTACCTTTGCGCTACGAAATTGTTAGTGAATTGTTCCACAAATAGGGAAGCGTATGTTAGCGGTAACTAATCAACTAATCGTAGAAACAAATAAGCCATTCGAGTTTATTGATATTACCAGCCAAGTGGTTGATTTCGTTACTGGCTCGACCATAACAAACGGTTGTGTGGTGATCTACTCTAAGCACACCACCGGTGCTATAAAGGTAAACGAAAACGAACCACTCCTCATTGAAGACATGGAGACTTTCCTGCAAAAATTGGCACCGAAAGAAAGTCGTTATCGGCATAACGACTTCAAGACACGTACGGTTAACATGACCGAAGACGAATGCCCTAATGGCCACGCACACTGCCAACACCTGATTATGAGTACGAGCGAAACTATTCCAATAATTGATGGAAACCTGCAATTTGGCAAATGGCAAAGTGTGTTTTTCGTCGAGCTTGATGGTCCAAGATCCAGAGAAGTCATACTCCAAGTCATAGGCCAATAACAGACTGGTTAGCAGAATTCAGGTCGCTCACTCGATTGACTACATTTCTAGCCTTTGTTACCATTAAGTGTGCCCTTGATAATTGATAGTTACTCCTCAAAATAACCGCCCTACGATATCACTCGTAAAATTACAGTTTATTGCAAGTGCTAATCGAGGCAATAGTTCCTAAAAAGGACATATGACAACAAAAAACGAAACCAACAAAGCCGTCAAAGAGGTAGCCGCGGAGGATTATAAGTACGGGTGGGTTACAGAAATAGAAGAGGACTCCGCCCCTCCCGGCTTAACAGAAGAAACTGTTAGATGGATTTCCCAAAAGAAAGGTGAGCCGGAGTTTATGCTCGAGTGGCGGCTAAAAGCGTTTCGACACTTCATGAAGCTATTAGATCAGGAGCAAATGCCTTCATGGGCAAACGTAGACTACCCTCCCATCGATTTTCAGTCAATTTCATACTACGCGGCCCCTAAATTTATGCCTAAATTGGAAAGCCTAGATGACGTGGACCCTGAGCTCTTGAAGACATACGAAAAATTGGGCATACCACTCCAAGAGCAGAAACGATTGGCAGGGGTAGCAGTAGACGCAATATTTGACAGCGTGTCGATAGCAACCACGTTCAAGGAAACTCTTTTAGAAAAAGGCGTAATATTTGGTTCTATGTCTGATGCAATACGTGACTATCCTGACCTCGTACAAAAATACTTGGGATCGGTAGTGCCGTATTCAGACAATTTTTACGCAGCCTTGAATTCGGCTGTGTTCTCAGACGGCTCATTCTGCTACATACCAAAAGGCGTCAGATGCCCAATGGAATTGACCACATATTTCAGGATCAACGCTGAGAATACTGGGCAATTTGAACGAACATTGATAATTGCGGATGAGGGAAGTTATGTCAGTTATCTTGAGGGATGCAGTGCCCCTATGAGAGAGAAAAATCAGCTACATGCTGCGGTAGTAGAGTTGATTACACTAGACAACGCTGAAATAAAGTACTCTACAATACAAAACTGGTATCCTGGCGACGAAAATGGCAAGGGTGGAATCTATAATTTCGTCACAAAGAGGGGAAAATGTGTGGGAGTAAACTCAAAAATATCGTGGACCCAAGTAGAAACAGGTTCTGCAATAACCTGGAAGTATCCTAGCGTGATATTGCAAGGTGACAATTCAGTAGGGGAGTTCTTCTCCGTTGCTCTGACGAAGGGCCGACAACAGGCAGATACCGGCACTAAGATGATACACATAGGCAAAAACACCAAAAGCACGATAATATCTAAGGGCATATCTGCCGGTCAGGGGCAGAATACCTATAGAGGCTTAGTAAGAGTAATGCCAAAGGCAGAAAACTCTTGGAATTTCACCCAGTGCGATTCACTACTGATTGGAAACCAATGTGGAGCTCATACCACTCCGTACGTTGAGGTTCGTAATAACTCCTCTCATTTAGAACATGAGGCATTTACATCAAGAGTAAGTGAAGATCAACTTCTATATTGCAATCAACGTGGTATATCGATAGAAGATGCCCACGCTATGATAATAAACGGATTTTGCAAAGAGGTATTTAAACAGCTCCCTTTCGAATTCGCTGTGGAAGCCACAAGGCTCCTTGAGGCAAACCTCGAAGGAGCAGTTGGATAAATGGCACTACTAGAAATCGAAAATCTCCATGCGGGCATAGGAGAAATTGAAATACTTAAAGGCGTGAGTCTAAGCGTCCAAAAAGGAGAGGTACACGCAATTATGGGGCCAAACGGCTCTGGGAAGAGCACATTGGCGCATGTGTTAGCTGGCCACACAGCGTACACAATCTTCGAAGGATCTATTAATTTTGACGGCTCAACACTGTTAGAAATGTTGCCTGAATTTCGAGCTAGGGCTGGTCTGTTCCTATCATTTCAGCACCCGGTAGAGATATCCGGCGTAAGATTCGACCAATTCCTTAGAGCCTCATACAACTCGATTAGGAAGAGTCAAAATGAGCCGGAATTAGATCCGATTCAATTTAATAAAGTGTTAAAAGACAAACTCGGGCAATTTGAGATAGACCCAGCCTTCATTCAAAGAAATGTCAATGAAGGCTTCTCTGGTGGAGAAAAAAAGCGGATGGAGATATTCCAAATGGCTCTCTTGGAACCAAAGCTAGCTATACTTGACGAAACGGACTCCGGCCTAGATGTAGACGCTTTGAGAGAGGTAGCAAACGGCATTAACAACTTCCGCAATCCTGACCATGCGATAGTGCTAGTTACACACTATCAGCGAATATTGAATTACTTAACTCCAGATTTCGTTCACGTGCTGATGGACGGGCGCATAGTTAAATCAGGAAACGCAGATCTTGCGCGACAGATTGAAGAACACGGATATGACGACTTTCTAGAAATCTCCAGAACCAATGAGAAATAACACACTAGCATGACTGCCCAGAAGTCTACAAGCCCAGATTCGTACGATAAAGCGTTTAGCCTGATTAACCCAATCGACATTCCATGGGTTGATGCATTGCGTCGATCTGCTTTCAAAAAATTCCAAGAGCTAGGATTGCCAACACAACGAAGAGGTAACGAACCTTGGAAGTACACCGATATACGCAAACTGGCCAAACATGAATTCCAGCCTGTTCTAGAGCACAAGACGGTCAGCGATCAAGTTGTGAGGGACCACTCAATAATTGCCGGACCTTCCCACTTGGCCGTGTTCATTGACGGGACATTTTCTCCAAGTCACTCTTCCGTCAACGATTTACCCAAGGGTGCAAATTTTTCAAGCTTAGCTTCGGCTTTCCACAGCCAAGATATTCTGGTAGAGGATAAGATTTCGCGGTACAGCGGGTATAAAGCTGAGGCTTTTACGGCGCTCAACACTGCCTTCATTGAAGATGGGGCCATTATTACGTTAACTGCAGGAACAGTCGTAAAAGCCCCAATTCATCTGCTATTTATAACTACTTCGCACAAACACGAAGTAGCAATCCATCCGCGAATTTTTGTGCATCTCGAAGAGAGTTCTTCCGCAAGTATTATAGAAAGCCACACTGGTATTCAGGGTAATGTATATTTATCCAATGCGGTTGCCGAACTATTGATAGATAGTAATGCCCGCCTCAATTATTACAAATTACAAAGACACCCAACAAATGCCTTCCATATAACAAATACTGAAGCAATAGTTAATCGAGACGGCTACTTCTCTTGCGTGAATATAGATTTGGGTGGAGACATCGTAAGAAATAATCTCAACACTCGCATGGCAGGGGAAGGCGCATCTACCAAATTGAATGGACTCTACCTAACAACTGACAAACAACATGTAGATAACCAAGTGATCATAGAGCATATTAAAGGCAATACTCGTGCTAGAGAGCTTTACAAAGGAATTCTTGATGGCCAATCCAGATCAGTCTTCCATGGAAGCATAATAGTAAGGGAAGGCGCGAGCGGGGTTGATGCTTACCAAGTAGATAAGAATCTCCTACTATCGAATCAGGCTGAAGCAGATACTAAACCAGCTTTTTGGGTTTATACTGATGACGTTAAATGCGGGCACGGGGCCGCTTGCGGACAAATCGATGATGATGCGGTGTTTTACCTGAGATCACGTGGTCTCGATGAAATAACGGCCAGACAATTGTTAATCCACGGTTTTATAGCAGAGGTGATAGACAGCATTGAAAATCCTGATTTACGAGATCACGTCAGCGATCTGGTACACTCTAAATTGGAGCAATGGTTACTAGTCTAGCAGATCATCGTTGTGACGTGAGTGAGGGTTTTGCAAAATATGGCTTCTGAAAGTTTGGACTCCCTATATCAAGAAATGGTCTTAGACCATTACAAAAAACCGCGCAATTTTCGACTGCTGGAGAACGCTGACATCCACTCGGAGGGATTCAATCCGTTTTGCGGCGACAGAGTAGTCCTTACAGCGAAATTAGACCAACAAGGGATCATTTCGGAAGTTGGCTTTAAAGGGGAAGGCTGTGCCATTAGCCAATCTTCAGCCTCGATGATGACTGAGGCGATTCAAAACCGCACCCTAGCGGAAGCCAAGGAACTTGTAACCGTTTTCAAAGAAATGATGCAAGGAAAAATGCTAGATCAAAAAGAAGAGGATGGACTGGGTTCACTAGTTATTCTCCAAGGAGTACGGGAATACCCAGTTCGAATCAAATGTGCACTGCTCACATGGAGCACCCTTCAAGATGCTATCTTAGAACAAGAGAAATGACTTAACAAAATTGTTTAACTCAGAACAAATAAGGTCCGATTTCCCCATATTAACCCGAAAAGTTAACGGGCATCAGTTAGTATATTTGGACAACGCTGCGACTTCTCAGAAGCCACGCCAAGTTATTGATGCCCTATCGTCGGTTTACGAACAATTTAATTCTAACGTTCACAGAGGTGTTCACACACTCAGCATGGAAGCTACCGAACATTATGAAGACGCTAGGCGTAAAGTTGCTGAGTTCATAAATGCCCCGGAACCAGAAACGGTTATTTTCGTAAGGAATACCACGGAAGCTATCAACTTAGTTGCACACACTTGGGCAATTCAAAATATTGGTCCCGGGGATGAAATTCTCACAACAGAAATGGAGCACCATAGTAATCTTGTGCCATGGCAAAAGGTTGCGGAGATGACCGGTGCAAAACTGAGACACATTCCAGTCACTGACACCGGGTTACTGGATACCAGTCAGTTAGACCAGCTGATCAATGAAAAAACGAGGTTGGTTGCAGTCGTTCACGTTTCAAACTTTCTCGGAACTATCAATCCTGTTAAAGATCTAGCGGATCGCGCCCACGCAGTTGGAGCAAGAATCCTCATAGACAGTGCCCAGAGTGTCCCGCACATGCCTGTGGATGTAATTGACTTAGACTGCGATTTCCTAGCTTTTTCGGGACACAAAATTATGGCCCCTCCTGGAATAGGAGTTCTTTACTGTAAACGATCAGTAATACAAGACATGGAGCCTTTTTTGCGAGGCGGGGAAATGGTTAGAGAAGTGTGGTTTGATCACGCAACTTGGAACGATATACCTAATCGTTTTGAAGCAGGAACTCCAAACTTTGCTGACGCCGTGGCACTTGGAGCGGCCATTGACTATCTAAATGCCATAGGGATGGAACAAGTACGATCACACGAGATGGAAATCACTAAATATGGGCTAGAAGCTTTTCAGTCTCTCGAATACTTGAAAATATTAGGGCCAGCCGACCATACTTTGCGCGGCGGATTGATCGCCTTCCACAGTACAGAAATACATCCACATGATCTTGGGACCTTCCTTGATCAAAAGGGTATAGCCATCAGAACCGGACATCATTGTGTGATGCCAATGCATCGAAAGATTGGCCTGCCAGCGTCTGGAAGGGCAAGTTTCTATATATATAACACCACTGAGGAAATCGATTTATTGATAGAAACATTAAAAGCCGCCTTAACATACTTCACTAAAGGAAGTTCCTCCTAGGGCAGTTCGCCTGCATGTTTAAGACGGGCCCAATAAAAATATTCGCCACCTACCACATTTGGGTTAAAATCACTAACCCGATCATTCCAAGCCCATATTCTGGTTCCAGTCACAGGCATGAACATTAAAGCCTTATCCATCACATGCTTTTGAATATCTAGTACTATCTCCCTTCGGTTCGCCAGCTCTATAGACTGTTTCTCGATTAGTTCGTCCAAAGTTTGATCTACGGTGCCAGTAATATTCCAACGACCTTTACTATGAAGTAAGCCAAACAAGTATGCATTGGGGTTATCGACAGGGGGAACTGGACCAAGGAAAGCCTGAAACTCTCCTCCCTGCCACAAATCATCTCCGTAGCTTCTAGGATTTAGTATCTCTACATCCACAGTAAAACCTACGCCGGCTAACATCTCTTTGTATTCATTCGCGAGATTCAAATACATATCCCCATAGTCTGCTACTTTTAATGAAAATGTCACCGGTCCGGGTTCACCAATCTGTAACAACAACTGCTTAGCCTTTTCTTGATTTGCAATATATCCCTTCAGTTGATCTCTCGTAAGCAACCAATCCACTTCCAATACGGGGCTACCCATAGCAACATCGCCAATCCCATAAGAAACCTTATTTATAGCCTTCCAAGGCTCTATTGCATAAAGTACTGCCCGCCTCAAGGCAATCTGATCGAAAGGAGGTCGATCAGTCTTAAAAACAAATACGACACCTGTGCCTTGCTCCGGAAACTTTCCTATAGTCACATTTGTATTATTATCTTTCACCTGCCCGTACGCATTAACATCTAATGGAGTTAAATCAACACGGCCAGTAAGTATTGCAGCTATCCTGGTTGACGGAGCGGGTATCGCAAGTATTTCCAGGGACGCCAACGCTGGAATTCCGGTCTCGTAGTAATTCGGATTTCTTTCGAATCGGATAGATTCATGTCTATATTCATCCATAGTCCAAGGCCCACTGCCGACTGTAGGCCCGTGGCTTAAATCACCATGGGAGATCACTACCTCAGGTGGGACTATTCTATTGATCCCATTGGCCAATTGAATCAAGAAATCCGAATCTCGATAAGCCAAACGAATTGTCACAGTGTCCTCATTCTCGGCTTCTACGTGATCTATCGACTGCAATAGTGACGCACCAGCCCACCCCGAGCGACGTATGCGATTGAGAGAGTACACAACGTCAGACGCGACTAATTTCCTGCCTGGCGAAGAATCTACACCCTGCCATCTAACGTAATCTCTTAAATGAAAAGTATAGGTGAGTGAATCTGAGCTTTCCCAACTTACGCAAAGATCACATTCAACTGCCATGCTAGGCGAATTGACATGCGGCCCGGACTTAAACCTTAATAAACGACTGTAAGCTAAGCCTGGACCAAGCTCGATAATGCCGTCAATAATTTCTCTGTGAATCTCCTGGTTGGCTGGGACAGCAGTAGCTACAACAGTTAAGGTCCCTTCAATTTCACCTGACAGGGAAGATGAGGAAGGGGAAGGGGAAGGGGAAGGGGAAGGGGAAG
>QGNO01000020.1 GCA_003228195.2 Chloroflexota bacterium | reverse complement strand
CACCGCCCTGTCAAGGCGGAGATCGTGGGTTCAAATCCCATCCGGGTCGCCATTCCTTCTTACGATTAAGGAAACTATTGGATTTTGTGGAGAGGGACTTATTAGCCAGACCTATTTTTGTAGCGTGATGCGTCAGCTGACCCAGCCGTCACATTCCCTTCTGTATAGGAATGAGCCCCTGCTCCAGCCAGTCCTCCCCCCTGTACAATTAAATACTCATCTCTTATTGGTCTTCCGTCAAACCAACACTCTAGAATTTCTCTAACACCCGCTGCATAACGAGCCTGTGCTGACAACGATGTGCCAGACGTGTGGGGGGTCATCGCATGGTTTGGCATAGCTCGCCAAGGATGATCATTAGGAGCCGGCTGCGGGAACCAAACGTCACCAGCATATCCAGCAAGATGCCCGCTTTCCAAAGCCCTGACAATCGCGTCTCTGTCACAAATCTTTCCACGAGCTGTGTTAACAATGTAAGAACCACGCTTCATTTTACTAATGAGCTCGTCATTAAACATGTGTTCCGTTTCAGGATGGAGAGGGCAATGAATGCTAACAACATCACAAACACTAACCAAAGATTCGACGTTCTCATGAAATGTCAGTCCCAACTCCTCTTCAACGGCTGGAGCTAGTCTATGTCTGTCAAAGTAGTGCAATTTGACGTCAAATGGCTTCATCCGTTTTAGAACAGCGAGACCAATGCGACCCGCGGCCACTACACCGACATTCATCCCCTCAATGTCGTATGACCTTGAGACAGCATCGGCAATATTCCAGCCACCTTTAACAACCCACTGGTATTGCGGTATATAATCACGAACCAAAGCCAGCATTTGCATAACGGCATGCTCAGCAACGCTAATGCTGTTACACCAGGTAACTTCACAAACCGTAATGTTAGCATCAATTGCAGATTGCAAATCGACATGATCCGACCCGATACCGGCAGTTATAGCCAGTTTCAGGTTAGGAGATCTTGCGATCCTCTCTGCAGTAAGGTATGCAGGCCAAAATGGCTGGGATATAACTATGTCAGCACTGGGCAACTCTCTCTCAAATTTTGACCCGGGACCGTCTTTGTCCGATGTCACAATAAGTTCATGGCCAAGATCCGTAACAAATCGTCTTAATCCCAGCTCACCTGAAACCGATCCGAGTAGATGGCCAGGTGTAAAGTCGATCGAGCGTGGCGAAGGCATAGTTTGACCATCTGGGTAATGGGGCAAAACTGGGATCGTTTCCCTCGAATATTCTGGCGGATATTTCCCCGAATCTTCATAAAGAACACAAAGAATCTTCTGCTTAGATTTATCGTCCATATTGACCTCCTTAGAATCCTATTAATCTGGCATGGTAGTCAAAATCGAGATTATCTCAAGATTAACCTCTGCCATTACGGGCCTCACCCTAGACAGCGCCTAGCTGATGAAGTCTGACCAAATCTTCCCTAGAATAGCCAAGGTCACCACAGTACATTTCAATATTATGTTCGCCTAAAAGTGGCGTCGGATAACGTAGTTTGAATGAACTTTCGGGCAATCTGAAAATCTCTCCAGGAATCTGAATTTTCCCAACAATGGGATGTTTCATTTCTGTATAGAATCCTCGTTCGTGGAGATGAGGGTTATTTGCCAAATCTCCAGAGTTCTGGACAACCGCAGCGACCCAACTTTCTGAAGCTGCGGTTGTAAAATACTCGTATTTACCCCAATCCTTTAGGACAGATAACAGAAGTTGATCCTGTTCATCTGTAAGTCGTCCTGCCGGTAATGATTCTTCATATTCGGGTTCAAGAAGATCTGGCCTTCCGACTAATCTCAGGTAATCAGCAAGCGTACCCCTACGACCAGCACCTCTTTGAAAAGTTGCCCCCACGAAACCATCTTTGACCGGTATAACTCCTTCAAAATGTGCCCCCCCTTTGGCAGATCCAGCTTCGTTGTGGGGAGCTCGTCTCTCAATTTCACCGGTATAGGCATATCTTGTGGTTGGACCAGTATGATGTGCAGCCACCACTTCGGTTAGCGAGACATCCACGTGCTGACCACAGCCGATCTGATTCCTAGCAAAAAGGGCCGCAGACGTAGAGTGAGAAGCAGAAACACCCCCTATGTACAAGCTTTGGGGATGGCCATGGGCAAGTGGAGCCCTATCACTAGCACCACTCGTATACATCACTCCACCCAAAGCTTCATAGACAATATGACTGCCAGGGTAATTCTTATAGGGGCCAGTCTGTCCAAACGGCGTTATGGACGTCATGACCAGCTCAGGATTAACTGCGGCAAGCGAACCATAACCTAAGCCTCGTTCCTCGAGATATCCGGGGTCAAAGTCCTCTATCAGAACATCGGCGCTCTTAATGAGTTCTTTGAACAACTTACGCCCAGAAGAGTTGTTCAAATTAAGTGTGATACCACGTTTATTGTAATTTAGATAAAGGAATAGAAGGCTTTTTTCGGGATGAGGGTCATCTTTAAAAAAAGGCCCGAAAGATCTTGCCATGTCTCCAGCCCCAGGGTGCTCTACCTTGACAACATCAGCACCATAATCCCCAAAAAGTCTCGCGCAGAAAGGACCGGCGATATAGCTACTAAGGTCAATAACTCTAAAGTTATGTAATGCCCCTTTGGTCATTATTTCATCCCCAACTTGCTTTTGTAGTCCGGATCATAGCCCGCCAAAGTGCCATCTTTGACTTCTTTCTCCTTGATCGCGAGTAACTCCGCTTCCGACTTCTTAGGTTCGGGTTTAGGTAATGGAACAGGCTCTTTAGTAATAGCGCCCAACGAATAAAGTTCATCAATCTGAGATTTGCTACGCCCCAACATCTCAGTCAGGATAAATTCATTATGCTCACCAAGATCTGGAGGCGGTCTCCTTATATAGCTAGGCGTTTGGGACATCTTCCACGGACTACCCGTGTATACACGACTGCCCATTCTAGATTTAGGCGGAAAAGTAACTTCTTCGAAAAATTTCCGCTCCTTCATATGAGAGTCCGTCAACACTTCCTCTGCAGTCATTACAGCGCCAGACGGAATATGTGCTCCGCTCAATAAAGTCATCAATTTTGTGTGATAATAGCCGCTGGTCCATGCACCTACATGATGATCGAGTTCATCCTGATTATGCCATCGCGACAAACCATCGCTAAATTTGTCGCTCTTAACCCAAAGAGGTGAACCCATCAATCTACAAAGCTCGAGCCACTGTTTGTCATTCTCAATGGCTATAGCTATCCACTGGTCTTCGCCTTTACAAGGATAGGCACCATATGGGGCTAAAAATGGGTGGCGATTACCCATTATCTGCCCATTGCGCCCATTTGCGATATAGTCCAGAATTGCGTCTCCTACAGTCGCAACTCCCATTTGATACATGGAAAAATCAACTCTTTGGCCATTTCCGGTAAGATTTCTGTGATGTAAGGCTGAAAGTATGGCAAAGACCGCCATCCATCCATTCGGCGGGTCAAACCAAGCCCCTCCAACCCTACGGGGACCTTCTTCAGGGTAACCCGTAAACTGACTAACTCCAGAGGTCAACTCAAACATTCGCCCGATACCTTGGAAGTCTTTCCAGGGTCCTGTTTGCCCGAATCCGGAAAATGAAAAATACACAAGACGAGGATTCAATTCGTACAAACTTTCGTAATCTAGCCCCAATCTAGCCATCACTCCAGGGCGATTGTTTTCGGCCAATACATCGCTAGTACGAACCAAGTCTTTAAAAACTTCCACAGCTTCCGGCTGCTTGAGGTTCAAGGCAATGCTGTATTTACTACGATGCAGCCTATGGAAGCCTCCATCACGGTTCCAAGGTTTCTCGCCTGGGTCGTTATCTGGGAAAACGCTCGCTGCCCTAACTCGACTGGCGACTGGATTCTCGACTTTTATAACTTCCGCACCCATGTCTCCCAGGATATACATAGCGGTTGGCATGGCGTAGACAGTAGTGGAATCTATTATCCTTAATCCTGATAGCGGTCCATCCATAACACTTACCTCAAATCCTTTATCCAGCGTATTTACGCCGGATAAATTAATCATCTTCTGTGTCAGTTAATAGTTTTCAGAAATCCCTTTATTCCAGTAATTATTTTGCAAGGGCAGGAATTTGTTCCTGAGCATCGAGCTTCATCTGATTCACTTCAGGTAAACTTGGGTATTTACCAGCCTTCTTACGGTCAAATATTAGACTCCCGTCTAAATACACTTCTAAGCGCCCTTCGGTAACCGGCGTAAGAGTAATGCGAATATCGCCCCCAAATTGCCGATTAAACTCTGCCCCTATCCAAGAGGCCATATCGAAATAGTTTCAGACAGAACAGTACGTAATCTCTAAATGTGCCTTACCTTCCAAAGCCATAGCCACACCTCCCGAGTTGCCAAAGCCTAACACTGAGGTCATCTATGAACAAGAGTAATCGAGATACGTTTCCACGGAGTACTCCTACCACTCACGTCTCGGGGTAAATCAACGTGATTGCTCTAATATAAGCCGTTCGACATCGTTGCGTGACGGCATTGAAGAGTGAGCCCCTCGTTTGGTAACGGCTAAAGCTCCTGCAGCCATACCCCAAGTGATCGCGTTTCGAAGTGACTTGCCCTCTGCAATGGCAACAGAAAACGCACCATTGAAAGCGTCACCCGCCGCAACCGTATCAACAGCTTTTACACTGAATCCGGGTAGATGGCCCTTATCTCCGTCAGTAGCGTACGATACTCCCTGGTCTCCCATCTTAATAATAACTGTGTCAACACCCTGGGATCTCAAAAGAACAGCTGCATCAACAGCATTTATTGGATCCTCCACCGGAAACCCTGCCAAAACCGACGCCTCGGTTTCGTTCGGAATTAAGTAGTCTATATTTCCATATGTACTCAACGGCAGAGCTTTTGCAGGAGCAGGGTCAAACACTACGATCTTTCCCAAATTCTTCGCTTGATTAGCCGCTTTCATCGACAACTCCAATGGAAGTTCAAGTTGAAGAAGCAAAACATCTGCAAATCTTAACCGTAGATTGACTTGCTCAATCTCGGATTCGTCACAACTTGAGTTAGCCCCAGGCACAATTACGATCTTGTTCTCACCGCTTTCGTCTATCGTTATGTGTGCTATACCCGATTGGAACCCAGGCTCCACGGTTACTCCAGAGGTGTTAACTCCATAAACATGTAAGCTTTCGAGCATCTCAGCTCCAAAATTGTCATCTCCCACACGCCCTACCATAAAAGCTTCGGCCCCTAAACGACTTGCAGCAACTGCCTGATTGCCCCCTTTTCCACCGGAGGAAGTGTAAAACTCTCTCCCAATTAATGATTCCCCTGGGTTTGGAAACCTTGGAACAGTTGCAATCAGGTCAAAATTAAGGGATCCCATAACCACTATAGCGGCCTTACGTTGGTTAGGATTTTTTTCCGCGCACATGTTGGTAGTGAATCCTCCTAAATCATCATAGATCAGTGACACGTGAAAATTATAAACCAACAAAATATAGATTTGAATCAAATAGAGGAGCAATCTGAACAATCCGGCAATTTATCAAAACTTAAGTTGACTTTAACGCCAGACTCTAATAGATTGATGCGCTGAAAGCATAGAAACGGGGGGGATCCTAACTATGATGAGGTTTGTAGTCGGCTAGCAGCCGCTTATTAGATCAGCACACCTGCGTGGTGGAGTCTGATTTACTTGATGATTTTTCCAA
The DNA here is from genome assembly GCA_003228195.2 of Chloroflexota bacterium. Lineage (GTDB taxonomy): Bacteria > Chloroflexota > Dehalococcoidia > Lucifugimonadales > QGNO01 > QGNO01. Next base: position 24,998 of record QGNO01000020.1, on the reverse strand, counting down.
CTATTACGCTTTATAGCACTCCTTGGACTACATGCGCCATCTCGACTAGCCTCTCTTTCTGTCAAGGCAACCAAGAAAGCCACCGCAAATATGCACGAGTGAACGTATAGAATGTTCGATTTTCCTAAAAATCTAGAAATTGGGTACCAGCTGAGTCGCCTAATGGACGGTTGGGTAGACTGGGTTGTAATCAACTTTGACCCGTTATTTAGAGCTATTAACGCAGGCGTGTTGGCTTTACTGGTTCCACTGGAAAAATTTCTGATGGGAGAACCTCTTTCTTACGGGTGGCCTCAATGGCTTTCAATGCCATGGTGGCTGGTAATCGGCGTAACAGTATACATAGCCTGGCGAACCGCTGGCCGGAATATAGCAATATTGACAACCGTACTGTTTTTATTATTGGCGATACTGGGGTTATTTGATTTTGCAATGCAGACACTAGCAATAACTTTCACAGCGACTCTTATCGCAATCGCAATCGGCCTTCCAATCGGAATATTTGGTGCTAAGAGTGACAAAATGGATGCAATAAGTCGCCCTATCTTAGACGCAATGCAAACTATGCCAAGCTTCGTGTATTTAGTGCCTGCGATTATGTTATTTGGTCTCGGTAAGACACCTGCAGTTATGGCAACAGTCATATACGCGATTCCGCCTCTGATTCGCTTAACAAACCTTGGAATTAGACAGGTAGATAAAGAGGTCGTAGAAGCAGCCATAGCATTCGGATCGACATCGCGCCAACTGCTAACTAAAGTCCAGCTCCCAATGGCAAAGCCGACAATAATGGCTGGCATAAATCAATGCATTATGATGGCATTGGCAATGGTAGTCATATGCTCAATGATCGGAGCCAAAGGGCTCGGGATCGAAGTGATGAACGGGATAGCCAGACTGGAAGTGGGAAGAGGGTTCCTTGGAGGACTAGGTATAGTAATGATGGCGATAATGATTGACCGTATTACTCAAAGTGTAGGAAAGTCACGAGAGTCAAAGGTCACGTAAAAATAAGCTCTAGAAAATTCATGGAACTTCAAAAGGAGGAGAAAAATCATGAAAAAATTGTTCAGTAGTTCGGTAAGATTCAGCGGGCTGGCATTAGCCGGTCTTTTGGTGGCTTTAGCCACCGTAGGTTGTTCTGAAGCAGCCAAACCCACCATTAAGTTCGCAGATCAACAGTTTGAGTCGCAATGGATAAACAATGCGATAGCAAAATTTGTAATCGAGAACGGTTATGGTAATCCTGTAGAAACCATTGAGACGACTACGCCGATTATGCAGGCAAGTCTTACCAAAGGTGATATGCATGTGAACATGGAGATGTGGGAACAGAACATCATCGAATGGCACGACGAGTCAATTGCAGCAGGTACTCTGGAAAACCTTGGTGCGACGTACGAAGGTGGCCCGCAGTTCTTCATGGTCCCGCAAGCATTCGCTGATGAGCACGGGATAAAGACCATTGACGACATGAAAAAACCAGCGGTCAAGAAAGCGCTAGCAGACCCTGAAGACAAAGCCAAGGGTCTTTTCATGAACTGTGTAATTGGTTGGCAGTGTGCTGAGATCAATAGAGCCAAACTAGTCACTTACGGCCTCGTACCAGATCACTACAACATCATATCCCCAGGTAGTTCCGGGGCAATGGAAGCAGCATTGGCCGGTCCCCAGAAAAAGGGTCAGGGCGTTTTCGGCTACTACTGGGCGCCTACAGCGATAATGGGTATGTACGACTGGTACGTAATTGAAGAACCAGCCTACAACAAGCCTTGCTGGGACGAAGTAGGCAAGAGTCGAGATGACAAGACATACATAGCAAAGGAAGCCTGTGCATATGAAACTCTTCCAATAAACAAGGGTGTCTGGAGTGGACTCAAGGACCTGGATTCCGATATTTACACCTTGCTGAGCAAGATGAATGTTGGTTTGCAGCCCATAAACAAGACCGCCGCCTGGGCAGTCGACAATGAGATCGCAGGCGAATGGGAAAAGGCAGCCGTCTACTATCTAAAGAATAACGAGAATATCTGGACAACTTGGATGCCTGATGCCAACGCCAAGAAGGTTAAGGACGCTTTAGCAGCTAAGTAAGTCTCTTTATCTAATTAGGTTTAGATTAATAGCTGGGTGGCTCGATCGAGCCACCCAGCGTTGGGTTTTCTCTGAAGGGATATGCTTGGTGCAACCTAAGGAACTTGGTCGACAATCGGGAGAGTTCCTTGAGGCTGAGCCTTCAACACCAACAGCCCCACAATGAGGGAGGTGATTTTATGGCAGTAGAAAGTGCTCCAGATATCAGGATTTCAGTCCGCAACCTATGGAAGTTATTCGGCAATAATGACAAAGCCTTGCTACAAGAAGACTGGGTTAAAACCGCTTCAAAAGCGGAGATTCAGGAAAAAACCGGACATGTCATAGCTATGAGAGAAGTCTCATTCGAAGTAGCGGTTGGGAAAGTATTTGTAGTTATGGGACTTTCGGGGTCAGGAAAATCTACTCTTGTGAGAGCTTTAAACCGGTTGGTAGAGCCGAGCGATGGGATTATCGAGATAGATGGCGAAGACATTCTCCAATATGACAATGAACAAATAATCGCTTTTCGTAGAAAAAAGATTGGAATGGTATTTCAACACTACGGGCTACTTCCTCATAAGAATGTCATTGATAACGTCGCTTATGGACTTGAAGTCCAAGGCATGGAGCAATTAGAGCGCCATAAAATAGCAAGTGAAATTCTCGACAAGGTCGGTCTGTCCAGTTGGGAATATTCGTATCCATATCAGTTGAGCGGTGGTATGCAACAACGGGTGGGCATAGCGCGAGCTTTGGCTCTTGACCCCGAAATAATGCTTATGGATGAACCGTTTAGCGGCTTGGATCCATTAATTCGCAGGGAAATGCAAGACGAATTAATCACTCTTCAGGCCCAAGTCCAGAAAACCATAGTTTTTATAACTCATGACCTAGATGAGGCGTTGAAACTCGGAGACCACATAGCCATTATGCGTGATGGGGCAATTATCCAACAAGGCACGGCAGAGGAGATAGTGACCAAGCCCGCCGATGGCTACGTCAAAGAATTCGTCAGAGACATAAGCAAAACGAAAGTGCTAAAAGTGGGCAGCATAATGAAAAAACCCAAAGCAACAATACAGGAGTCTCAAAGCCCGGCCGAAGCCCTCCAAATCATGAAATCCGAAGGCTTGGATTACACGTTTGTGGTAGCTGAAACCGGAGAACTGTTAGGTGCTCTAAATCTAGCCCAAGTAGAAAGCGCAGTGGAAAAAGGGTTTGAAACTTCTAATCGTGCGATCAACAAGAGTTGCCCGCGGGTACTCAAATATACACTCATAGACGACGTGATACCACTAGTAGCAAAACAGAATACGCCCGTAGCCGTCGTAAATGACCACGGCATTTTGTTGGGGGAAATAGAACAATCATCCGTCTTGTCTAGTATAGCTTCCTCCTAGTTTCATCGGCACTTCAAGCTTTCCTTCCTGCAATTATCTAGGCATATTGCCAAAGGTCTCCTTAGAGATTTGGACTCGTATAAGAACCGTGATAGTCTTCTGTTATACACCTGAGGAAAAGTCGACAAGGGAAATTGCTTACCAACGAAGAAGCCAAACGGCGTGCGATTACCGCTATTGACCAGCATAAAGCTGAAATTATCTACCTTGCCCAAGACATCTTGAAGCATCCCGAAACTGGATGGAACGAGATCAGGACCTCCAAAGTCACCAGAACGTGGTTCGATAAATTAAGCATACCCTATCGTCATGGCATAGGCCTAACTGGAGTAAAAGGAAGTATAAGGGGGGGGGGTGCTGGACCTGGCCCATCAGTCGGATTACTCGCAGAGCTGGACTCTTTACGCGTCCCGGAGCACCCATTTTCAGATCCATTAACAGGTGCGGCGCACGCGTGTGGCCACCATGCTCAAATGGGGTCGATGCTTGGCGCACTCATCGGTTTAGTCGATTCGTCTGTACTGGAATCACTATCAGGGACCATAGTTCCATTCGCTGTCCCAGCAGAAGAATTCATAGAAGTTGAAAATCGCCTAAAACTCAAATCTGCAGGCAAAATAGAGTTTCTCGGGGGTAAACAGGAACTAATAAAGCTGGGTGAATTTGATGATATGGACATGGCAATCCGAATGCACACCGGGGATTTGCCTAGGCCTATGAAGATGTCTGTCGGGGGTACCTGCAACGGTCCGTAGTAAAGTTCGTACAGTATGAGGGCCACGGTGCACATGCCGGAGGATCTCCTCATCTCGGAATTAACGCTCTTAACGCAGCTATGGTCGCGATCCATTCTATGAATGCGAATCGGGAAACATTTCGAGACGATGAAATGGTCCGTTTCCATGGAATCATAAATCGAGGAGGAGACGCGGTGAGCGCAATTCCATCAGATGTCCGCCTCGAATGGAGAGTCCGTGCAGGCTCTATATCGTCGGTTCATGAGAACAATAAACGACTAGACAGGTCGTTTAAGGCTGGGGCTCTCGCAGTTGGAGCGAAGGTCAACATTAATACCATACCCGGTTATTTCCCCATTCACAACGACAAAACTATGAAGAACATCTTCATAGAAAGTGCCCAGTACGTCATCGGCAACGATCATCTTCAAATTGTCTCAGACGACGTCAATATAGGTCACTCCTCAGACCTTGGTGACTTAAGTTATGTGCTTCCCACTCTAGGATTCAACGTTGCGGGTATCAGTGGCGTAGGGCACGGCAAAGACTACTTAGTTGAAGATTGGGAGAACACCATCATAAACACTGCGAAGGTTTACGCAACCTTCACAATCGATCTACTACACAGTGACGCCTCGCCAGCGAAGAAAGTGATATCAAGCGCCAAGTTGGACATGACTCGTAGCGAGTACCTTAAGTTCCAAAGGGAGCAGGCGGAAGAGATCCATTTTGACGGTGCCTAGTGACAAACCACCGTTGCTACCGAACCCCAAGCCACACGGAGTCCGGTAGCAAATCAAATTACTGATTAATAATCAACTGCCAATTTGGCACTCTTTACCTCTTTAGGCATTATCCACGCAAATTACCCTGTACGTTCCGTGACCTCTTCTCTAGGAATGCAGCGTCTGCATCATCACCATCGGTAGACAACTGAGCTACCATGTGATTGTACGTGTATTGCATATCCCACGCTGCCTGTTCCGGCAACTCTCTGCTCTTGACTGCGAACTCTTTCAACATTCTTACGGCCACAGGGGGCATCTGCTTTATTCTCTCGGCAAGCTCCTCACAACGAGCCATTAGCCGATCATGTGGAACCGTCTCGTAAATAAGTCCGATTCTCTCGGCCTCCTTGGCGTCTATCGGCTCATCTGTAAGTAACATCTTCATCGCATGGGCATAATTAAGCTGTCGAGTCAGATGTGTGGCGGACGGCCCACTCCCAATCCCTCCCCTGTTTGAGAGAAGCGCAAAATAGAAACGTGCGTGTTCCTCACAAGCTATCCTTATGTCAACAGTATGGAGCAGCATGTAAAGACCAGCCCCAGCAGCCCAACCATTTACTGCTGCAATGACAGGTTTCCAAACTCTTGGGAAATCTGTACCCCCGCCAAAGACGGCAATCTCTCTACCGTTTACAGTCTGAGCTCTTGGCCAAAAGAACCCCTCATTCCTTTGAATTCGTATATCTGTATAACTTTGCCCTGGAGGAGGAGGCTGTATGTGATGCCCAGCGGAAAAATGTCTATCGCCCATTCCAGTAAGGATCAGCACTTTCATGTCACGATCCTCCCAGAAATCTCGGTATTCCTCCGCCATCTCTTCCATGACTTGAGAGTCCATAACATTAGCCTTCTCCGGGTTGTTAACAGTCAAATAGGCTATCCCATTCCTCTTCTCATAAATCGTTTTCTTCGGCATATCTCACCTCCATTATTATCACTGATATATATTCGTTGATAAATTTAGTCAATAGCTCAACCTACAGTAGGATTCCAAATAGCGCCATCTTTCACAGTAACGACGTGTTCAAAACGGTTATTGGCCCTTATCGAATCACCGAGCTTGTCCTCATAAGAAAAATTGCCTGGAACTATGTCCAACACGGCCACATCACCCACTGAACCTACTGCAAGACTTCCCAAGCCTTTATCACCAATTACCTTAGATGGGTTAATCGTAGTAGCCCGCACGATTTCTTCAACTTTCATTCCTAGTTCCAAGAAAATTGACATTACCTCCAAAAGGTTATAACAAGTCGTGCCTGGGCGCGGTCCTACTATATCTGTGCTTATAGTATCAGGATCGAACCCTTGCTCAATTGCAGCCCTACATAACGGCAAAGAAAAATGCCTCATAAAGCAACCAGTGTCGAAAATAACGCCCTTCTCTCTGGCTTGCCATGCCTCATCCCTCAATCTGTTTCCATCTGTTGTTATGTTATGCTCTGTGCCATGAAATGCGTGTGTTACAACATCGCCAGGCCTTAAATAATCGAACACTTGTTTCATAGGTAAGGGAGAATCCATTACATGCACCATAATTTTGGTATTGGTATTCTCTGCTACTCTTCTAGCCATTTCCATTGAGGGAACCGCGTTAGCAGCCGTAGTGCCGTGTGGTGAAAGGCGAACTTTGATGCCGAGTATCAGGTCCCGATTTTCCTCTATGCACTGAACTGCTTCTTCTTCTCTAGCCAGTCTAAAATCCTCAGTGTCAGGAATGCCTAACGTCAGAACGGTGGTCACTCCCAGTGAAGACAGATGAAGAAACGCATAAAGCCTGGTCTCTACTCTCTCCATCACATAAGCCCTAAAGCCAGGGAAATTTATCCAGCCAGTGCTGCCGGTATCCACTGCCGTGGTAACTCCAATAGGAAGGCATGTAGTGTCAGGATCTGCCCTAAACGGAGTGATCTTATGAGCAAAGTGTCCGTGAAGATCAATGAGCCCAGGCATTATCAGCTTATCATTCACCGCGACCACATTATTTGCTGTTTCGGAAGGGATTTGTTCAGAAATCGATGCGACTTTACCATCAATAAATGCAATATCCATCCGCCCATTCAAACGCTGCGCAGGATCTATTACGTTCCCTCCCTTCAGTAACAAATCGTACTTAGGGGACATCAGCTACTCCTTAGTTCATTTACTCTAATTCCAGAGGTGTATAGTCCAAATCGTATCCAAAAGCCCTAGGACCAACAACTTCTAGTCCTTTTTCAGTTTTCCATAAACTGTCAGCGGGGAATCCCAATACAGTAACTCGAAATCCATATCGCAATAATTCTGTGGTGATAGGTTCGCCCTGTTCCTGATCAACTACACAGATCAAATCTGGCACCATACAAACAACCGCCCCTCCCTGCCAAGCAATCAAGTTTTCGTTTTGAAACTCAATGCTCATAGCAGCCCCTTTGTATTCATTCATGCCTTCCAGTTCCATCTTGCCTCTCGCGAATCCCGCCGTAGTTCTACGCTCAACATCTACGATTTTGCCTTGGAATAGAATCCGCCCAGGGTGCGTAGATATAATCGATGAGACTATGTCCCCTTTTTGAGCACGGGCTTTCCTAACAGACTCTCCTAGCGTTTTCGCTAAAGTGATCGTGTTAGGGATTGCCGATTTACGGACTTGTTCAGCAGACATCGGACCGAAAGCGTATCCAGCAGCGCTACCCATTTGAATTGTCACAGCACGAGCCATTCTTTCAACCCACTTTGCCTCAACCGCCTCAGTGATTAAAGCAGTGTTACCTTTTTCATCTGAGACAGCTAGCGGTGTTGGCTGTACACCATAGGTAAAGAAGCTCTTCATCTGAAGCTCTGGAAATGCTCGCCCCATACCATCACCATCCACTATTGGTAAACCCGTCAACGTTGCTGGTATTATTGTCTCTATCGAATTGCTGCCGCCAATCTCATTCGAGATAATTGCCGAAACTTTCTTTCCTGAATATTTCTCTACGGATTTGAGTGAATAGTAGGCTTCACGACCAGTAATCTTCTCTATTGTAACGGTTGGTGCCCCCATGAAACCCACACACATAACCTGAGCATCGTCATCCAGCTCCTCTGGGGCGAGAACCGTTACAGGCCCGTGATCACCGATTGCTCGCTGTGATCGCAACTTTCCAAGATAAGGATTGCCTCCACCACCCGTACCCAAAATGCCTGCGCCGATAGCAATGGATTCCACATCATCAGCCGTCATTTGCCACATATTAGTTTCCTCTTAGTTACCGCAACTCTCAATGCTAGGCTAACACATTCGTATGTAAGTGCACATCAACAAAATTCTCGTTGAATTTTATACCTGCTAATAAACCGTTAAACCTGCTTTCGCTCAAAAGATTCACAAAGCATCGAATTAAATGCATACTTAAATCTATCTGTGTCAGATTGTCAGCAAATGAAAAGGAGTGACAATGGTCAAGAAAATCAGAGTGGGATTGTTAGGAGGCAGTGGAGTTTACGGCTGGGGTGGTCTGGCCCATGCGCCCGCAATCGCAGCCTTGCCTGAGTACGAACTCATCGCTGTAGGTACTTCAAAGCCGGAAACGGCTGCTAAGGCCGCTAGCGACTTGAACGCTCCTTACGGTTATAGTGACTACCGAGAGCTTATAGCCAATACCGAAGTCGATTTAGTAAGCGTCAGTGTAAAGGCACCTCTACATTACGAAATGACTGTTGCCGCTCTTGAAGCAGGTAAGTCAGTTTTCACAGAGTGGCCATTGGGCGCAAATTCCAAAGAAGCGACTAAAATGACCAGCTTAGCTAACAGCACGGGCTTGCCGAATATTGTAGGACTTCAGGCTCGGGTCTCGCCTGGGATACTACATCTAAAAGAACTGATAGACACCGGGTACATTGGCACCCCTTTAAGTTGCTCAATGACCATGTTCTTGACTGGGAGAGAACGCGACAGTGTAAACGCTTGGGAAGGAGATCGAAAGCAAGGAGGTAACGTACTTACGATTCATGCGGGACACTCACTAGACGCTCTTGCGTTCTGCATTGGCGACTTCGCAGAGTTGTCAAGTTACTTAACAACGCAACTGAAGACCTGGCATGTGTCCGACACTAACGAAGACGTGGCCGTAGATGCTCCAGACAATATTTTGGTAAACGGTCTTTTGGAGAACGGGTGCGTGATTTCGGCGCACATAGGTTCTACTCCAGGTCCAGCTTCAGGTTGGCGAATGCACGTATTTGGGTCAGAGGGTAGTTTGTTAGGTCTGTCTACACTAATGCTCCAATACGGCGATATCTCTCTATATGGTGCCCGTAAGGAAAAAGTGGGAGATTCTTATCGCTATCTGGGAAGCGGAGCGTTCGAGGAAATATCCATCCCAAATCAACACCGATTTGTGCCTGATTCCGTCCCGAATGGGCCACCACTGAACATAGCGCAGCTTTACAGGAGATTATCCAATAAGATTCTTTTCGATACGCCACTAGAGCCTGATTTCAAACATGCGTTAAAACATCACAAACTGCTTGATTCAATCCAGGATGCTGCAAAAACTGGCAGGGTAATAAAACTGTAGCGAATGACTAAAGCTCCATAAGTTGTGAGGTATCCATGAAATTGGTAATCAATTCCGGCCCGCTCTCCGTCACTAACACTGCATCCTCTATATGATATCCCGCCTTTCCTGGCCAACGCACTCTAGTTTCTACGGAAAAGAACATCCCGGGTTCAAGAGAAGTGTGATCATCACCTGCAAGCATTGGTGTTTCATGAATTGCGTAGCCTACTCCATGACCGGCGAATGAAAGGGAAAAGGATATCTCGGCTTCCTTGTACCCTTCAACAGCGACTTCGAATACTTCGCTCGCAAGTGTGCCTGGGGTCATGCTTTTTATCGTCGCTTCGTGCACCTGATAAATTCTTCGGTATATAGATTTCTGTTCCTCTGTAGCCTTTCCCAAAACCGCAGTGCGGGCAACATCTGAGTAATACCCTGAGAAATACCCACCACAATCCGTTTTTACCAAGTCTCCTGGCTGAATACGATAATCAGTAGGGTCAGGGTGAGCGTGTCCAGAGTTGGGCCCAATAGTCAAATAAAGAAAAGCCGGGAGTTCTGCACCTCCCCGCAGAATCTCACTGCCTAAACGCGCGACAAGCTCTGACTCCACATCCCCTGGTTTAATTGCAGAATAAGTCACCATAAGAGCGCGTTCAGTGGCAACGGCTGCTCTCTTCAAAACTTCAATTTCTGATTCGCTCTTGACCATGCGGGCACAGGCAAATTGGCTCTCGCTTGATTCGAATTGCGCTTCCGGCAAAGCGGCAACAAGCTGTTCATAGTAATCAACACTAAGATAGGTAGGCTCATAGCCAATCCGGCCAGCCGCCAATCCTTTCTCTTCGAGCACCTCAGCTAAAACATCAATCGGCGATTTGTATCCCTGTACGTACCCTCTTATGTCTTCTATCCAGCTCTTCTCCCTGCAATATCCCTCCTCTTGAGTCGCAACTATCAAAGTTGGAGATCCTTTCTTGGGCAACACTACCAAGGCTAGCCTGTCGCGAATAGACCGCTGTGTCCAGAGCAATACTCCAGAGGCATACGGGGAATTTTCTGGGGACATCGCAACCACCGCATCAAAATCACTGTTTTCTATTTCACGCCTAAGCGCATCCAAGTTTCCCTCCACACGGGCCATGACGTCCTCCTTAACTAAACTAAATATTATATTGAGCGTTAGGGTACCTTAATTGAACATTACAACAACAGACCTAAGTCACCTAATACTGATCGTATTTGTCATTCGTATCTAAGAGCTTCGGAAGGAGTTATCTTAGATGCCTGCCACGCCGGAAGTAACGTATTTAACAACGAAAACATTAAGGTAATAAGTATGATAACTATAATGTTCGAAGCCGGAACGGAAAACGTCATACCTGGGGACTCTTTGCTTATAGATTTAAATATGTTCCAAGCTATCAAAGTACCAAGACCTACGCCAAGCAAAGAGCCAAGCACGGCAACGAAACCTGATTCCATCAGTAATTGCAACTGTACCATTCGTGCCTTATATCCAATAGCCCGTAGCATACCTACTGATTGGCGCCTTTCAACAACTGCACGAAAGGCAACAACTCCTAGCGCTGCCACACCCACTAAGAGCCCTAGCCCCATAAAACCTTGGAAAAGCTGATTGAACGCATCGCCTTGCGCTCGGTTTTCAGCAATTACTTCATTGATTGAGTGCGCCCTCATGCCATTTTCAATAAATGTTGTTTCAAGCAACCGCGTTATCTCTCCGGCTCGCAATGGATCAGTAAGCCTGAATTTATACTCAACGAACGGCACCGGTTTGTCTGACAAATCCCCAAGAACCGAATAATGCATATATATATCTGTACCAGGATTCTCTAAGCTGTCTGCAAATTGATCAAGGACCCCAATCACCTTTCGCTTAACTAAAGCACCCTGTAAACCCTGCCCTATTGGAGGCCTCATAGTGATATCCACGCCACCAATCTCTCCTCGTTCTCCAGGTTTAATTCCTTCGATTCTGAAAACAGAGTTCCCTTCTGGTTGTGGGCCAAAGTTGTCTGTCGCCCCTATCACTTCCGCACCCACAATCGCAAGCTTAGGATCTGCTGCCAGCAATGCCCAGATCTCCGTTGAAGTGCTGCCGTACAATGGGTCCCAATGTGTTAATTGATATCGATTATTAGTTATCCAAGCTTCGTCAGAAGCCCGGATTCGAGCTCGTTTGTACACAGGAGACCCAGCATCATCTTGACGCACCTCTACCGGCAGCCTTGCCTGAGCGGTGATCACTTCAAAGTCTGAAACAGAAAGACTTTTACCTCGAGATTCGATAACTGCCCAAGGATCATCTATCGGCAATTCGGCCTTTATAGTCCCCCTTATGTCGAAACCCCCAGAGGCCATGTCGGGATTATCTCCAACGACATCCCCAAGATTAGTAAGGATAGCAAAAATCATCATCGTGAAAATCACAAGCGAGAACATTGCAAGAGTCAATCCAGTCCGCAACCTCGCTGACATTGGATATGCGATAGCCATCTTAATCACGGGCCTCAAACTACCCCATCTACCAATAGTTTTGGACACAATCCAAACCAATACATCAGCATTGTGCATCACTATCCAAACCGCTGCCGCTACTAAAGAAACGCCTCCAAGAATAAACAGTTCCGGCCCTCCCTCCAACTCACCCGTCAAACCATCTAATGCATCAAACGGAAGACCGAAAAATGTTAACAAACTGATCCCTATAAAAGTCATAGACACACGCTTTTGAAACTCTTCTCCGTATCCAAGGTATGCAATGAAACGGCGGAGTATGAGGCCGAGAGAGATTATCGCTACGGTGGCTCCAATAGTCACCATGGCTGCATTATCGTAAGCGAAGCCTTCAATGCCTTTTTCAGGATCAAACCCGCCCAACGTCAATACCACTCCAACGGGCAGCAAAAGCCATCCTGAGGCAAGCCAAGGCTGGACCAACTTGAATACCTTCCAAGCTAAGGTTACGATCCAGGGCACAACAAGAAACAAGCTCAATAATGCCAATATTCTGAGGAATATGCCTTGGCCAGATCTCCATATTCGCCAAGTATCGTAACCGAAAGTGAAAGGGCCAAGAACCCACTTCAAAACTGTCTTAGTTCTTTTCCAAGAGCTCGGTATTTCTTCAGAAACAAACTCCTGACTAAGTCCTCTAATCGCCACCACTATGTTCAATTTACTTACCCTAAATGCAGAGACACCAACTGTGAGTGCCGTAAGCACGAACCCAGCCGAGAACGCTACTACTACAGATCGAGGTGTGACTGAAAAGAAAAATGTGACTTCATCGCTATCTGCGAACGCCCTAATCATCATCTGGATCAGTAACATGCTCGCCAACAGCCCAAAGCCAGTCCCTACTACAGAAGCCCCCAAAGAGTAGACCAACCCTTCATATGTAAACATCTGTACAAGATGCCTGCGTTTCATGCCTATCGCTCTGGCTATACCCATCTCAGTCGTCCGGGAAGCCGCCAGCATAACAAATACCAAGAAAATCAGTAGTAGGCCTACGATTATGGAAAAGGAGCCGAATATAGTGAAGAAAACTACTATTGCCGAACTTATAAGCGTTGCAAACTCTAAACTGCGATTCTTGATCGGATCAACATTTAATTCCACCAATTCTGATACTGCCAATAACAAACTTTGAACCACCACAGGATCTTCAACCTCCTCGGCAAGCCCCATAATCACTGCGGTTGTAGCTGTATCAGTAGATAAGATTATGAAACGATCGGAGGGCATCTCTTTACCAAGTTCTGCCAAAAAGTCGCTCAGTTCATTCTCATTATCTTGTCGCTGTGAATCTGCTTCGCGCTTACTAACTTCAGACTTTAGAGCTTCAAAAACTTCCTTGGTTTTTAATACTCTGAACAGAGTATCTGCTGCATCATCGTTAACCAGTGCCACCTTCAGAGTATTGGCCACTGCTTTGGATATGTCCTCACTGTGGGTTACGCCTTCAACAACATAATCGCCTTTAACAGATATCTCGATCATTCTGTAACCCTGCCTGTCGAGTATCCGCTTTAACGTTCCGACGTTAAACAAGGCCGATGAGCGGATAGACTCTGTTCCAGCAATCAAGCCAACCGGCTTTGCTATATTTATAATTTCGTGTTCACTTCTCCCCAACGTGGAAACCAAAGTTATTCGGTCTCCAATGCCTACATCAAGCTCATTTGCCATTGGTCGATTGATAATAGTCAGGCCATCTTGAAGGGCAGTAATATCAATTAGCTCTTCCCCATCTTCTGCCTGAATCAGGCCATTACCAAAACCGTTTAGGGAGTCCAGCGCTATGCCAACAACCGCGGCCCGCGAAATGGTTCTATTGGTCCTCTCGCTTATCACCGGCATGTTTTCCCGTATTAATGGAAGTATGCCATCAACGCGATCATCATCCTTTAAATGAGATCTGACTTTATCTAGCATATCGTCTGAAATATAGTTATTCCCAAATCTGGAAAACACAGGTGAAGTTAGCCTAATATCTGTTTCTCCGAGAGAATACAGTACCTGAAGACGAATGCCCTTGTTGATGGAATCGCCAATCGCAAGCGCAGCCATGATTATCGTAGTCCCCAGCATCAATCCCAGTATGATTAGTACGGTTTGTGCTTTCCGTCGTGGTAGGTTCCGAAGAGCGAGTTTGACTAAAACACGGTTGCGCAGCCCCAATACAAAGCCACCAGCCAAGATGATACCCATCAAACTAGACAACCAGATAGCCAAGTCACTCATCGGAATGCCAAATAGCTTCTCCACTCGTCTAGCCTCTAACCAACGGACTCACGTTCAGCTGAGCCTCCTATTGGAAATCCGTTTGCCATCTCCAATAATAACGCCGTCACTCATTTGTACAACGCGGTCCGCGAGTTTACCGACCTCATCAGAATGAGTGACTAAAACAAAAGTCTGTCCATGTGCCTGGTTTAATCTCTTTAGCAAGTCCATTATTTCCAAAGCATTTGCCGAGTCCAGGTTCCCTGTAGGTTCGTCTGCCCAAACTATAGCTGGGTCATTTGCAAGCGAGCGTGCTATAGACACTCGTTGCTGTTGACCTCCAGACAGCTCAGCTGGTAGGTGTTCAAATCTATCACCGAGGCCAACAAGAGAGAGCTTCTCTTTTGCTCTTTCAGTAGCCTCTTTCTGTGATGCACCTGCCAAAATTAATGGCAATTCCACGTTTTCCAAGGCCGAAAGCACTGGTAAGAGATTGTAGAATTGGAAAACAAATCCCATATATTTGGCCCGATACTCGCTTAGGGAATCGTCGGACATTGTTCGCAGGACCTGACCTGCAATGCTTACATCTCCAGAGTCCACTGAATCAAGGCCGGACATGCAGTTTAGAAGGGTGGTTTTGCCACAACCGGAAGGTCCCATTATGGCAACCATCTCACCTCTCATTATGTTAAGGTTGATTCCATTAAGGGCCTGGACTGATATTTTGCCAGTGTTATAGGTCTTAAATACGTTCTCTGCCGCAGCGATTAAGCTGATTTCATTACTCATCTTCCCTGTAATTATAAGCTGAGATAAACAGGAAGTGAAGTGTGCTGTATAAAGGAATATGTTAAACATCTTAACTACAGACGAAATCGTATTACCGTTACGACAGATTAAAGCCAGCCATACATAAACTATGGGAAATACCAAATGAAAAACACTATCGAGCTTATACAGGAGCAAGGTCAATCAGTCTGGTATGACAATGTGAGACGCGGGTTGATAGATTCGGGAGAGCTATCCAAAATTATTGCTGATGGGGTCACTGGGCTTACGTCAAATCCTACAATTTTTGAAAAAGCTATAGCGGGTAGCTCCGATTACGATTCACAGATTACAAGCCTTATAAATTCCAAACGTTCGGTAGCCCAAATTTATGAAAGCTTGGTCACTGATGACATTAGACGCACCGCAGACCTATTACGACCCATTTATGAAAGTACCTTAGGTAAAGACGGGTACGCATGCCTTGAAGTCAGCCCAAGACTCGCTCATGACACAGGTGGCACAATAGCCGAAGCGAAACGACTTTTCTCTCTGTTAAGTGTACCAAATGTAATGATAAAAGTACCCGCGACACCAGAAGGTATACCTGCAATACGTGAACTTATAGGTACAGGAATAAACGTGAATGTCACACTTATATTCTCTCTACTCACTTACGGTAAAGTTATAGAGGCATACATTAGCGGGATTGAAGACTATGTTGCGAGTGGAGGCAAGCCTGGACAAATAGCTTCCGTAGCTTCGTTCTTCGTTAGCAGAGTTGACACCTCGGTCGATGGCATCTTGCAAGAACTTCCAAATTCAGAACAAGAAAGCGTAAAGGCCCTATTCGGAAAAACCGCAGTATCTAACGCTAAACTAGCGTACAGGGATTTCAAATCAACGTTTGCACAAGACCGGTTTTCAATACTTAGAAAATCTGGTGCTATGCCCCAAAGGCCCCTTTGGGCCAGCACTAGCACCAAGAATCCTGCCTACAATGACCTATTGTACGTAGAATCACTTATCGGGCCAGATACGGTAAACACTATGCCGCCAGAGACACTTTCAGCTCTACTAGATCATGGGCAAATTACACACACTATAGAAGAAGGTCAAAAAGAAGCTGAAGAACATATTGATAGCTTGGAAGCAGCTGGAGTCAATATATCTACTGTGACTGATGAATTACTAGCGAATGGAGTCAAGTCGTTCAGCGACTCTTTTGAAACGCTACTGGTAGAACTTACCGAGAAAATGAAGAAGCTAAACTAAAAGAGACCGATCATGGTTGAAGATCAAGACAACCTGAGTTTTAGCCTGGGGCCGCACTCAGCAGACGTTCAAAGAACCTTAAATGATTTAGAGGCAAGTGACGTTCTTGCCCGAATCTGGGCGAAAGATCACACGGTCTGGAAATCAGATCCCACCGAAATCACTAATAAGCTTGGGTGGCTGAACATTAGTGAAGAAATGATAGAAAATGTTCAGACTTTGGAAAGTTACTCATGGGAAATTCGCAAAGCAGGATATCGTCACATCGTATTATTGGGCATGGGAGGAAGCAGCCTCACCCCAGAAGTCATCAGATTAACTTTCGAAGCCAAGCAAGATTATCCTGAGCTCATAGTTCTCGATACTACCGTTCCTGAATCTCTCCAACACACCAAAAATATCATAAACCCAAGAACGACTCTGTTCATCGTCTCCTCAAAATCCGGGACTACATTGGAGACGATCTCTAACTATCACTACTGGCGAAAAATTGTCGAGAAAGATTTGGGAAAAGATAAGGCAGGGCAAAACTTCGCCGCTATTACTGACAAAGGCAGTCCGCTTGAAAAACTCGGTAACCAGCACGGCTTTAGCAAGATCTTTCTTAATAAACTTGAGGCTGGCGGTCGTTACTCTCCATTTTCCTATTTCGGCCTTCTGCCGGCAATTCTCATTGGTACAGATATCAAACAGTTACTATACAGAGCCAACGTTATGCGCAATAGCGCAAATTTACAACTTGGCGCCGCAATTGGAACTCTAAATCAAAATGGACATGACAAGCTAACCATCGTGGCTTCACCTAATATACGGAGCTTGGGTCTCTGGATCGAACAACTGATCGCCGAAAGTACCGGCAAGGAAGGGAAAGGTGTTATCCCAGTCAATTGTGAACCTTTGGTTAATCCTAGGCACTACGGTAACGACCGGTTGTTTGTCTATCTCCGCCTTGAAGGTGATCAGAACCAAGAAACAGATGACGCAATCAACAATATCAAATCAGTTGGGCAATCATTGATTCAAATAAACCTAGATGACAAGTTGGATATAGGGGCAGAGTTCTTTAGATGGCAATTCGCCACTGCAGTAACAGCCGCCATAATTGGAGTGCACCCGTTTGACCAACCGAATGTCGATCTGACGAAATCTGAGACGGAGAACATATTGCAGTCCGGCAAACTGCCCGATATCAACACTCGCACATCATTAAGGGACATGCTAGACAAGAGCGGCGCGGGGAATTACCTCGCAATCATGGCTTACCTTCAACCAAATGAAGACATTGAATTGGCCATTTCAAAACTTCGAAAAAGAATTGTGGAGAAATACCACATAGCTACCACGTTCGGATATGGCCCTAGGTTTCTTCATTCGACAGGGCAACTACATAAGGGTGGCCCCTCGTCCGGTATGTTCCTCCAATTGACAAGCCAAGCTGGAGTCGATCTTCCTATACCAGGTCAACGCTACTCTTTTCGAAAGCTATTAGATGCACAACGCTTAAGTGATTTTCAAGTGCTCAACAAAATCAATCGTCCCATATCTTCCTACAATCTTCGCAATAATAGTTCCGAAGGTATATATAAGCTAATCGAGTCTATAAACTAACAACTCACTGACATGGATATCTGAAACAGTAATTCGTTCAGTTTAAGCAACTCATAGGAGAAATTAGATGAGGATAGGCATTGTAGGGCTAGGCCGAATGGGCGGAAATATTGCACGTCGCCTGATTAACTCAGGCCATCGGGTAGTCGGTTATGACGTGGATGATAAAGCGCTAAGCCATCTCGAAAATCCAGCTTTTACTCCCACTCAAACCCTGACATTCTTAAAGCAAAAGCTGGAGAGTCCAAGAATTGTATGGGTATCCGTCCCAGCCGGGGATAAGACCGAAGAAACTCTTAATCTTCTCAGTAATTTGCTGGAACCCGATGACATTGTAGTGGATGGAGGTAATTCATATTACAAAGATACTCAACGTCGTAGTTTGATGCTTAGTTCAAGAAATATACAGCTGCTGGATGCAGGCACTAGTGGGGGCATTTGGGGACTAGAAAACGGCTACAGTTTAATGGTAGGTGGCGATATAAGCGCATTCAAGAAAGTGGAGTCGATTTTTCAGGCTCTGGCTCCATCGAGCGTCAGTGGTTACGGTAGAGTAGGCCCTTCCGGCAGTGGCCATTTTGCCAAAATGGTACACAACGGCATCGAATATGGAATGATGCAGTCGTATGCTGAAGGATTTGAGATCCTGAAAGCAAAAGAGTCCATGGGCGTAGATTTGGCCCAGATATCAGAAATATGGCGACATGGAAGTGTAATCAGATCGTGGTTGCTTGACCTTGCAAACGCCGTCATAACTGAAGATGGTAACCTAGATACCACTAAGGCCTACGCAGAAGATTCAGGAGAAGGTCGATGGGCTGTTCAAGAATCCTTAGATCTCGGAGTCCCAACACCCGTTATTACAGCATCACTTCAGAGAAGGTTTAGTTCACGCCAAGACAATTCGTTTTCACTTAAACTGATCGCCGCTTTGCGGAATAAGTTTGGGGGTCATGTCATACATCGGGAAGAGTAGTCACTGCCAACTTTCAAGCTAACAACAGGGCTACCAATATGATCTTAAATTAGGTGATTGATTCAAGGTGCATATCAAGTAATAATATGACTCCAAACCTTCCGAATACCCATATCTGCATAAGCCAATCTGATCCCGGCTATCTGGCAGGTGACCTCCTGTTAGATTTGTCAGAAAAGGCCGTGACATCCAAAGGGTGCTTTACCATCGCCCTTTCAGGAGGGTCTTCTCCACAAGGCCTCTATACTCTACTGGCATCAGAGAAATTCAAGGGACACATTTCTTGGAATAAGTGGTTAGTTTTTTGGGGAGATGAGCGAACTAGTGATACTGAGTTAATCACTAGTAACTATAAAGTAGCGAATCAAACATTGTTGAGTCGAGTACCTATACCAAAAGAGCAAATTTATCGGATCGCCAGTGAGATTAATCCTGACAAGACAGCGAAGGACTATTATCAAAACATATATGCGGCATTTGGCTTCAAAGACCCAGTGTTCGATCTAATTCTCTTGGGTATGGGGAAAGATGGACACACCGCATCTCTATTTCCAGGCACGGAGGCGTTAAACGAAAAAAATTCAGGCGTTGTGGCCAGCTGGGTACCCAGTTTGAAAACGACCCGAATCACGTTCACACTGCCGTTGATCAACAACGCGAAAAATGTGGCTTTTTTAGTTAAGGGGATATCGAAAGCGATGATGGTAAAAAAAGTGCTTCAACCCGCAGAAACGGACCCTGTTCCACCTGCCTCCCTCGTACGACCAATAAACGGAGAATTGTATTGGTTCATAGATAGGCTGGCATCAACAAACTTAACATAAACTATCGGAGCTTTTGCCAAATTATATAATTTTACTCCCTAAACTTTTCTCATCTCCTTAGAGAAATGACTCCATACCCCAGTTAGAATTACTCCAGCAGCCGCAGTTGCAAATACAGCATTACCAGGCCCAATCCACTCTGCTAAGCCTCCCAAAATTAAAGTGCCTAACGGCATAACTCCGATAAACATGCTCATTATCCCCATAACTCGACCACGAATGTTCTCCTCAGTAGCGAGTAAAAGCATAGTAGCCTGCATAGAACCAAATCCAGACATACCAATACCTGCAACCAAAAGTGACAAGAATGAGATTGGATAATCGTTAGATAATCCAAAAAATATCAAAGAACCCATTCCGATCATTGCGCCCAAATAGTAATAGCGCGACTTGCGCACTATATTTCTTCGTGAGGCGATAAATAGAGAACCTAGTATGGATCCAATACCCTGAGCAGCGCCCAATGCGCCCATAGCTGTCGGGCTGACTACAAGAACCTTCTCGGCAAAAACTGGTATCAGGGTACGATGTGAAGGGAAGGCCAAGTTGAGGATGACTGATACCCCGACAACACCTATAAGGGCTCTACTTCCCATCATTGCACGAAATCCTTCCGCAACAATTGTTAAGATTGAGCTGTATCTTACAGACATTAATGCCTGTTTTCTCGGTGGCCTTATAAACGAAACTAACACTAAAGAACAGGTGTAAAAAATAGCGACAGTAAGGTAACACCAACCAACATTCTGAAAACTCGTCTCCGGGGCGAACTCCAGGATCAAACCCCCAATAAATGGCCCGATCATGACTCCCGTAGTGTGTCCCATTTGATCTAGGGCAAAAGCAGTATGAAGAAATTCCCGATCCACCAAATCAGCCACAAATGTACGTCGTGCTACCTGATCCAAAGTGTGAGACGTCCCAATAAGTAAACTAAATGCCAATATGTGCCAATGAACAATCAGTCCTGAGAAAATTAAGATTCCTGCCAGTCCTGCCAACAACGCATTAGCCATGAATACCCATAGCAAAATGTGCCTCCTATCCACGGCGTCGGCTATTATTCCACTAATAACTCCTCCAAACAACATGGGGGCAGTGAATGCTACTCCTACCAAAGCGGTCTGAAAGACTGAGTCTGTCAACTTCAGCACCATATACCCAGACACCAACATCCACATCCATCTTGCCATTTGCAATCCCGTCTCAGCAGGCCACAAAAGTCGGTAATTTCGATCGCCCAACACTTGGAATATCGGGAGCTTACGTTCCGTTTCTAACTTGGTTTCAGTCGGTCTTACATCTTCCAAAGACAAATGCGTGCACCTAAATTATTAAGCCTTTATTGGATTCATAAATCATATTCTTAACTTCTAGAAAGTCCATACCAATTCTGTCTTAATTTAGAAATTTTCCAGTTTTGTGAGAACAGAATTTATGATAAGCTTCGCACTAGATTTACTGAACGACAAGCTAGCAACATTTCGGAGGTAAACATTGGGCAATTATGAGCCGAACATCGTCCTTTCCAATAAGGAATACAACGTCGTAGGCAAGCGGCCAGAACGACATGACGCACTAGATAAAGTAACTGGCTCAGCTAACTATAGCGCGGACATACACCTGCCGGGAATGCTTCAGGGGCGTGTCCTGAGAAGCCCACATGCACATGCAAAGATCCTGTCCATAGATACCACTAAAGCGACCGCTCTCGACGGAGTAAAAGCTGTGGTTACCGCGGCTGATTTCCCCAAGCTGTCTTCTCGTGCAGTAGATCTAGGTGAAGGTGCTCTAAGCAATAGAGCTTTCGTGAGCGAGAACTGTTTGGCTAGAGACAAAGTGCTTTACAAGGGACATGCACTGGCAGGTGTAGCTGCAATAAGCTCAGAAATTGCCGCCGAAGCTATAGAGCTTATACATGTGAAATATGAAGTGCTTGAACCCGTTTTAGACGGGAAAGAAGCAATGAAAGCAACTGCGCCAATACTTCACGAACGTCTTGCTACCAAAGGCGGATCAGGAGCAACTGGAACCCTCAGTGAGGGTGAAGATGGAGTGCCAACAAATGTTGGAGCCCATTTAGAATACACGCTTGGGGACATTGAGAAAGGGTTCAGCGAAGCAGACATTATAGTTGAACGCGAAACGCACACGAAAGCCGTTCACCAAGGCTATATAGAGCCCCAGTCTGCAACTGCAGATTGGCATAGCAACGGAGAAGTTACCATATGGTGCAGCAGTCAAGGTCAATTTCAGATAAGAGAGCAAAGTGCCCTAGTCCTAGGTATACCCGTTTCCAAAATTCGGGTGGTTCCTTTGGAAATAGGTGGCGGATTTGGGGGAAAACTAAGCATCTATCTTGAACCTGTGGCCTCCATTCTTTCTAAGAAGTCGGGGCGGCCTGTAAAGATTACAATGTCTCGAGCTGAAGTTTTTGAAGGCACGGGCCCAACATCAGGAACAAGTATATTGATGAAGATCGGTGCCACTAAAGACGGCAAGATCACCGCAGCAGATGCAACTTTGATATATGAAGCCGGGGCATACCCTGGTTCCCCACTAAGCCCTGGCTGCAATTGCATATTCGCTCCTTACGATATTCCAAACGCCCACATTGAAGGGTACGACGTCGTGATCAATGCTCCAAAAACGTCGGCATATCGTGCCCCAGGCGCCCCAGCAGCGGAGTTTGCGACTGAGGTAGTTATAGACGAAATATGTGAAAAACTTAATATGGATCCGATAGAGTTCCGAAGAATTAATGGCGCAAAGGAGGGAACCCGGCGTGTAAACGGCCCCCTCTTTTCAAAAATCGGATTCTTGGAAGTTCTTCAAGCTGCAAAAGACCACGATCACTACAACACCCCACTAGATGGACTAAACAGGGGTAGAGGTATTGCCGTCGGTTTCTGGTCAAACGGCACGGGGCCAGCAAGTGCAAGTGCAAGTGTAAACCCAGACGGAACCATAAGTTTGGTTGAGGGGTCTCCAGACATCGGAGGCACTCGAACTGTAGCCGCGATGCACGTTGCCGAAGTATTAGGAATCGAATCTAATGATATAAAACCACAGGTCGGTGATACTGACTCAGTGGGCTACACCTCCTCCACAGGTGGGAGCAGCGTTGCTTTCAAGACAGGCTGGGCCTGCTATGAAGCAGCTCAAGACGTTAAGAGACAAATGATAAGTAGGGTAGCCACACTCTGGGACGTCGATGAGAAGGACGTAGCGTACGAAGATGGAACCTTAACTCATAACTCCGACACTGCCCTTAAGATTAGTTTCAAAGATTTGGCCAAACAGGTGAACTCCCTGGGAGGTCCTGTCATAGGACAGGCTGGCGTAAATCCGAAAGGTGCTGGAGGTGCCTTCGCGGCGCATATTGCAGATGTCGAGGTAGACCCTCAAACGGGCAAAGTGACTATATTGAGGTACACAGCAATTCAAGACGCAGGGAAAGCGATTCACCCTACTTACGTAGAAGGACAAATGCAAGGTGGAGCAGTTCAGGGAATCGGCTGGGCACTCAATGAAGCATATTATTTCAATAAAGACGGCCACATGATGAACGCGACTTACTTGGATTACCGTATGCCCACTTCCCTCGATTTGCCTATGATTGATACCGTTATAGTCGAGGTCCACAATGACGGACATCCTTATGGTGTTCGAGGCGTAGGTGAAGTACCTATAGTACCCCCTCTAGCAACACTAGCTAATGCTATCCATAACGCAACACAACAACGTATTTACGAGCTCCCAATGTCTCCAGAAGTGGTGCTAAACGCCATGACAAATGGCAATAACGGTCATAAATAGCTATATATGGCTGAAGTCTGGATACCCTCGTTATTACGTGACCTATCAGGTGGAAGTAGCCGAATAACAGTCCCTGGTGGAAACGTTAGACAGGTCATAGACAACCTAGATACACAATTTCCAGGGATGAAGAATCGACTCATACAGAATGGTCAGCTTATGCCAGGCATCTCAGTGATAGTGGACAATGAACAAAGCCAATTGGGCCTTTCAGAAAGAGTCCAGGAAGAAACTGAAATACACTTCTTGCCTGCTATCGGTGGTGGCAAAAAGTAACCTATTCGAATTTTTCAGCGTATTCCATCTTCACACATTTTAATTAATGGAGATAGAGGAGCATATTTTGATTAGAAGCTTCAGAGGTAAAACCCCAAAAGTTCATCCAAAGGCGTTTATAAGTGAGTTTGCCTACGTAATCGGCGATGTAGAAATCGGCGAGAATTCCAGTATTTGGCCAGGGACGGTAGTAAGGGGTGATGGAGACAAAATTACTATAGGTAAAAACACTAACGTGCAAGATAATAGTGTTATCCATTCAGGGACTATCGGGGACGGCGTAACGATAGGGCACAACGTTACGTGGCATGGTACCCGTGTTGGAGACAACTGCTTAATAGGAAACGGGGCAACAGTCAACAGCCGCGTGGAAGTAGGCGATCTCTGTATAGTGGCATCTGGAGCTGTTGTTCTTCCTAACGAAAAGGTAACTAGCGGAAGCTTCATGGCAGGAGTTCCCGCAACCGTTCAAACCAAAGTTACTGAGCGTCACAAAAAGATGATAAAGGGTAACGCCCTGGGATTAGTAAAGCAGGCGCAATTCTACAAAGAGGAGGGGTTGGAGTAAAAGTACTTCCGATTCAAATTTGCCCAGTCGAATTGCGAAACACTGAGGTCCAATTATTTTGCCTTGACCTGCATATGAGGCTAGATATAATGGCGTTGTTTTACAAGTGAAAGTTAGGGAGGCCTAAATGGCGACGGAACAGACGTTTGAAGAATTAGTACAAGAATTTATCTCCAAATCTAAAGATCTTATCGGAACTGAATCCGATGAAAATCTCCCACCATGGCATCCCTCACCTTTTGATAAAGAGGGGCCGCCTTATGAATTCTCGCAACGTATGACTCCTGAATTCATCTCTAAATACTCACTCACTATTGCGGATGACAATCCACTTTACACTGACCCAGATTACGGAAAGAAAACGAAGTACGGATCTCAAATAGCTCCAGGTCCGGTCTTGGCATTGGTCAGATATCCCTCTGTTCACGGCGCCACCAAGCCGGGAGGCTATCCGCTTGCTAACTTCATCTCAGGATCAGCTTGGGAATTCTTTGACGTCATACATGCCGGCTCCAAGTTCCGTTCCTCAAAAACCACTAAGGAGATCTTTGAAAAGCCAGGATCCAGGGGGAATCTGGTATTCATGACTTCTGACAACT
>QGNO01000019.1 GCA_003228195.2 Chloroflexota bacterium | reverse complement strand
GGCTCAGCAATACTCCAAGGAAGAAATAGACCAAACTCTTAAGGATATCGCTAGCATGAAACGACGTGGACCTGAGACCCTCTACTGGGAAGACGTGAATGAAGGAGACGCGTTAGGCCCGCTAATTCTTCCACCGTGGACTTTGCAAGACCAACTCGTGTATCACAGCGTCGGTTATGCAACCATAGGCGGTCAAGACAATGCTGGCGATATTCTTGCCTTCGAGCCAATGTACCACAGGATGAGAGCAGGAACGACCGTTGGATCGATAACTCATCCTGTAATGGGCTGGCCCTGGACTTGGAATACCGAGCATGAAGATGCCCTATTGGCAGTTTTCCGCGGCCAACCCGGCCCATTCGACTTCGGAGTACAAAGGTCCCAGATACCTCAAAGGTTATTTACAGATTGGATGGGAGATGACGGGTTTATCCGACGCCTACAGATGGCGTTCCGGAAACCGGTCTACTATTCCGACACAACCGTTTACCGAGGTGAAGTAGTAAAGAAATTCAAGGAAGTCCAAGAAGGCGAGAAAGGTGAAGGAGCAACACCTGGCAAGAAACAGTACTACGCCGTAGGAATAAAATATCAAGGACTAAACCAAGTCGGGGAAGCCCAGGTAATAGGTACCGGCACCGTATACCTGCCCTCAAGAGAAGCAGGACCCATCGACCTACCTATCCCACACCCGGCAAAACCACCTTTCGTCTCTTACGAAACCTTCTACAGAGACTGGTATTAATAGAAGTACAAGTGGGGCACTGGAGAGTCCAGTGCCCCACTTGTACGCTCTAAATCAAATTGAATCAGACGCTACAGATGCGAACCGCCCTATCATTAATTCGCATACCACAACTTCCTAAGCCACATCGCGATCACTAACGTGGCTAGTAAACCAACCACCGCGTTAAATAGCATCGCGCTTGGAGCACCCAACGAGCCAGATATAGTTCCTGCGATAAGGAGCCCCATAGGCAAGCCATAAACTGCAAGTGACCTAACACCCATTACTCTGCCACGCATCTCTTGTGAAGTTACCCTGATCAATAACGTGGCCATGGTAACCATGGTGAAAGACTGAAATATCCCAACCACAAACAGAATCGCCATCGAGACATTCACCCATGATGAAAAGGCAAATGCAATAAATATTCCATGCCAGCAAAATGAGGAGACAATAAGGAAGCCCCCTCCTCTCTGCAACCGAGTTAACCCAGCCAATCCAAGGGATCCAACGAAAGCGCCAGCAAACAAAGAGGACACAAGACGACCCAAGCCGTCAGGTCCAATATCAAGAACTAATCGTGCGAATACAGGCAATAGCACGTCCTTTACAGATAGAGCAGTCAAATTCGTGAGGAACGCCATGAAAAGTAAAGCCGCTACTACTTCGTGACGTTTGATATAACTCCCAGCTTCTAAAATATTATGCCACATCGACTTTCCGGTTGGTTCTTGGTCTCTCTGCGGCAACAGCAACTTATATCCTGCAAATGCAGACGCCAAATACACAAATACAACCGGGATATATGCTGGGCCGACTCCATACCACTTTAACAAAAGCCCACCCATCAGAGGCCCTGTCATGTGCATTATGTCAGTAGCTGATCTTGTCAATCCAATTGCATTGGCAAATAGTCTGGGCTCAACGACATCAGCGGTCAAAACTTCCCTCATTACATTGCTAAATGTCCGCGCAAATCCAGAAATAGTGGATAAGATAAAAAGGTGCCAGATTTGGAGAGCGCCTGAGAAAGCGATCACAAGTATGATGGCAGCAATTAGGGCAGATACCAACCGTCCGGAAACCATCAGCATCCGCCTGTCATATCTATCTACCAGTTCACCAAAAACGGGCGCAATGAGAGTTCCAAGAAATCTTAGGGCAGCGAAGACGCCTAACAATGCTGGTTGGCCAGTCTCAACTAGGACAACCCATACCAGTACTACGGTCTCTATCTGATCCCCAATACGAGTCAGGGATTCTGATGCTATAAAAAATCGAAAGTTGCGACGTTTAAATGAATCGAATAATACAGTTTTTGCCATAAGAATCGTTGATTAACTACACTCCGAGATAGCGGGAATGAATCCAAGAATGATATCAGGGCATACAATAAAAATCAGTTGAATCATAATTTTCTTATCCTAGACGAAACCAATGTCACTCCAGCAGCCAATATAACCACACCCAGACCGTTAACCATTAGTGCTATCCCAACACTCGCGAAAGACGCTAAAGCACCTATCTCTAAATACCCCAAAGGAGAAGTACCTATAGCAAAAAGCCAAGATCCCATTGCGCGGCCACGCAGCTTGTTTGGAACGTTCAATTGCATTAGTCCCTGAGACAAAACATCTGACAGTGCGGTCATAGTGCTAACTACAATCAAAATCATGACTGTTAATATCAACGTCTTACTTAATCCCAGAAAAACAATGGCAATTCCAAATACATGTAGCACAAGTAGAAAGAGCAGTCCTTTCCTACGCACATCGCCTACAGATGCAAACACTGCCAATCCTAACAATGCACCTGCTCCCTTTATGCTATTCATGACCCCCAACCCTTCAGGCCCCACTTTGAGTACATCACGCGCCAAACTAGGAAGAAGTGTCATATGGGAAAACCCCAACATTTCTACTGCTCCAACCAATAAAACAAGTTGTGAAAGTGCCTTGTTGGTGCGAATCTCTTTCACAAATCCCTTCAAATTGTCAATTATTGACTCTCTTTCGGTTGGTGCCGCTTGGCCTGCAGATTTAGCAAGAAGCATAACTCCACCACTCAACAGTTGAGCAATCCCGATAATCATAAAAGCAACCCCCAGCCCAGAACGGCCTATAGCCACCCCTACTAGTCCTGCCCCTATCATTCCACCCACTCTAGACAGCATCGTCAGCCCAGCTAGCCCCTGCATGGCTAGAGCCGGACCAACGATATCGTAAGCGAAACTTTGCCTTGTAGTCGCGGAAAAGGGATTAAGGCATCCAGATAGTAAAATCAATAAAAGAAGATGCCATAACTCAAGCAAATCCGCCATTAAAAGCAAAGCAATTATGATATTCGGCAACGCTGTCAAAGCGCTGATAAATGGCATGAATGTTCTGCGGTCTACCATATCTACAACTGCGCCAGCGACAATTCCAAGGAATAAATGCGGCCCCATTTTTAGGGCCATAACCACACCTACCATGAAAGGTGAATCTGTCAATTCCAGAACGATCCAACCTATTGCAACGGTTTCACCCATCCCACCAAACGAACTGAAAATAGAGTTTAGCCCTAAAACACGAAAATCTCTGTACTGGAAAATTTGCAGGAGAGCGGCACGATACTTTGTTTGATTTTGATCCATAACAACAAGGTGCAGAGTAGCACAATAAAAGAGTCGTTTGTTTTTCATAAAATCTAATGTATAGTGTCGAAGCTGTTCAACCGTACTTGTATAGGTCAACGGTTATTTCCCACAGAAGACATCTTTGATGAACTACTCAATACTT
Organism: Chloroflexota bacterium; assembly: GCA_003228195.2. GTDB lineage: Bacteria > Chloroflexota > Dehalococcoidia > Lucifugimonadales > QGNO01 > QGNO01. The sequence continues at coordinate 30,313 of QGNO01000019.1, read as the reverse complement.
CTAGCTCTAGGTGCAATGATCATGGGCGCCATAGCAGATTTGATTTACAAAGTAGTTCAAAAGAGAGGTATATACCCGTCTACATTTCTTTTCTATCAATCTGCAACATTTGCCATTACTATCTGGTTGATCGCTATAGTGAGCGGCCAAGTCTCTTCTATACTTCCGTCTACCTGGACATTCGGTTTACCTCTGGGCCTATTCAGCTACTTAGGGATCTTTCTTTTCGTCACAAGCCTGCGAGACGGTTCGGCCAGTGTTAACGCCCCAATTTTTCGTCTTAGCTTTGTCCTGACGTCCATTGCCGCAATAGTCATATTGCATGAACCACTCACACTTCCAAAAGTGACGGGAATCATTACAGCAGTGATCGGAGTACTGTCACTAGTGAATAAAACTGCGTTACGTTCCGGTGAACAAACCAATGGCAGGCGCTCCATGCTTATCTTGCTGGTTGCCACAGTCTCATTTGCTATCGCAGGAATTCTGCAAAAGGAAGCCATTAATCAAGGTAGTACAACCATCCCACTGATAATTGTATCAACACTTACATTTTTGACTTCTGCATTTACACAAATGATCATAAGAAAAAAATTGAGACCCAATGGGATCACTCTTAAGATGGCGCCATTTGTAGGTTTGCTTCAATTGTCTTGGTCGCTTCTATTGATAGAATCACTGCGAACTGGGGACGTTTCCATAAACTTCCCGTTAACTCAATTGAGCTTCGTGTTCACAGCAATCCTGGCTGTATTTTTCCTAAAGGAAAAGCTGACTCGCGGTCTAATAGTAGGCCTGATATTCGCTTCCATATCAGTGATGTCATTCACTTTAGCCTGATATGAGCGAATTAGCGAAAAGTGACCCACTTCTGAGCAAAGCCGGCCCCTTCAGTGTTTTGTTTAACAGAAACTTTAGACTGTTATGGATCGCAGGATTACTTAGATTTAATGCGAGATGGATGGAGTTAATAGTCCTGGGATGGATCATTTTAGACGTAACTAATTCACCATTTCTAGTAGGAACTCTGGGCTTCTTTCGTATGGCCGCTATGCCGATTCTAGGCCTACCTGCAGGCATCATTGCTGATCGCCTTAATCGTAAATTAATCATTCTACTAGCGGAAGGCTTAAATGCGACATTGTCAGTACTTCTCTTCGTGCTTGTTGCTCGTAACTTAATAACTTTTTGGTATATTGCAGTTATTACTTTGGCTATGGGGATGTGCTTCGTAAACACATTCCCGTCTCGTAGCTCGCTAGTGCAGGACCTAGTAGGTTCAAAAAAACTGACAAACGCTATGTCACTCGATATGGCAGCGATGACTGCTAGCAAAATGGTTGGGCCAATCTGTGGAGGCCTACTTTTGACATTAACTGGGAGCGCAGGGGCAACTTTGGCTTTATCGATACTTTATATATTAGGGTTTCTATTTATCATTCCGGTGAGAGCACCCCAGCGACAAGTTCAAATTAGGACGGAGTCTATAGCTAAACTACTATCAAAGGGCATCCGCTTTGTACTAAAAGAGCCTGTTCTCCTCGGAACTTCATTAATAACTATCACAGCGAATCTTTTCATTTTCCCATTCATGGTTATGATCCCAGTTTTCGCCAGAGACGTGTTACAAGTAAACGAAACATCAATGGGTATTCTCGCTGGGGCGGACGGCCTAGGCGCGCTTATTGGGGCACTCTTCCTAGCTTCACGTCGAACTATTCAAAGTCCAGGGCGAATTTACACGTATGGAACTATCATAGCAGCAATAACTATTTTATTATTCTCTTTATCTAATAATTTTACGATGTCCATTTTGCTATTGATGGTATCGGGGCTTTCCTTTGCAGGATTCACTGTAATGCAACCAGTTTTAATGCTCCTTGGAGCCCCATATGAAATGCGGGGTCGCTCGATGGGGGTAAATATGGTAGCAATAGGATTCGCACCAATTGGATTCCTCCTACTAGGAGCAATGGCGGAAATATGGAGTGCTCCTATAGGCGTTACGGTAAATTGCATTATTGGGATTTGTTGCATGATAGCCATAATAACTTTCGCCCCGGCCATCCGACGAAAAATCACCTTCCCTGATCAAGAAGATGTGGCTTTATCTCAGCCTCGAATTCCTACATAAAATGTCCTATGAGCAGTTTCACAATATTTGCACAACTAACCACTGACGCACTAATAAACACCTTGCTCGTTTAGCAGGTTAGCTATATCATCCGAATTGCGACCAGTCCAAACCATAGGGGAGAGCTAAATATGGCTACATCACAAACCTTTGAGGAAGCAGTACAGGAATTCTTGGAGAAAACCAGAGAACAAATTGACATTGAATCACTGGAAAACATGCCCCCTCCTTTACCATCACCCTATGAGCAAGGCGGTCCTCACTACGAATCTGCATTCAAATTCGACTCTAAAACGATAAGTGGTTACGCTTTGACAATTGGAGACAACAACCCACTCTACACTGATCCCGAATATGGAAAGAAAACTCGATATGGCGCTCAAATCGCACCGGGTAATGCACTGGCATTAGTACGCTACCCAGCAGTCCATGGGGCTAGAAGGGAAGGTGGATACCCGGTAGCTAACTTCTTCTCAGGAACTGCCTGGGAATTCTTCGATGTGGTGCGAGTTGGGTCCCGATTCCGTTCCTCAAAGAAAACCAAGGAAATAGTCGAAAAAGTGGGGTCCAGAGGAACGCTCTATTTCCTAGTTACTGAGCTAATGTATTGGGACTACCACGGAGACCTTCCGGCAAAATGCTATGGAACGCTAACGATGGTACCTCAAGAGTCAATGGGAGCCACCAGAACAATGGACGTCGATCGACTCGGGGAAAACATGCTTTACGAGCGAGGAACTCACGAATATAGCAGTGGCGAAATCAACGATGTATTAAAAACGCTAAAAGAGCAGCCCCAAAGAGGCGCGGAAACTCTATTCTGGGAGGATGTAGAAATAGGCGAAAATCTGGGGACTTTTGCATTGCCTCCCTGGAGTCATCAAGATCATATGGCGCCTGGCATAATTAGTTCGTGTACTACTGGTGGTGAGGATGGATCTGGTGACGCTATCGCTTTTGAGCCAGCATATAAGAATGCCAGAAAATGGAATGAAATGCGGCACAATCCTGTGACCAGATGGCCTTGGAATTCTAAGGGCATAGAGCATGATGACGCACTTCTGGCGCCTTACAGAGGCCTTCCTGGCCCGTTTGACAGTGGTGTCCAACGTGTACAAATACCTCAGAAACTGCTACGTAACTGGATGGGAGATGACGGTTTTATCCGGCGGATGTATACCGGAATGAGGCGGCCAGTTTTTTATGCAGACGCTGGTTTATATACAGGTGAGGTTGTCAAGAAATTCACAGAAGAACAAATTGGCGATAACGAGCCAGGAGGCGCACCAGGAAAAGCCAAGTATTACGCTGTGGGCATCAGAATAACCGGTAGCAACCAAGTTGGAGAAAGTCAGCTAATAGGTACAGCCACAATTTATCTCCCATCTAAAGAGGGAGGGCCTGTACAACTACCCGTGCCGCATCAAGGAAAACCGCCTTACGTCCCTTACAACACCTTTTACAAAGACTGGTACTAATATTAGATAATGCCTGAGCTTAGGGCATTTTGGAAGTAATAGGCTAGAGGTAGCTTCAGGCCTTTACCGACAAAATTTCTTCCATTGCCCTCCATAGCTCTTTTTTATTATCAGCCGCTGCTTCGTACAACGGCCTTCTCGTTTCGCCCATAGGCCGCCCTACTACTTTCATCGCCTCTTTCACTAGTATAGGCATAGGCTCTCGATTAATAGCATTCATTACCGGGATTAGGCTTAACTGATGCGTTAAGGCACTTTCTACATTCCCTGACTTCCAATCGTTATATATGTTAACCATCAACTCAGGAAGAGGAGAAGCCACAGCCAGAATTCCACCCCGACCACCAGCTGCCAGAGTAGGTAAGAAAATGTCATCCATACCCTGAAGCAATGCTGCTCGAGGGTTCATTGAACTACCGATCTTTACCAAATCCGTCATACCACCAGATGCGTCCTTAACTCCTACAATTGAATGGACCTCAGAAACCAGTTGGCAAATCTCTGGACCAGTGAGATTCACTCCCGCCCTTTTCGGAGCATTATAGATTACTAATGGGAGTTTAGTACCAGAGGATATACTCTTTAACATGGACTGGAATTGTGACACTGTAGACTTATAAAACGGTGGAGGGGTCAGCATCATCGCTGTCGCTCCGAGTTCCTCGATCCTGTTAGCAAAGGTAATGAGTTGTTCCTCCAGGGGCACAAAGCATCCTACGACCAAAGGCACTCTCCCGCTTACAACCTGCACCGCTGACTTAACAACCTGTTCCCTTTCTTCCCAATTCAAACTAAGCGATTCTCCCGTTCCTCCCAAAACACATATCCCATGCACTCCGGCATCTATTTGATATTCAATTTCACTTGCCAGAGTCTCTTCATCCACCTGAAGGCTCGGGGTAAAAGGGGTTAGCATCGAAGTTATCACGCCATGAAGAATGTCCATATATTTCCCTCTCCAATCAATTCTATTTAGCTGCAGCTCAAAAACTTCTTACATATTCCTGCAGCGATATCTCGACCAAGTTGCGCATCATGTTAAGCATAGACAGATTTGCCTCAAGTGGAACTCCATCCATGGTCAAGCCAGCAGCTCCAAGGAATCCGTCTCGTACGTCATAATCTAACGCCAGCTGCTCAATGTCACGTTCTGCATTTTCGGTATGTAGCAACGTAGGGTCAGTGTTAAACAACGCTAGTGCCGCGACTACAGCATAGGCCCCCCAATTAGATATCCCGGTGACGTAAAGATGGTCAACAGAGGTATTACTCATAACACCTTTCCCACATTCACATTTGCACCCGGTGGTCCATGGTGCGGCTGCCGCAACTGCATCATATACTTTACCAAACCCAATCTCATTGTGACCATCTGCACAACTTATAGTTATACCGCCTTGTTTTTGTACCTGATTAAAGATTTCATCTACTTTAGCCCTAGTCCCGTCACGCGTGGTTCCAGTAATAGAATGTAAATGTCCGTTTGGGTTTGAACCAGCCTTCTCAACAGCTATCGCAACATCGAGACCACTTGCAGCTTCTAGGTTCTTTTCTGGCGAGTCAATTTTTAACGTAATTATAGAATATGTCTGTCCGTAATATTCCATCAATGCATGAATAATTGGTCTAAGCTGAGGGTCTATATAGATAGTTATGTCATGGCCTAACTGTCGTAAAGCATTTGCCAAAACAATAGTGCCTAAAGGTCCGTCATTTTCCCCGTTAGGATAATGATCCGGCGAAGAAGCGCCGGTGAATAAACCTATGTTCTTAGGTTCGGTTGGATCCAACGCTATAGCGATATCCATTGATATAGGATTGGTGCCCTTTGCAATATCATAGACAAAATCAGAGATTTGATAGAATGTTGACATGCCCCTAGGTCGCATCTTCACCCTCACCAGTCTATCCAAATTTTCATACGGAAACTGTGCCTCATTCGGCAAAGAAACCATGGTTGTGCCTCCTACTCAAACGACGATTCATTTATCCCAAATGTCTCACAGCTAAGACGCTAGGTCTGGCCATTACTACGATCCCAAGGATCGGAAACAAAATCTAGGATTTGCCTATAACCTCACCTGGCCAGTCCCGACTACCGTCCACTTATAAGAAGTGATCTCCTTGAGCCCCATAGGGCCTCGAGCATGGATTTTATCAGTGCTAATAGCAACTTCAGCCCCAAATCCAAACTCACCACCATCGGTAAACCTGGTACTGGCGTTAACAAAAACTACCGCTGCGTCGATCTCATCAAGAAAACGATTAGCGGCCTTGTCAGACTCCGTAACTATCGCTTCAGAGTGCGCAGATCCGTACGTCTCAATGTGAAACATAGCGTCGTCTAAGGAGTCAACAACTTTGACAGCAGCGTCCAAAGACAAATATTCGCGTCCCCAATCCTCATCTTTCGCTGCGACAATACTCGGGCCTTGAAGCGATCCCAAAACATTCATAGCCCTTTCATCAATGTGCAAAGTTACACCAGACTGTATCCACATCTCTGCCAATCTGGGAAGATACTCTGAAGCAACAGCAGAGTGAACTAAGAGCGTGTCCAAAGCATTGCAAACAGAAGGGCGCTGTACTTTCGCATTGAAAGCGATCGCTAACGCTTTCTCTAAATCCGCATCGGAGTCGATATAAGTATGGCTCACGCCTACTCCTCCTGTAATTGCTGGCATAGTTGCCTTCTCCGCAACAAGTCGAACCAAGCTTTCGCTTCCTCTTGGAATTAAAAGGTCTATGTATTCCCGCATATTAAGCATGTGGTTTACCGCTACCCGATCCGTACTTTCGATGAACTGAACCGATTCACTTGGTAAACCAGCATCCCTTATAGCATCCTTTATACACACAACCAAAGCTTTATTTGAGTTCAACGCTTCACTGCCACCCCGTAGGATGGTAGCGTTACCAGTTTTTAGACAAAGAGATGCAATCTCAACTGTGACGTTGGGACGGCTTTCATATATGACTCCAATTATCCCCAAAGGCACCCTGCGTTTCTTCAAACTGAGCCCGTTCTCCAACGTCGTTTCGTCAAATTCTTCCCCTATAGGATCATTAAGACTAACGATCTTCCTAACTCCATCCGCCATGTCAGCAAGTCTTTCGGCATTAAGCATTAACCTATCGGCGTTGACTGGATTAGGGTCTTTTTCCAAAGCCGCTTCATAATCCAATCTGTTAGATTCCAATATCATATCTCGCTTGGAAAGAAGCGCCTCCGAAATATTCAGGAGCGCTTGATTCTTAGCTTCGGTAGATGATTTCGCCAACAATCTAGAGGCAACTCTCGCCTCATGGCCTAGAGTGTTAATCTGTTCTGATAGTTTCCTTGAATTCATTTATGTATTCTTTTTTAAAAGTTACTTGTTAAGCAGTCTAGCACTGCTACACCGCCTATAACATTACCAAGTTGTTTCTATGTACAACTTCTGCCCCATATTCATGCCCTAGCTTATCTTCAATTCCGCTTGAGCGAAGGCCCTTTATCAAGTCAACATCTCGGGCCGAATAGTTGGTTATTCCGTAAGCTACATTTTGTCCCTGGTTATCAACTATAAGCACAACATCGCGGCGTTGAAAGTCACCCTGTACTTCTTGAACACCGACAGGAAGGAGGCTACCAGTTCTTTTCAAGGCCTTGGCAGCCCCTCCATCGACTATGATCTTACCCTTAGTAGACACGCCGCTTAGAAACCAACGCTTCCTACTTTCCATCTTATTGGCAGATGACTTGAAAATGGTCCCTTCAGAATCACCATTAACAACTCTGTACAAGACATCAGGGTGTAACCCACTTGCTATTACTACCTCCACACCCCATTTCGTCGCCAACATAGCAGCCTCAATCTTGGTTTTAATACCACCGCGACTCCAAGAGTGCAAGGTTTCCTTGCTGCCCAATATGTCCACTATTTGGCTAACATTCTTCTCGTTTACTAAAGGTATGAACTCTGCACTCTCATCGATCCTAGGGTCAGAAGTATAAAGTCCATCAATATCTGTCAACATGATAAGAAGGTCAGCATCAACTAGGTTAGAAACAAGTGCAGATAACGTATCATTGTCACCAAAAATCTCAGCCCCAAGCTCCTCCGTATTTACGACATCATTCTCATTGATAATGGGGATTACTCCCATGCTTAAAAGAGAGAGTAGCGTGTCTCTGACATTAAGATACCCTTGCCAGTCATCAATATCGTTTCGGGTGAGCAGAGCTTGAGCCAATATTAACTCATGCTCCGAAAACATCTCCTGATATGTGTGCATAAGGCGACTTTGCCCAACTGCAGCAAGCATTTGCCGATATGGAATATCGCGACGAGGTTCTGGATTGCCCAAAACTTCCCGCCCTGCTGCAACAGCCCCAGAGGTCACAATCAAAATTTCGTTTCCCTCATGCTTAAGTCTGGAAATTTGATCAACTAATGGCTTCATAACCCGTAAGTCAATAGTCTCTGATCCACCAGTCAAAACATTCGTTCCAGCCTTAACAACTATCCGGCGCTTGCCTTCAATCGATTGATTTGCATTTTTTGAAACTTTTCTCACCATTTGGGATCTTCCTAAAACATTTAATTGCCGAATTATAACCCCTAGACATTACAGACGAAAGAAGAGGCCACATTGACACTCAAACTGCCTGTACGTAACATAAACATCCCATGTTAAATTTCCCAGCTAAACACGTTTTCCCTGACACTACAACGATTAACGACAAGGGACATCTCGTTATTGGAGGCTGTAATGTCACGGACCTCGCTTCAAAATACGGCACTCCTCTTTACATAATAGATGAAGACACGGTGCGGAATAGGTGCACGAGTTTTCGAGTCGCATTCAAGGAACTTTATCCTGACAGCCAAATTATTTACGGCTCCAAAGCTTTTGCCAACTTGGCAATCACCAAAATCATCGTTGATGAAAAGTTGGGGCTGGACGTAGTCTCTGGCGGGGAATTGGCGTTGGCAAGCGCAGGTGGAGCTCCTTCAAAAAACATTTACTTCCACGGGAATAACAAAAGTAGACAGGAATTAACCGAAGCAGTAAGTCTGGGAATCGGCCGCATAATAATAGATAGTTTTTATGAAATTGATTTGCTTGAGGAGATTGGTTACCAAACTAACAAAACGCAGGATGTGTTAATACGGGTGTCTCCAGCTGTGGACCCCCATACTCATAGCTACATCTCCACAGGGATCTTAGATAGCAAGTTTGGGTTCGCAATCGGCACAGGGGACGCTGCGCTTGCTGTCAAGAAAGTAACCTCATCCCCTCATTTGAACTTAATGGGATTACATTGCCATATAGGCTCCCAACTTTTCGAGCTTGACCCGTATAAAAAGGCGATACGCGTCGCGATAAAATTTGCATCAGACATGCGAGATAAGGGACTGACTTTATACGAGTTCAGTCCTGGTGGCGGTTTTGGAATAGCTTACACAAAAGATGACAGCCCACCTTCAATTACCGAATTTGCTTCTGCTATAACATCTGAAGTACTAAGCACATGCGAAGATTTAAAGCTAGAGCACCCCAAATTGTTGATTGAACCAGGGCGCTCAATAATTGGCCCAGCGGGCGTTGCTGCATACACAACCGGAGCACGCAAGGTCATATCTGGAATTAGAACTTACCTGAGCGTGGATGGCGGAATGGGAGACAACATTAGACCCGCCCTTTATCAAGCTTCCTACGAAGCCGTAGTAGCCAACAAAATGAAGACCACCTCTTCTGACAAGGTAACAATTGCCGGGAAATATTGCGAGTCGGGTGATATCTTAATAAACGACGTCAACCTAGCACCAACCGAGCCAGGTGACATCATAGCCATCCCTGCGACGGGAGCCTATTGCATCCCAATGTCCAGCAACTACAACATGTCCCCCAGGCCATGTGTGGTGTTAGTGAAGGACGGATCTAGTCGTGTAATCCGTCGTCGTGAAACCTACGAGGACCTGATGGCATTCGACGTGATCTAACAATGGCAGCAAAGTTAGGCAAAGTAGAAAGGCCGTACGCGAGTACATTCCAAAATAAACGCAAGTTATTGCTTGTGCCCTTGGTTCACCACTTCCCCAATCAACCTAAAGAAGGCGAATTGCTTCTGCAGAAATATTGGGTGCAAATGCAATCGCAAGTGAAATCACTCGAGACTCAAATAGGCGCTATTACACACATTTATCATGAAAATCTTACTGAAAATGGTGATGTTGGGCTATCTAAATTGAAATCAATGAACGAACGTTCATACAAATTCGCAATTTCAAAACGTCAAAACCAGGCCTCCTTAGAAGCAACTGAAAATGAGGACATATTGTTGGAACTTGTAGATCTGCAGAGGTGCCTAATGATCCCTCTGGTAAGCAATAAAATTGCCAACATGCTACAAGAGCTGTATCTAGAAAATCTGAAGAATCGATATGCCTATATAAGCAATCATATTAACGAATCTCTCGGGAATGACCAGATAGGCATTTTATTAATTAACGAACGTCATCAGGTACAATTTCCCACAGATATGGAAGTATTTTATGTGTCTCCTCCAGCCCTAGATGAATATCGACGCTGGCTACAAAATTGGCTTGTAGCTAATCAAAATCAGGGTTCCCAAGGCACGGAAAATGAAAACAGTGATCAAGCAAATTCAAAAGACGTTAAGGAAACGTAAAGACATAACCACAAGTCTTATCTACTGTTCCACGGAATTCGGCAAGCGACACCTGGCACCATAAACAGCTTTTACCAAAGGCACCGTTAAAACTATTGCCCGATAAGCCTGCCAGTACTATGATGCGTTTTGTACGTACATAGGGAGGCTTTAGTATGGTTAACCTTTTAATCAAGAATGGCTTAATTTTGGATGGCACCGGAAATCCTGGCTACTACGGATCAGTAGTAGTTGAAGGGGACGCGTTAAAGATAGTCAGAGGTGATACGAGTCATATACAAGCCCAACGAGTCATAGATGCTACGAACCACGTAGTGAGCCCAGGATTCATTGACCTTCACTCACATGGAGGGCTCACAATGCTCCGCGAACCCAATAATGAGCCGAAGATAAGACAAGGGGTCACAACAGAACTGATAGGCATAGACGGCAACTCAGCAGCACCGTTCAAAACCAGAGAAGATCTAGAAGCTTTCGTCGAGTTGGATTCTGGTTTGAACGACGTAATGCCTGTTGGTCGAGACTGGCGGAGGGTTGACGACTTTCTTTCGATGTATGAGAAAAGTGTGTCCCCTAATATAGCCTTTATAGTCGGCAACTCCCCCATTAGGATTTGGTCTATGGGTTGGTACAACAAACCCGCGACAAAACAAGATATGGAAGACATGAAGGCAATTCTAAGAGAAACAATGGAAGAAGGATCCTTCGGAATGTCGACCGGATTAGATTACCCACCTGGTTCGTTCGCAGATACAAATGAACTAATAGAATTAAGCAAAGTTGTTGCAAACATGGGGGGGTTCTACCATACCCACACTAGGGGAGAACTTCGAAAAAAATCCCACATGGCGCCATTTGAAGAGGCCGTAGACATAGGTAGAGGCAGTGGCGTACCTGTCCATTTGACCCATTACAGACAAACAGCTCAGGGCACAGGTACACATTTTGACTATATCAGCCTTGTTGAAAATTCACGAGATGAGGGCTTAGACGTCACCTTTGATTGCTACACTTACATATACTCAGGAACCAGAATCCTAATCGAGTTGCCTAACTGGGCCAAAGACGGCGGACCGGAGCAGCTAAAAATGAACCTCAGGTCTAATAAGCAAAGGGCCAAAATCAAGAAAGATATGCTTACAGGAACTAGGCCACTCAATTTTGAGGAATGGTGGTTAACTGCCTTCCGAAAGCCCGAAAACAGCATATACGATGGGTTGTCTATAGCGGAAATAGGGAGAACCAAAGACCAGGATCCACTAGATGCCCTTTTTGATCTTTTGCTTGATGAAAATCTCGGCATCTCTTACGTGAGTCCTGGGACCAATGCCCAAACCTTACCAAAATTCGTTGCACATCCATACGGGATGATTGCAAGCGACGCCATATTATTCGGAGAGTGGCCGAGCCCAAGAACTTACGGTTGCTTCCCAGTAGTACTAGCTGAATTTGTGAGAGCTGAAAAACAGCTGCGACTCCCTGAGGCCATAAGAAAAATGACCTCTTTCCCGGCTCAAAGACTTGGATTGAGAGAAAGAGGGATTATAAGAGACGGAGCCAAAGCCGACATAGTGATTTTTAATCCCGAGACAATTAAAGCACCTGCGACTAGGACCAATCCGAAACAATACCCTCTCGGAATTCCATACGTTATAGTTAATGGAGTGGTGGTCGTAGATGAGGGTTCACATAATGGATCAACCCCAGGCACTGTACTTCGCCATGGGAAATCCTAGGTGGGTAACTGGGACCTACTAGGGCAAAGTCAACTATCAAGCATACTAGAACATAGCTTCAATCAAGGAAGAGTCTCTCATGCCTATCTACTTGTGGGGCCTCCTCAAGTGGGTAAACGAGCTACTGCCATCAAAATCGCTCAGGCGCTTAATTGCGACAGCAACAACAAACCTTGCGGATCATGCACTCCTTGCAATCGGATAGAAAGTGGGATTCATCCCGACATTCAAATTATTGCACCTACAACGGATGAGGAAACCGGAATTCAGCACATCGTTGTGAGTATCAAGCAAATACGGGAAATGGAACGAATTTCGTATCTTGCACCATATGAAGGCAACTATCGGGTTTTTATAATAGACAGTGTAAATAGTATTGCAGAGCCCGCAGCTAACGCTTTGTTAAAAACCTTAGAGGAGCCTCCCCCCAACGTTGTTTTTCTACTCCTTGCCACTAACGAGGCGACCGTTCTACCCACTATCATTTCACGATGCCAAAAACTAGAAGTTAAATCACTTTCAGAAGAAGACATGCTCGAACTCCTAAGAAAAAGTCACGCCATGGAAGCCGCCGATGCTAAGCTGTTGGCCAAAATTTCTAACGGACGACTCGGATGGGCGCTAGAAGCTGCAAGAAATCCAGCGGTTCTGGGCGACAGACAGAAAGCGGTTGATACATTAATCAAAGTTATTGATGGTGATCTGGAGGAGAAATTCAAGGTTTCACAAGAACTTTCAAGTTTCCATAATCGTGACCGAAAGAAACTGCCAGACACACTCAGGTTATGGCTCTCTTGGTGGCGTGACCTACTGATGATAATTGAAGGAAATCCTGATCTAGTATTCAATCTTGATTGGGGCGAACTATTGAAAAAAAGACAGTCGTTCTTTACTTCGAGAGAAATAGCAAACCACATGCAAGAACTGATAGAAACTATCGAGTATCTAAATCAGAATAGTAACCCTAGGATCACCTTGGACGTATTGATGCTGTCTCTAGAAGGACTTAGTGCCACTAGGTCTGAGTATGCGCCCTTACGATAAACTGTAACCAACCCTACTCCAGCGATCTGTTGTAAAGCATAGCGTATGGATTTGGCCTAGCTGTTCGTGGAAATGTTATAAGCTTCATTCCAGCCTCTTTCGGAGTCGCACCGACTTTGTGATGATTGCAGGGAATGCAAGCAACAACTACGGTATCCCAGATATAGGGAGCACCTCTACAACTGGACACTACATGATCCAAAGTGAGATTGTCCCTCGATTTGATTTTAGTCTAGGTAGTGAAGGTAAACCATTCTTCACATACCTCGCACCCAAGAACAAGTCCACGTTCTTTTAGAACAGCCTCTTCCATAACTAAGTATGTTTCCGAATGTCCTTTAGGGCAGGTAACTATATCCCCTATAGGCATCTTGGTTTTGTACTCTTTTTTTGGCTTAGTCATTTCTCCCCTTCCTTCTTCCTTCCTCCTTCTTTGACCACAGCCTAGCAAGACAACAGTCCTTCGAACATTACACACCTTGAGCGGTTGATAGTTCTAGTTTAGCACCAGCACTGAAAGCATTATTACGCCCTTTGTCATTTCCATGAATTTCATCATCTTAGCCTTTTCAACGACGCAATCTCGACTAAAGCCGTGTTGTAATCTCCTGGTATGAAACCTTTCCAGAAGCCTGGTAAATCATGTGTGAAGTCAATGAAAAAGCCTACATAATTGGAGTGAACCATAACATTTTGAAGATCACCTCGGAATCCTGTCATTTCCACAATCGTACCTGCTGCCCCTTCTGATGGAAGATCACTACACAAACGTGCAACGCCTAATATAAGAGCTCCTGACAAACCAAATGCAAAAATGATCCCTACCACTATGGAGCCTACTGAATCTACCCATCCCAAGAAAATGAATTTCAAAGATTTTTTGGTGCCACTTTTAACCAACTGTACTCCGAGAAATACGCCAATGATAATTGAAACATAGGCAAGCACAGTAGCGAACGCTCCAGTTGCACCTTGTTGACTAAACCAGCCGCCAATATCATCGCTAAAGTTCGAGGCTATAAATAGTCCAGCAAATACCCCTATCGTGTAATAGACGATCCCCAACAAACCCACGCGCCAGCCTATGGCCAGCCCTATAACAGCAACCACGATTATTACTAAATCGAACCAATTATTTATCATCATCGAAAAATCCAGTGGCAGTGGTTCACTCCACAAAGAACCGCCTCAGTTTAAACAACTAGTAATGTCATCTAATTTCTTTCAAGATCTCCTCAAAGCTAATTCTAAAACTTCCTCCATGTCTTTCACAAAAATGAATTTGATGTCTCTTCTTACCTTTCTTGGAATTTCGCTAATGTCTTTACGATTCTCTATTGGCAATATGAAAGATGTTATCCCTGCCCTATGGGCCGCTAATACTTTCTCTTTAATGCCACCTACTCCCAGTATTTTTCCTCTTAATGTGATCTCTCCTGTCATCGCTATATCTCTACGAACCGGTTGGTTTGTTACAGCGGAAACCAGGGCAGTGGTCAGTGCCACCCCAGCCGATGGACCTTCTTTTGGCATCGCACCTGCAGGAACATGGATATGTATGTCCTTGGAAGAAAAATATCCTTCCTTAAGTTGAAGATCTCGTGACCTGGCTCGAGAGTAACTCAACGCAGCTTGGGCAGATTCCTTCATGACTTCACCAAGTTGCCCAGTCAGCATCAGGTTACCTTTACCTTTCATTAAAGCCACTTCTATAGAAAGAATATCTCCCCCAGCTGGTGTGTAAGCAACTCCCGTAGCAACTCCTACTTCATCTTTTTGTTCTGCAACGCCCCAGGTGAATTTGGGAGGGCCAAGATATCTTGCCAGAGATTGAGGAGTAACGAGGACTCTACCATTCTGTCCATCAGCAACTCGTCTCGCCACCTTACGACATATCGCTCCGATTTCTCTCTCCAAGTTACGTACTCCAGCCTCCCTCGTATATTCTCTTACGATTCTAAGAATCCCATTATCGGAAAATCGTAAATCATCGTCGGTGAGACCATGTTCTTCAAGTTGCCTGGGGAATAGGAACTTCCTAGCGATCTGCAGCTTTTCTTCTTCCGTGTAACCAGGTAGCTCAATCATTTCCATACGATCATGTAAAGCGGGAATAATAGGGTCCAATACATTAGCGGTACAAACAAACATTACCTGTGACAAATCGTAAGGAACCTCGAGGTAGTGGTCACTAAAGGATGCGTTTTGCTCAGGATCCAGTGCCTCCAAAAGAGCTGACGAAGGATCCCCTCTAAAATCTGAGCCAATCTTGTCAATTTCATCAAGCATAAAAAGTGGATTCTTTGTGCCAGCCTGCTTCATAGTTTGTATTATCCGCCCCGGCAAAGCTCCTACATATGTCCGGCGATGCCCTCTGATTTCCGCTTCGTCTCTTATTCCTCCCAAGCTGATTCTGACAAATTTTCTACCCATAGCTAAAGCAATTGACTTACCTAAGCTAGTCTTACCCACACCCGGGGCTCCAACTAAACAGAGGATCGGGCTCCTCAAACGCCCCTTGGAAAGCTTACGGACGGCCAGATACTCCAATATCCGCTCCTTTACTTTTGGCAAACCATAGTGGTTATCTTCCAAGATCTGAGAGGCTTTCCGTATATCCAAGTTGTCTTTCGTGCCATTTTTCCACGGCACATTAATCAACCAATCCAAATAAGTCCGTACAACGGAGTGTTCGGGAGACACACTGGAGATTTGGCTAAGTCTCTCTGCCTCTTCATAAGCCTTTTTCTTGGCTACTTTTGACATTCCAGATTCTTCAATCTTCCCCTTAACAACATCCATTTCTTGTTGTTGCGGATCCACACCCGTCAACTCCTGTTGAATCGCCTTCATCTGCTCACGTAGGAAATATTCTCTATGAGATTTATCAAGGGAATCTCTTACCTCATCTTCGATACGCCCTTGGATTTCAAGTACCTCAACTTCATGGGCAAGCAAGAGATTGACAGTCGCTAGACGTTTTACAGGCTCTACTGTCTCCAAAATCTCCTGCCTTTGCTCCATCTCAAGGCTCAGAGAGGATGCTATAAGATCAGCAAGTTCCCCCGGTTTCTCAGAATTCAATGCAACCAAATACACGTCCCAAGATAGATTGTTAGAAAGCTGGACACATTTCTCAAAAAGATCCAGGATTGACCGCATGGAGGCTTTTTCCTCTGTAGAATCATCAGATGTTTCGGCTATTATCTCCACTTTACCTTTATAAAATGGTGCGGTTTGCGTAATCTCCAAGATACGAACCCGTTCGTCTCCCTGTACCCACACAGTAGCGGCCCCTTCTGGGGTTTTGACTATTCTTCCAACCGTAGCCATAGTGCCAACTTTATACAAATCATCCGCTTCAAAATCAGGGCTACCCACATTCCCACGACCGACGATAACTACACGCCTCTCATTCGCAATGGCTTCCTCAAGAGTCCTTTGAAAGATTGGACGGAATACGACAATCTGTGAAATCAGTCTTGGGAATGCCAACAAGTCGCGTCTAGGAAGAATAGGAATATCTTCAATTATAACTGAGCTATCTTCAGAATCTTTGATTTTAATCTTCTTTTTTCCTGCCAACTTATCTTCACCTACCTGGAATTTAGGTATCGCTAGAGAGAATGTACAGGTTAACACACAGTGGGCTTAAGACATTTTTTTAAATGGTAAAGCTGGCCTCGCCGCATGTTGACAGTGCCGCCAGTGTGAAACACTATGTTTAGACTGAGAAATGTTAAACCAGAAGCCATCCTCCATATTGTCTTTTTACTATTTAACTTTAGCCATCCTTTTAATCGGATGTTCTTCTATAAATTATGAATCAGACCTACCAGATATTTCTCCAAAAGGAAAAGAATCCCAGATTGTTTGGCCAATCTTAACCAAGATAGAACCCAATTCAATAACTGCAGGAAGTACCGTGACGATATCTGGAATAGATGGGTACGTTATCAAAAATGGTGACGAAATTACCAATCTAAGCAAATCTTTTGCTGCCATGTTCAATGGAGAAGAGGCAGGCTCGATCATTTGTCTTGAAAAATCCTGCGAAGGCCGTTTCGTCGTTCCAACAAATGTACAGATTGGCGACCACTTAATTACGACCGAGGGGGGCTCTCAACTATCAATTAAGGTTACTTTGGATAAACAGGCACTAACTAAAATCAGAGAACGGTTAGGTTATGCACTGTTTCCAGCCTTTCTACCAAAAGGGATAGAATTTGTTGAAGCAAAAGTCAGTGGATTACGTGGTCACTTAATATTTGACGAGGGAAATAACCAGATAAATATATCTTTTCCTGTCACATTTTCAAAAGATGGCTCCCTTATACAAGGAGACCCCAATTCCCCTCGCAGGCCACACGACGCCGTTAAAAAGATAAGCATAAGAGAAAATCAAGGGTATCTGATAAAGGGCAAGTGGTCTGACGATACGATTGCTATGGGCCCTTTTATAGAACCAAGTATGGCCAAATGGGAATATGAAGGAATGTGGTCACTCTATTGGGACACAAGGGTGAATCGGAGTAATATTGGAGTTGTAATTCAATCCCAATCCAATATTGACGAGCCAAATGTGACAACCATCCTTAGGCAGATGGCAGCGTCCTTAAAAGAACATTAATTCATCTCCTCATAAAAGATTAGTAGCCATCAAGAGGGTACCAATTCAGTAAAGGTAAACAAAAGAACGATTTGCCATTTCCTCTACGTAGAGTTTCAATCCTTCAGGTTGTTATTTTCGCTTAGCCTTATTAATAGGACTGCTGAAGGAAATACGAATACAAATGACCCCAATATGTCACTTGGCCAGTGAACTCCTAAATATATGCCGGACAAGGCCACTAAACCCACTAAACAAAATACGAATAAAGCAATGGCGATTCTTATTATTTTGCAAGGAATTATTGGCAAAAACAAGGCTACTGTCAGTACACCAAGTAGAGCAGTCTGGTAAGCGTGTCCACTCGGAAAACTGCCAGTGCTTGAAGCCTCAATAATCCATATATAGTCGCCGTCAGGGCGCGAGCGATTGATAAGTTCCTTCAAAATGTAAATTCCAAGGCTAGCAGGGATTACACCAAGGAACATTACTCCTGTTCTGAAAAATTTCTTCCACGTTAATACTGTAAACATGAGCAGTATAACTACGAGGTTCACCCTAACTCCGCCGAGATATCTGGCTATTTTCATTGAGCTCTTTACTGAATCCGAAGACATAGATTGAACCAACTCTATTATTGCCAAGTCTCCAGATAATCTAGGTTCAGATACAGCCCAAACTGATATAATAATTCCGATAATTAGAAAGGCGTAGCCACAAGTGGCGATAATTTGTTTGTAGCTAAACATGACTAGGAGCGACACTATACACATTCGTCAATACAAACACCAACAATATTGTATGGCGACGTAGACACACTTATAATCACATCCAACGAGGTTAACAAATTACATAAATGTGTGAGATTATAGCCATAACCATTGACGGCGAAGTTGCGTCGGGCAAAACATCAGTTGGCCGGATAGTCGCTAAGCATCTTCGTTACAGGTTTCTAGACACAGGATTAATGTACCGAGCACTCACTTGGGCAGTGGTGAACAATGACATCGACCCAAACGACTCGGACACATTAGTGAGACTCTCAGCCGAAAATATCATTGCAGTTAACTTTGATGATAACGGGGAGGGAGTTGTTTACTTAGGAGATTGGAATTCCACTCCGTATCTACACAATCCAAAAGTAGAGATGCACGTTTCTAGCATCTCTCGAGTGCCTGCAGTAAGAGAAAAAATGGTCATTCAACAACGTATACTCGCAAGGGATAATTCTATAGTCATGGTGGGCAGAGATATCGGAACCGTCGTGCTTCCAAGTGCGAAACATAAGATTTTCCTTACTGCGTCTCCCGAAATTAGGGCATTGCGGCGCCATAAAGAACCAAAAATCGACAGTCCACCATCTTTTGACGATATATTGAGAGCTTTAAAGGAAAGGGATTTTCAAGATAAGAGTAGAGCAGTTGGGCCAGTTGTACCTGCAGAGAATGCGCGCATTATACATACAGATGATTTATCACTTGATCAAGTGGTAAATTGGATACTAGAACTAGTTAAGGAACCGACGTGAACATCGTATATAAAGCTAGCATACTACTCGCAAAATTCTGCTTTTACACTTTTGGCAGATGGGAAGTTATAGGGCAAGAGGCTATACCGCCTCGTGGCCGCTTAATCATAGTAGCAAACCATCAGTCTAATGCTGATCCTCCAGTACTCGTAGCTGCAATAAATAGACCACTTAATCTAGTGGCCAAACGAGAACTTTTCCGAAGTCCAATTGCAAGGTGGTTTATGCGAAAATGGCAGGCCTATCCGGCCGATAAGGATGGCAAAGAGATAGATTTAATTAGAGGGTTAATAAAGAAGCTGAACCAAGAAGAAGTAGTAGCCATATTCCCAGAAGGATCCAGGCATCCCCACTCAATGGGTCAAGCAAGTAGCGGTGTAGCCTACCTAGCGATGAAGGCTAGCGCAACCATTCTGCCAGTGGCTATAACCGGGACCGAGAACATCAAGTCATTTAAACGCTTGTTCTTTCCACTCACGCATCTCAAGGTGACCATCGGTGATCCATTCAGCCTACCAACTATCGAGGGTAAACTTACGCCATCGCTTCTCAACTCCCTAACTGACATGGTAATGAGCCGCGTTGCCATATTACTACCCGAAAACTATAGAGGTGTGTACAGTAATAAGAGATAGGTTGTCTGAGGAATTCTTTAGACCGCCTACAATTATTAGATTTGAAAATTATGTGCGGAATCGTAGGTTACATAGGCAAGAATCAAGCTACCCCAATATTGTTGGAGGGATTAAAACGCCTTGAATATAGAGGGTACGATAGTTCCGGCATAGCAGTTATCGATGGGACAGGCGCTTCGAGCATTCATAAGGTTCCAGGCAAACTTGACGGTCTAATCAAAGCTCTGAATAATGATTTCCCTAATGGCACTGTAGGAATTGGGCACACGCGATGGGCAACACATGGCCGTCCAAAACAAGCGAATGCACACCCCCAAGTCGATTGCAATGGCGATGTAATTGTAGTTCACAATGGCATTGTGGAGAACTACCTTAACCTAAAAATTCAACTGCAAGGCGAAGGGCACACTTTCACCTCTGAAACAGACACTGAAGTGATAGCACACCTCATAGAATCGTCCATGCTAAATGACAAAACTTTTGAGGAATCAGTTTCCAATGCCGCTACGCTAATCAAGGGAGCTCAGGCAGTCGTTGCTATGCACGCGAGCCACCCGGATGAGCTGATAGCATTCCGCCTAGGCAATGCCGGAGGGCTTGCCATCGGTTACGGATCAAATGAAACTTATTTAGCTAGCGACCTGCCAGCACTGCTACCACACACATCCCAAGTTACTTACATTGATCCAGGAGAAATAGCAATCATACAATCCCATCAAGTTCAACATAAGAGCCTTGATGGGAAAATCATTAACAAGGTAATCCAAAAAGCCCCGTACGATGAGGTCGCCGTAGCTAAGGGAGGATTCAAACACTTCATGCTCAAGGAAATTATGGAACAGCCTCATGCTTTGTTTCAAACCTTGGCGGGAAAGGTATCGTTAGATCCACCGGAAGTGAATTTGGGGAGTTTACCATTTTCCGATTCAGAAATAAGACGATTGAATAGAGTTGTTCTGACTGGCATGGGAACGAGTTTATTGGCAGCACATGTGGGCCGCCATTATATTGAAACCTTAGCAGGATTACCCACAGAAGTAGAGAACAGTTCTGAAATGTGCTACAGGAACCCAGTTTTAGACGAAAACACCCTCGTAATCGCTGTGAGTCAGTCAGGCGAGACATCTGACACGCTTGCCGCAATAGAAAAAGCTAATCAGAAAGGATGTAAGCAGATAGCTGTATGCAATGTGCAAGAAAGCCAAGCAACGCGCATGGTCAACGCAACGGTACACTTGGGAGTCGGTCCAGAGTTAGGAGTTGCAAGCACAAAAACGTTCACTGGGTCTTTGGTGGCGCTTTTTCTGATTGCTACTTACTTGGGGAAACGCAGGGGCCTGATCGACAGTGATCTTATGGGTCAACTGCTGCAAGATCTGTCGTCTATTCCACGTTTAGTTGGGCAAGTCTTACAAAGCGAAAATGAAATAGCCAAATTAGCTCAAACGCTATTCCAATATGAAAATGTTATGTATTTGGGCCGCGGCATAAATATGCCGGTAGCCCTGGAAGGGGCATTAAAGCTCAAAGAGGTGAGCTATATTCACGCCGAGGGTTTTCCAGCTGGTGAGATGAAGCATGGCCCGATAGCTTTGATAGATCGAGAAATGCCAGTGATCATAGTTGCACCAAATGATGCCCTGTACGACAAAATGGAAGGAAGCGCCCAGGAGGTAAAGGCTCGCGGAGGAAAGGTGATAGCCATAATCACGGAAGGTAACACTGGTCTAAAAAGCATAGCAGATGAGTGCATAGAGATCCCAGAGACTCCATACCTACTGAGCGCAATTATATCTGTGGTTCCGCTGCAATTGCTGGCATATCATATTGCTATACTTAGGGGCTGTGACGTAGATCAACCAAGAAACCTAGCCAAGACAGTTACCGTGGAATAGTTTTCAACGTTGGTGACTCATATTCGCAATCTATCGAAACGCTTAAAAATGATTCATTGGAAGATCCTAATCCAAGATACTTATGAAGGGACTGCTGAATGGGCAAAAATTGAAAAAATTGCCCAAAAGTTCCACGACTATTTATCTTCCCCAAAAATTCAAGACTCGCTAAGTGCTATAAATACACCAAATACTAAGAGTCAAAAAGTTGAGGAAATAATAACTCCTTTTGCAGAAGAGACAGGTTTCTCATCACAAAAAAAGGTTTATTTGAAAAATACAAAGTTAGTAAACTTACCCCAGATTACTATATGCAAATTGAAAAAACAGGTATTATTATTGAGGTAGAACGAGGTCAAACAACTCAAAATAACGCCGCTCTGAAGGATTTGTGGAAGGTGCACATTTGTGAAGAAGCGGACTACCTTTTCCTTTTGGTTCCAAACATTCTCCGACAAAATGAATCTGGAAAAGTTAATGGAAGACCTTATAAAGAAACCGTCAACAGACTCTCTACTTTTTTTGAAAAACAAAATTACACAAATGCGCGAGGAGTTGTAATTTTTGGTTACTAAGATTTTATTATAATATGCGAACACTTACTACCGTTGTAAACCAATTCAACATGGTAGGATAGTTTCCAACGGGGATCATAGAAATTATTGAAACTAAGTTTTTAGTGGAGTAACATGACCCTCCGGGAGGATTCTTATGGACAGAGACAAGATTGGAATATATGTAAACCCTAGTGAGAGGAAAGTAGTACGAATAACATCTCCTTATTGGCTCCCAGAGGAACCAGAATGGAAATTAGTAACAAATGATCCCAATTCAACGTTGGTATCGATAAGAGCTGCTATAACCGAACAAGGTATTATGGGGGATTCATCAGAGGTCAATTGGGCTAGCATACCCGACAAAGGGTAATTGAATACCTAAGTTATCCCAATATTCGTTCTAAAACATCCACTCTAAAACATTTTGTGGACTACGGCTTGCTATACCTAGATATCTGCAACTAGTGCGTCCTTTCTTAATGTAGAATAAAGGACTATGTTAAACACTTCCAAAGACTTCATTTACATGGACTACGCCGCGACAACACAAGTGCGACCAGAGGTCCTAGATGCCATGCTTCCGTATTTACGAGACATTTACGGTAATCCTTCGAGCATTTATTCAATCGCACAGGAATCCCGAAAAGCAGTCGATGAATCCAGAGATACAGTTGCGGAAACCTTAGGTTGTAGATCTGGTGAAATCATTTTCACTAGTGGCGGTACCGAATCGGATAATACCGCACTTTTTGGTTCTGCCATGGGATCAAAGGCTGCAGGCGATCACATTATAACTACAAGTGTAGAGCACCATGCGGTGCTCAATGCATGTCATATGCTTGAAAAGTTTGGATATAAAGTAACGTATCTGCCAGTAGACAGCTATGGCATGATCAACCTAATGGATCTGGAAAAAGCCATAACAGAACAAACGATTCTTGTAAGTCTAATTTATGCAAACAACGAAATAGGAACAATCCTTCCAATTTCTGAAGCTTCAGAAATTATCGAAGACCGCTCCCGCGCCCTAGGTACTCAAATCACATTTCATACCGATGCAGTACAGGCAGCTGGCTATCTAGAGATTGAAGTAGACAAACTTGGGGTTGATATGTTGAGTCTATCAGCTCACAAATTTCACGGCCCTAAGGGTATGGGCGTCCTTTATGTAAGGAGAGGTACGCCTTTTACACCTCAAAGCGTCGGTGGTGGGCAAGAGAAACAAAGACGAGCTGGCACAGAAAATGTCGCTGGCATATCGGGTACTGCCAAAGCTTTGCAGTTGGCTGCGCATGAAAGAAAATGGTTAGAAGCACACACGAAACAATTAAGAGACGAACTGATAAATGGGATAATAGAGAACATTCCAGACGCACACCTCAACGGCCATCACTCGAAGCGACTTTCAAACAACGCAAATTTCTCCTTTCAACACGTTGAAGGAGAATCTTTACTGCTCGGCCTAGATTTGGAAGGGGTAGCAGCTTCAAGTGGTAGCGCTTGTACTTCAGCATCCTTAGAGCCGTCACACGTCCTTATGGCGCTCGGATTATCAGAGGAACTTGCGCAAAGTAGCCTCAGATTGACACTCGGTCGCGACAACACACATGAAGATGTGTCGAGAGTTCTGAACTTGTTGACAGAGTTGGTAACAAGTTTACGATCTATGTCATCCATATCGACAACAGGCCAACAATAAATTAACCTTTAAGCCAAGAGAACAAAATATGAATAAACAAAACCGCCTTATCTATTTAATAATAGCGATAGTGGCCGTTGCAGCGGCCGCTGTGATCGTTACAGTTTTTTATACTGATTCATCTCAAGCAACGGACTGGACATTCGGCGAAGCCTTGACAATAAGAGTCAAGGAAATGCGTCTCGTAGAAGAGGTTTTCTATTCAATTGAGGAAAAACACTACGTTGTCAGGCCATCACAACAAGGTAAGATGATAGCAGCCGCCCATATCGAACTTCGTAACCGGCAAGCTGGCTTTGTAATTCTTGATATCAATGAAACTGCCGCTAGGCTTAGGGACAGCGAATTCCTAGATTACCAACCATTGAATCCATTTAACCAAAGGGCGGTTATAGAAAAAGAGGCAGCAGGAGAAGAATTATTGATACCGTTCCTATGGGCAGATGGATCTGAGGAGACGCCGACAATACAATTAAACCAAATCTGCGACTCAGCCGGGGCTCCTTGTGAACTTGTCGGCTGGCTATTCTTTGAAGTGCCGAAAGACATCGAATACCATCAGTTCATCTGGGAAACTGGAGACACAGTATACATGCCCTTTTCCGGCACTAGATAGAGCTTGAATTACATCCACGCTATGTTACTATAGCATCGGACTTTGGCACGTCACAAAACTGCCTAGTTTCGATTTATAAGGAGCGGTTATGGCAAATCCGGTCGTAGTAACTGAACAAACCTTTGAGCAACAGGTGGAGAAGTCATCCATCCCAGTGTTGGTGGACTTCTGGGCCGATTGGTGCATGCCATGCAAAATGATAGCTCCTATAATCGATGAACTGGCTGAGGAATATGACGGACGAATAGCTTTCACAAAGGTTGATGTCGATTCAGAACAAAATATCGCGGTCAAATTTGGTATCCGCAGCATACCGACTCTGCTCGTATTCAAGGACGGCAATCCTGTTGATCAGATCGTAGGAGCGCTACCAAAGGCAGCACTAAGACAACGACTGGACGATGCTATAAGCTAAGTTTCTTTTACGCCTAATATACTCGAAGAACCATCACTACTGATGTGATAGGTCCTTTTACTTTCACGGGGGCGGATGGGGCCTGGTGGCTCTCACGGACTTCAACTCCGTTGATCCTGGCCCTACGGTCGGGATGGTGGGTTCGACTCCCTCGCGCTCCCGCCTTTCTACAAACGTGCTGACTAGCTGCCCGAAATCGCTAAGCCTCTCCCACGCCTGCCAAGAACTTTTCAACATGTGGCAACACTATATCGCCACGTTCAAGAGCCTCTTGATGCCCCAAACCAGGCAGTAATATAAATGTGGCCTGCGGTATATCACCAACACATTTTTCGAGACCTTCACGCCAGAACGTGTCTAGCTCACCTACATAGACCAAACTGGGCATTGTCATGTACTTAAGCGTATCAACTTGGTCAGGAAAATCTCGTACCGCAGTCAGCGATGCAGCCTGAGCCAACGGGTCATTCGCTCGAATTCTGTCCTCTTCTTCCTGTGTTAGATCGCCTTCTGCCCTTCGATCGGACAGTATAGCCTCAACACCTTTTTTATATTGAGCGATTGCAACATCACGTTCTATCTTTGGTCTCTTATAGGGTGACATACTACTAATTATCAAAGAGTGGAATCTAGCCCCAGCATACTTCGCACAACCAAACCCAATACGACCACCCATCGAATGCCCCCAATAGTGAGCTTTATCTATTGAAAGTTCGTCCAATATAGCAATGATGTCCGCTACATTCTGACTAATGTGATATGCATCTGCCAAATACGGCTTGTCACTTTCCCCATGGCCACGAGCATCAACTAATATCAACTTATGTCTGTCTCTAAGTGCTGCTACATGCCCCGCATCATACCAGGCTTGCATATTGTCACCTTGACCATGCTGAAGCACTAAGGCCGGTCCTTCGCCCTCGACATGATAGTGAATTGCGATTCCGTCATTGTTTATGTATGGCATTGCCTAACCCTCTGATTCAGAAGAATATATGCATAATAACACCGTTTTGACTGCTAGACTCTTATTGCCGAGCTTCTGAAAAGATTGTGCATTCAAGTAGATGCAAAATCAGATAACTTGACTTACTTAAACCCCATTGATAAGTTGCCGTTACCATCGAACGCCGGAGGCATCAATTGGGCAAAAAAACCATCTACGAAAAAAAGGGTGGCATAGCTTACCTTACGATTAACAACCCAGAAAAGGCCAACGTGATGGATGATGACGTCATCGAGGAAATGGGCCAAGAGTATAAGGATTTCTGGGAAGACCGCAATATGAGAGTCATGATCATCACCGGTGCTGGAGGGAGACACTTCTCAGCTGGCCACAACATACAACCTCCTCCTGATGGCATGACCTATGAAGACGTCCGACAAGACCGGATAGATCAGTTCATCTGGCCTCCGGCTTCGGCAATTAACGGGCGGATGCCTTCTGTCGATTTGCGTAGTGGCCACGACTTTCCTCAAATATGGAAGCCAGTTATAGGCGCCGTGAATGGCTGGGCAGCCGGTGCGGGTTTATATACTCTATTAACCACAACCGACATACGGATTGGCTGCGAGGAACATGCTAGATTCTACTTCGCTCTCCTTTCGAATAGAGGAGGAATCGGCAGCGGACCGACTGTTACTAGGCTAATTAGACAAATACCTTATGTCCACGCCATGAAAATGCTTCTTACAGACAGCCCGGTCGATGCGAACGAAGCGGTACGAATGAATCTGATTAATGAAGCTGTTCCACATGACCAGCTAATGGCCAGATGTGAGGAGATTGCCAATCGTATCTGTGAAATGCCTCCCATCGCGGTGAGATTCCTCAAAGAGTTTCTTGTCAGAGGGGCCGACATGAATACAGATCAAGCTTGGCACCTGCAATGGGTATTCAATCATTTAGTAGGACAACATTCTGGCGACAGTGATGATGCGACCCCGGCTTTCCTTGAAAAGCGCCAAAGAGATGTCAGCGGTGACGTCAGGGGAGATTCTCAAAATGACACTGTGGGTCGTAATCGCGATGAACGGGGATTCTTAACTTACGACAAATTTGGCTAATTTATGCTATTGAGCAGGAGCAGATTATGGATGGTCCTCTATCCAGTTTACGTATAATTGATTCTACAACAGTTCTAGCTATGCCTACGGCCATGTACCTCATGGGAGACATGGGTGCGGAAGTAGTAAAAGTAGAAACACATACCAGAGGTAGGGGCGGCGGAGGCGGTGTTACTTACGCAGATAACGTTCCCCCAAACAACAATCACTGGAATAGGGATGGCAGTTTCCATGCACTTCACCGAAGTAAACTCGGCATCACACTAAACTACAAGATTCCAGAAACTATAGAAGCATTCAAAGACTTGGTCAGGGTTAGTGACGTCCTTGCAGAAAATAATCGTCCAGGCACAATGGAACGTCTAGGTTTAGGTTACGAAGAACTGAGAAAAATTAAGCCTGATTTGATATATTTCTCGTTTAGTGGATTTGGTTACTCCGGTCCGTGGAAGAATTACCAAGGAATTGGCAGAATGTTTGAACTAACTAGTGGTGTAAGTCAATTCACTGGTTACCCAGACGAGGGTCCTAGGCGTGTAGGGTCAGCATGGTTTGACCCCCCGAACGGATGGATGGCGGTCTTCGCCATACTCGCTGCAATCCATCATAGAAACCAAACTGGTAAAGGGCAGTGGATTGACCACTCTATGTATCAAATGGGCGCTTCCACAGTGGGAGACGCACTGCTTGACTATATAGCAAACGGTCGGAACGGTAAGCTAATGGGCAATCGCCACACCTCAAAAGCCCCCCATGGCGCCTATAAGTGTAGTGGAGACGATAATTGGATAGCAATTTCGGTTGAATCGGATAATCAATGGGACGCGCTCAAAAATGTTATGGGTAACCCGGAATGGGCAAACGAAGATAAATTTGGAGACGTAATAGTACGTTGGCACAATCAGGATGATCTGGATTCACACATCAAACAATGGACAAGGAACTTCGAACATCGCGATTTGATGAACACATTGATCGAGGCTGGAGTCCCATCTGGAGCAGTATTAAACCCAAAAGAGGTGCTCAGTGATCCTAACATGAAGGAGACAAGTATTTTCGAAAAGTTGGAATTTCCTGCTGAGACGGGTATGGGTACTCGAGTATTCCTAGGAAGGCCTTGGTCGATGTCCGAAACACCAAGTTATATTCGTAGTCCTGGGCCTGATCTTGGAGGGGACAATGAATACGTCCTTGGCGACCTGCTTGGACGAACTGGAACTGAGATTGCACAGCTTTATGAGCTTGGCGGTATAGGGAAAGAACCAGAGCCGATGGACAAGCCGGGCACAATACAAGATTTCACAAGAGAGATAGATCAAGGCACCTTGAGAAGCTACGACACAGAATACAAGAAACTGTTAGGCATAGAACCATGAGCAGTAATGCATTGGGAGGATTCAGAATCCTAGAGCTCAGCACCGGTGTCGCCGGTCCTTTCGCGGGTAAGCTTTTCGCCGATTACGGAGCCGATGTAGTAAAATTAGAGCCTTTGTCAGGAGACGAAGCACGAAACCTACCCCCTTTCTTCCATGACCATCCACATCCGGAGAAAAGCCTATCCTTTCTTTATTTAAATACTAACAAACGCAGCATCACTCTAGACATTAGAACTGCTCAAGGCCAACAAATGCTCACAAGCTTGGCAGGAAAATTTGATGCAATCATAGAAAGTTATCCGCCCGGTTATCTAGACAATCTCGGGGTTGGCTATAGCGACCTTAGTAAGGTCAACCCCAATTTGGTCATGACTTCTATTACTCCTTACGGGCAAAAAGGACCTTACCGTGACTATCCTGGTGATGACATAATCTACGAAGCTATGGGAGGAATAATGTATATTAGTGGCGCTCACGATAGAGCACCGCTAAAGCACGGTCACCCTCAAAGTCTTTATATCGCCGGTATAACTGCCGCGTACGCCACATCTTCTGCTCTATTCGCTAGAATTTCCATAGCAAAGGGCCAGCATATAGATTTATCTATGAGAGATGTGTCAGCGGCACATCACCATGCAACACCAACACGGTATAGCTTCGTAGGCACTGTAGAAAGGCGAGCGCCAAAAATGGAGGCTGGTTCCCCAAAAGGCGGCGCACACTTTGAAGGTATTGTCCCTGTACAAGATGGGTACGTAGGGGCAACGTTTCAGCGTGGAATACAACGAGGATCTTACTCAGACTATGTCAAACTCTTAAACCGAGAGGATTTAGATGATCCTGACTTTCCTCCCATTGAATTTCCCGCTCGAATACCTAGTGATAAAGACGAACTACTCCTGTCAGCTCTTAAGGATTGGAGTAAGTTCGACTATTTCAATAAGGCGGCCTCTGAAAGTTGGGTCGCAGCAGTTGTGCAAACGTCTCAGGACTTGGTAGAGGGTGAGCACCTAAACGAACGAGGGTTTTTTTCCGAGATGGACCACCCCGTCGTAGGAAAAATCAAGATCCCCGGAGAAATTTTTCGACTTACTGGAAGCCCCTGGGCACTTAGGCGCGCAACACCTCTAATAGGGCAACACAACAAGGAAATATATTGCGGCGAATTTGGAATCTGCGAAGAAGAACTTGTTCAGTTAAGAAGACAAGCAGTAATTTAATCTACGAAGGAGAATAATTATGGCAGGAATAATATTTGAGAAGAGAAACCATATAGCGTTTATAACTTTGAACAATCCTGAGAAGGCTAACGTACTCAATGACCAAGTGGAAATTGAACTCAGGGATGCATGGAAAGAGGTCTGGGAAGATAGAGAGGTCAGAGCCGCTATCGTAACCGGTAAAGGCGATCGCCACTTCTGCGCCGGACATGACCTTGCTCCTAGACCTGGACAGACTGAAGACGAGAGGCGCCGTGAATTTGTTGACAGGATATTTTGGGCGAATTCCCAAAACACATCCTCTGACTATAAACCTACCTACAGCTCGGTTAACGAATATCCGACCGGAGTAGACGGCCGTAGTGCGGGACACTTTCCACAAATATGGAAACCAGTAATAGGCGCAATTAACGGATGGGCTGTTGGGGCTGGATTCTATATGATGTTGACGACAACAGACATAAGAATAGCCAGTAAGGAAAATGCTCGCTTCCAATACATGCTAATGAATCAGGGTTGGCTTGGAAGCGGACCCGGCGCTGCTAGATTACCCCGGCAGATTAGCCACGTGGATTCTATGAAAATCCTGCTCATGGACGAACCTTTCGATGCTGATGAAGCTCTG
>QGNO01000018.1 GCA_003228195.2 Chloroflexota bacterium | reverse complement strand
CGGTGCTAAGGGTGGGATTCAGTGCGATCCTCATGAGATGAGCGAGCAGGAACTTAACGCTTTAACCAGGCGGTATATTCAGAACATTTCTCATATTATAGGCCCGAACCGGGACATACCGGCCCCGGATCTCAACACTAACTCTCAGACCATGGCCTGGATGATGGATGCTTATGGACAATTGCAGGGTCATACCCCTGCAATTGTCACCGGCAAACCCGTGGAACTGGGAGGTTCATACGGTAGAGACGCGGCTACTGGCCGTGGGGTGGTTTTCTGCTTAGAAGAGTGGTCCCGCATCCGTAAAGTCGACCCGGCCGGATCCAGTGTCGTGATACAAGGATTCGGGCAGGTTGGTTCGTGGACGGCTCGTTTGATAGGGAGATTAGGTTGCAATGTAATCGCTATCAGTGATCAGCACGGAGCGACGTATAACTCTAAGGGATTAGATGTAGGCGCTGTCTACGAATATCATCGGGAAAACGGCTCAGTGAAAGGTTTTACGGGTGGTGAAGATCTTGATAATGACGAACTACTCGAACTCGAGTGTGATTACCTGGTTCCGGCTGCAGTAGAAGAGGTAATAACGGTGGAGAACGCGGACAAGATCCGTGCCAAGGCTATACTGGAGGCGGCGAATCATCCAACTACTCCTGCGGCAGATTCGATACTCAATGACCGAGGTGTGCCTATACTTCCTGACCTTCTTGCCAATGCCGGTGGAGTCACCGTTTCCTACTTTGAGTGGGCTCAGAACATACAACAGTTCCAATGGGACGAAGAGCGTGTGAATTCCGAGCTTAGAGAACGAATGACTGCGGCTACAAAGCAAGTAGCAACAAGAGCTGCTGAGGAGAAAGTTTCATTGCGCGAATCCGCATTTATGATTGGTGTGGAGCGAGTTGAACGCGCAGGGACTTTGAGAGGCTTCGTTTAATGGTGGCGATCCTAATCCTTGATGCAGCGAGGATTAATTAGGCCTCATGCTGAACACTTTAAGGCGTATATCCGCTGTATTCCTGATCTTAATTCTCATTCCTGTACTAGCTTCAATGTCTTTACTTGGAGCTTTCAAGAGCACAGTTTTTGAGCCTTCATTTTACAAAGAGCAGCTTGTTAAGGCGGACATCTATAAATTCATACATGATGAAGTTATACCGTATGAAGTGAAGACGAGGGCCTGGGACACGATCAGTGATAATTTGTCGCCCCTTGGTTTGTCTAATGAGGACTTATCAAAAGCCGTAAAAACAGTGTTAACTAAGGATTGGGCTCAGAAAAATACTGAACGCACAATAGACCAGGTAGTACCTTATTTATCCGGTGAAAAGGGTAGCTTCACGATCCGTGTCTCTGTTAAAGATGAAGCTAAGATTGGCATCGGAATCATCAAAGACTGGACACAAAAAGAGGAGATTTACAGGGCACTTTTAGAAAACTTCATTATGGTTGAAGTCTCTGAGAAATTAGATGATGTTCTACTTGGGATGGGACTTAGCGAAGATGATCCGGCCACCTCTGTTATGGCGCAAAAAGTAAATGCCACATTGCAAACAGCGATTATGAGGGTTATTACTCCTGAGTGGTTTGGGAAGACAGTGGAGAACGTTATTGTCGAGGTGGAACCTTATATATTAGGAGATCAACAGAGGTTCAATGCGGTCGTTCCTTTGCAAGATAGGTATCTTGCCGCCTTTGAATTAGTTTTCGGTGCTGAAATGACGAAACTGGTAGCTCCTGCAATCATGGAGTTGCCTCTTACATGGGCGTTTACTCAAGCGGACCTAGAAGACTTAATCGTTGATAATTATGGTAGAGACGGGTACGAGAATTTTTCTAGTGGCAGGGAGATTGTTAAGGACGGAATTAAGTTTACAGATTCTGACCTAAAAGCCAGATTGATAGAAACATCTTCAGATGAAAGCCTTCAAGAGTTCGAACGACGCAGAGACCAATTTTTGAGTATTTCTAATCCACTGATTCACTATCTGATATTGGCATTCATGGTAACGGTGGTCGGATTACTTGGAGGAAGAAGCTTGAGCTCGAGGCTCACTTGGGCCAGCCTTGCACTCGTCATAAGTTCATTTGTAGCTTTTGTTGCCATTACTATTGCGGCAGGACAAATTGAGACAACAGTTTTGCCTAACTTACTAGACTCCTTATCGCCTCAAACATATGAAGCAAAACTTAATGAGATTATTAGCAATGTAATAGCTGTATTCGTTTCTGAGAGCAGGCAATGTCTATTTGTCACATTTGGTATAGGCACTCTTGGATTTGTGGGTGCGTTGGTTGCTTCCCGTTTCGGGCACAAGGCCGAGCAAACGCAAAATAGTTCGCTCTAAATCAGGACTCATTTCCCCCGTTTGAAACGGTTGCCCTTAGTGAAGAAACTGTTGGGAACTATCGATGGAAGCCAGTTTATCCAGAACCACCAAGCGGCAAAGATAAGGGGTCCTATGCTCCACCAGGCGGAGTACATCGCCTTCGATTTTGCGAGCTGTAATTCGGTTGAACGATCCATTATCGAGAAGCCAGTTAGCAAAAAAGACTGAGCTGCTAAGACTCCTATGATCGTGAGTCCTGCGAGTGCTACCCGGCTTCGCCAGGTGTTTTTAGGAGTAGCTGCTATTAGCCCAATTAGTAAAGAGAGGGCGTAATACGAAAGCTCCGGCGGTAACTCCAACGGCTTCTGTATAGAGTTTGAACTGCCCTTGATTATCACTATCACGTTTTCTTTGAATTCTATGGTGTTACCGAATAAAGATGACAGTTCACCTGCAACGAAACTAAGCGTTATTCCGTAAATCTTGGTTGCCCCTAAAAAACCAAGTGCAGCCATTAATACAAAAATGGCGAGCACAAATGATAACGGAATCTTAAGTCTATTTAGACTATTCAACTTTGCTGCTCCTTTCGGCCCAAAAACCCCAAATAACTAGAGCACTTATAGCCATTACGGGCTGCCAGAAAAAAAGGTGAGTTGCGTCAAATAGCCCAGGCGATATGTGGGCGATACCGTAAAGAGTAAGTAATCTAACAAGGTTTATAACTGACAGAATAATGAAACCTGCCATGAAACCAATGAGCTTCTCTCTGGCACCAGAGGGGAACACCAGGAGCCCCGCAACGAATAGAGCTAGTGGTGCGAAAATTGTGCATTCTGGGATTACGACAAACTCATTAGTGCTGGAAAGTAAGGTTGAGCCCGCTATATCTGGTCGTTGGCCTATTACCCAAAGGACTCCCCATAACATGCCAGCATTCCAAGAAGTGACAACAGCCCCTATTTCGCTATTAATAAACCAGGGGTAGGACTGTAAAGCTAGGTATAAAACTCCTAACCCGATTAATCCCCGTTTCCATGGAAGACCAGTCCAAGTTGATGCACCGCTTGTTGGCCTGCTTTGTCCACGTCTTATTCCTCTGCGATCTCTCATCCTTGGATTCGCCTTTGAGTTAGCCTCTGTCTCCTCACTAACATTACTGAGAAGAGGGTAGTGAAGGAGAAGAACAGGACCCAAAGGGTTGTTTTTCCTACAGATGGAGCAGCCGTAGATACTACTAAGGTAGAGATTGGAACACTTACTGCGTCTGTTAAGTCTGAGCTGGTAGCGGTGATTGTGAAGTTGCCTCCCAACGTATCTATGCTGAGGTTTTCTTATTTACTGTTCCACTTTACTTGAAATTCAGGCTTTTTCCTATTAACGGCTTATACGGTCGAGGGTATGCCGTATGAGTGATGCGGTAGAATTAAATTAGATCTAATTGGGGATATACAATATAGAGATGATTAACCGTGAAAGCCTTTTGAAGATTGCACCGGGTGTCCTATTATGTTCGGCATTTGCTGCACTAATAGTAGGAATTACGAGCCAACTTCCGAAGACGGTATTCGATCCTCTGTTGATAGCTCTTCTACTTGGAATAGCTTTCAAGAACATTTTCCCTAAGGCGCAGTGGCATAGTGCTGGAACAAAGTTTTCAGGAAAATTCATACTCGAGCTCTCTGTGATGATACTGGGTGCCAGTATCTTTCTTCCTACGGTTGCGAGTGCAGGTGTCGGGCTTTTTGCTCTAATAGCTTTTGGGGTTGCCGGGAGCATGGCGATTGCTTTTGTTGTTGGACATATGATCCTAAAACTAGGGCCTAAGCTCTCTATATTGATAGGGGTTAGCAACTCTATTTGCGGTAATTCAGCAGCTGCGGTTATGGCCCCGATTATTGGTGCTAGTTCAGTTGAACTTACCTCAGTAATCGCTATAAGTGGTCTACTGGGGGCAGCTCAAATCATTCTTTTACCTTTGCTTGTTCCTGCCTTTGGTTTAAGTGATTATCATTACGGAATCGTTGCTGGGATGGCTGTTTATGCAGTCGCCCAGGTCTATGCGGCATCTGCAATGGTCAGTGCGACATCTGCATCTGTTGCTACATTCGTTAAGTTGACTAGGGTCGTGCTTTTGGCTCCTCTAGTAGTAGTCGTGCAACTCCTTATTACATTGCGAAGTTCTGAATCTGGTTCTAAAGGGAATAAAGAGGAGAGGAAGTCGTTTGGGCAGATCTCCATTTTCCAGTACATGCCGTGGTTCGTTATAGGGTTTATCGTTTTGGCGGCATTAAGGTCACTGGAGATTATTGGAGAAGGACTTGGCGGCGATATCCGGGAACTCTCTAGGTACTCTTTCCTTGTTGCTATGGTGGCGATTGGTATGGGAGTGGATGTGAGGGACATACTAAAGGTTGGCCCGAAAGTTGTGGTTGTAATTGCCGCCGTTTTACTTTTTATGGTTACGATTACCTTGATAGGTGGGAGTTACTTGTAGCCAGCTTATAAGTAATATAAACAACCCTAGAAAGATTAGTCACTCTTAGTATTTTCTGGAGAAATTATATGAAATATGTAGTTGCTCAACCTGATTTAATTTCGAATTCTTATTTTCCTGCTTTAGCAGCGGTAGAGCTTGGGTTTTTTAATGAAGAAGGAATTGATGCAGAGATCAAGATGATCTCGCCGGTTCCAGATGCCTTTGTAGCATTAAGGGATGGAGAGTGTCATTTTGTCGCTGGGCCAGCTCACGCAGCTCTTTGGGGTTTTCCTCGATGGCAAGGGGCTAAAATTCTTTGTGCTTTATCACAGGGTATGTATTGGTTTTTGGTAGTGAGAAAAGATTTAGATATAGAGCCTGGTGACTTAAATGGGCTTAGTGGTTTAACACTTGGTGCTGCTCCTGGGCCTGATATGGGGTTTAGGCAGCTGTTAATTTCAGCTGGTATTGATGTGGAAAAAGAGAATATTTCGATCGGACTGCCTCCTGGAGGGCTTATTCCCGGGGCTTCGTTTGGTGTTTCAGCAGCACAAGCTCTTATAGAAGGAAAAATTGATGGTTTCTGGGCAAATGGAATGGGGGCAGAAGTTGCTGTTACAAGTGGAATTGCGAAGAAGATCATTGATGTACGTAGGGGAGATGGCCCCAAAGAAGCTTTCTATTTTACGCAACCCTCTTTGACAACCAGTCAACAATTTCTGGATAAAAACCCCGATGTCGCCGCAGGTGCAATTCGGGCTATAGTTAAGGCTCAAAAGGCCCTTATAGAGAATGTAAATCTTGCTGAGGTCGTAGGAAAGAAACTTTTTCCTGAAAAAGAAGCTGGATTAATTACTAAGCTGATAGAAAGAGACTTGCCATACTATGACGCTAATGTGAAAAATGAATTTATTGATGGATTGGTCTCGTTTGCGACAAGAGCAGGATTGTTAGAGGGTGGACCAGTGGGCTACAACGATATAGTTGCAACAGAATTTACGGATTTATGGAATGGCTAACGTCCCTTTAGGTAGTTCCTGCAGGTAGCAGGTTGGTGCCGAAGGGGAGATTCGAACTCCCACACCCTTGCGGGCACTACGCCCTGAACGTAGCGCGTCTACCGTTTCGCCACTTCGGCATTTTAGAGAGGATCCAAAGAAAATGGTGGGCGGTGCTGGACTCGAACCAGCGACCTTCGCGATGTGAACGCGACGCTCTAACCAGCTGAGCTAACCGCCCGCGAAATCCATTTAATGGCACAGTTGATGGTGGCAACGGTTGGTTTCGAACCAACGACCTAGCGCTTATGAAGCGCCCGCTCTGCCCCTGAGCTACGTTGCCCCCTAGAGAGGAGTGACCAGCCGTCTCATGCCCTCTCCATCAACCTAGTAATCTTATCTTGGGCTAAATCAGGGTGTCAAACAATAATTATTCAGATATGTTAGTGGGTGGGATTTTTTGAATGGTTGTTATAATGGTCCTATCTCCAACTTAGAGGAGAATGATGGTTCAAAACGAACTCGAACGCGGTGCACGGCAGAGACCTTTATTGATGCTTATGGACGGCCACGCCATGGTGTATCGTGCCTTTTATGCCATCCAGTATGCTATGAACCTCCGGAGTACTGGCGAAGAGGTTAAGGGCGTTTATGGGTTTACAAACACTTTCCTCAAGTCGATATCTGACTGGAATCCCAGCCACTGTGCGATAGCGTTTGATGTGAAGGGCCCAACCTTTCGCCATGAGGAGTTCGCTGCATACAAGGCGCAGCGCCCACACGCGCCCCCGGATCTACAAGCGCAGTTCCCGTTCGTTAAACAGATCCTTGAGGCGTTTGAAGTTCCAATATATGAGATGAAGGGCTATGAAGCGGACGATGTGATAGGCACCATTTCAGCCCAGGCAGAACAGTCCGGTTTGGACACGATAATCTTGACCGGTGACACCGATACTCTTCAATTGGTTTCGCCTCAGACAAGGGTGCTGCTTAGTTACAGTGCTCAGCAGCAGAAGGTGTTCGATGAGGAGGCCGTGAGAGAGCGTTATAAGGGGCTTGGCCCGGAACACATCCCTGACATCAAGGGACTTGAAGGTGACTCCTCAGACAATATACCGGGAATTCCTGGCATAGGTCGTGGTACGGCTATAAAGCTGCTTACTCAGCTCGAAACTCTGGACAATATTTATGAACGCATTGATGAGGTGGTATCTCCGCGAATACGGCAGCTCTTAATAGATCATAAGGAAGCGGCTTTTGAGGGAAGGCACCTCACGACAATTGTAAGGAACATGCCGATAAAATTTGATGTTGAGGGTGGCAGGTTCGGAGCGTTTAGTAGAGAAAAGGTTACTGGCGCGCTTAGGGATCTGGAGTTTGTCAGCATGATCAGGCGAATTCCTGGCAGCAGTAGCGCGCCACCAGCCCAACCTGTTCAGGGTACGCTCATGGATATGTCTGTAACAGCTGAGGTAGAGGAAGAGACGCCAAGAGAGAAGATAGAAACTATGTATCAGTGCATAGATACGGCTCAGGGTCTGGCGGCGTTAATAGAGGAGCTTTATCTGGCAAAAAGGTTTGCTTTTGACACAGAGACATCCGGGCTTGATCCGACAAGAGCAGATCTCGTAGGGCTCTCATTTTCCACAAAAGCAGGAAACGGTTTTTATGTTCCTCTAGGTCACACTGAAGGGTTGCAGGTGCCTTTGAGTGAAGCTCTGAAGATGGTTAAGCCTATCTTCGAGGATCCGTCTATATCTAAGACTGCACACAAAGCAAGCTTCGATATGACCGTTCTTAAGAGTTATGACATTGAAGTTAAGGGCTTGGGTTTTGATTCGATGGTAGGGGCGCAGCTTTTGGGATATAACGCCATAGGCCTTAAGCAGTTGGCATTCCAGTTACTCGAAGAAGAGATGACCTCCATCACGAATCTGATTGGGACTGGACAGAAGCAGATTACCTTCGACCATGTATCTATAGAGGCAGCGACTCCTTATGCTGCAGCGGATGCGGATATGTCTGGCAGGCTGAGAGATCTCCTTGAGCTGAAATTAAGCGGCACAGACATGAACAAGGTTCTTAAGGAGATAGAGGTGCCGCTCGTACCGGTTCTCGTAGAGATGCAAAGTAACGGAATTATTGTAGATACGAATGAATTAAATGCTATGTCAGGGGATATCGCTGCGGAATTAACCACTGTGGAGGAGGAGGTATATAAGGAGGCGGGGCAGGAGTTCAATATTAAGTCTACCCAGCAACTGGGGACTATCCTATTTGAAAAGTTGCTTCCTCCAGCCAGATTGCGTGAGCTTGGTCTTCCTGCAGCGAAAAAGACCAAGACCGGTTACTCTACGGATGCCTCAGCTTTGGAGACACTCAAGGGAGCCAGCCCACTTGTAGAACAGGTTCTCAGATACAGGGAACTCAGTAAGCTAAAGTCTACTTATGTCGATGCACTTCCCACTTTGGTAAATCCTAAAACGGGCAGAGTTCACACAAATTACAACCAGGTTGGTTCGTCTACCGGACGGTTTTCTTCGAGCGATCCCAATCTACAGAACATACCTGTTAGAACGGAACTCGGCAGGCAGGTTCGGAAGGCTTTTAAGGCTGAGTCGGGTTGGAGTTTGGTCGCAGCCGACTATTCTCAGATCGAACTTCGTATATTGGCTCACTACTCCCAGGACGAAGCACTAATGGGGGCCTTTCATCGGGACGAGGACATTCACGCTGCAACGGCATCGGAAGTTTATGATGTTCCGATAGATGAGGTCACGCTAGACATGCGTCGATTGGCCAAGGTTATGAACTTCGGAATAATTTACGGACTTTCAGCGCATGGCATGTCGCAGCAAACGGATTTAAATATTTATGAGAGTGCTAAGTTTATTGACAGCTATTTTGCGAAGTACCCCGGCATTCGCTTCTATGTTGAGGAGGTTAAGCAACAGACAAGGAAGGATCTCTTTACAAAGACCTTGCTCGGCCGGCAGCGATTCATGCCTGAAATAAACAGCCCAAATGTGCATGTTAGACAAGGGGCGGAACGGGTCGCGATAAATATGCCGATACAAGGTACCGCTGCAGACATCATAAAGATAGCGATGATTCGCATTTATGATCAGATGCGAATGGATGAATTACAGACTAGAATGTTACTCCAGGTGCATGACGAACTCATATTCGAGTCACCGCCTGATGAAATCAACGCTATTAAGAAGATGATATTGGATCTGATGCCGGCGGCACTTGAGCTGAGTGTCCCGCTCAAAGTAGACATTAAGGAAGGACCAAACTGGGGAGATTTGGAATAGGTTTTTCCGGAAATGTCGGCTATTTAGAGTTTACCGTAGCTCATTAAAGAATTCTTAGGAGGAGATAACATTTTGAATGACACAGAGTTGATGCAGATAGCAATAGATGAAGCGGTTAAGGGTTTGGAATTGGGTGACCAGCCTTTTGGTGCAGTGCTTGCGAAGGATGGTGAAGTGATACAAACCGGTCGGAATATCGAGTACAGCACATTTGACCCGACGGCTCATGCGGAAACGGTGGCTTTAAGAGATGCAGGTATCTCGACCAAAGCTCTTAGTTTCCCTGGTGCGACCCTTTACGCTTCTTGGGAACCCTGCCCTATGTGTCTTGGTGCGATCATGGCAGCGGGAGTGAGCCGCCTGGTTTTAGGAGGCAGAGGTAGCGGCACAGGAGGTCAGTATAGCGGATACACAGTAGAGAAGCTGATAGAACTCGCGAATTTCGGCGACAAACTGTCTCTCACTACAGGTGTTCTTCAGAAAGAGAGTGAAGAGATTGTAAACAAGTGGAGATCTGCTCAGTAACAGTTGTCCGTTTTGTATAATTTCGGGTTAGAAGCGACTTATCCTTGCGGGGACTTGGTTCCCTTGCTATAGTTCTTCGGATTGAGGAGGGATCGCATAGTGGCCTAGTGCGCCCGCCTGCTAAGCGGGTTGGGGGTGATGAGCCCCTTCGCGGGTTCGAATCCCGCTCCCTCCGCCATTACAAAATGATCTATAGCTCTGATTTGATAGAATTGAAGTTCTTCTAGGAAATGTATTTATGACTACGCTGAAAAAAGAGAACGAATTAGATAGTTATTTTATATGGACTATCGGTTGTCAGATGAATAAAGCAGACTCCGATCGGCTTGAGAGTGCTTTAATTCAGCTTGGCATGGGTCCTGTAGAGAAAGCCAAGGATGCGGACGTTATAGTTCTTAATAGCTGCGTGGTAAGGCAGTCTGCTGAGGATAAGGTGACAGGTATGCTCAGCTCACTTAAATCCGTTAAACGTGATGCAAATGACAAGATTATCGCTTTGATGGGTTGCATGGTTGGGCCAAAGACGGCGGAGCTCGAGTCTAGATTTCCACATGTCGATGCTTTCATGCAGCCACAGAACTACCGACCGCTTCTTGAGCTACTTGGCGAGAGGATGGGTCTCGATGCGGAGGGTTGCTTAACCACTCTTACTCCTCCGAACGTCGCTGTTACCGCTTATGTTCCAATCATTCACGGCTGTGACAAGTTTTGTAGTTTTTGCATAATTCCTTATCGCCGCGGTAGAGAGGTCAGTCGGACAATTGCTGACATAGTCAATGAGGTGGAGTTACTTGCAGCCCGTAACGTTAAGGAGATTACTTTACTTGGGCAGAACGTAGACTCTTATGGGCATGACCTTTCAGACAAAGTTGACCTTGCTGATCTGTTGACGGCTGTAGATCGGATTGATGGGCTGGAGAGGATACGATTTCTCACCTCACATCCTAACGATATGAGCCAGAAAATAATTGATGCAGTCGCTACTTTGGAAAAGGTTTGTGAGCATTTTAATCTGCCGTTTCAGGCAGGTGATGACGAAGTGCTGAAAGTTATGCGCCGTGGTTATACCAACGCGGAGTACAGGTCGAAAGTGGAACTTATTCGAGATACCGTACCCGGTGTCTCAATGAGTACAGATCTTATCGTAGGTTTTCCAGGCGAAAGCGATGAGGCTTTTCAGGAGTCTGTGAAGCTGTTGGAAGACGTTAAATTTGACAAGGTGCATGTAGCAGCTTATTCGGAGCGACCTGGCACCATAGCATCTCGGAAGTTGCCTGATACTTTGTCGTACGATGAGAAAAAGTTACGCCTATCAACAGTTGAGCAGATACAGGAACGGATTGTCGGCAAGATTAATGAAAGGCTTCTAGGGGAAACGGTAGAGGTTTTAGTTGAGGGCCACTCTAAGGGAAAATGGAAGGGCCGCAATCGAAACGACAAGCTAGTTTTCTTTGAAGATGACCGGTTACTCCAAGGCAAAGTTGTTAATGTTCATATTGACAAGACATCACCATGGTCCATGCAGGGGACGGCAGTATCATGAACATGGTTGAGCCTTTTGTAGGAACATAGTAGACTGTTCGGATTAATTACTCTGGTTCGTGGTATGGCCAATTAATGATTACAGTTGAACGCCAACCTAAGGTTCCAATTACTGACATCGAGCAGTCCGCTTTCTGTCGAACTGACGAATCTCTCGAAGCTAAGCCTTTGATTGAGGAGTTCAAAGCCAAAGTTGAGTGGCAGCCACTGCCTAAGGACTACATGGGGCTTAAGCCTGACGAGTTGTCTGACCGTATAGCGGTGGCTAGAGCTAAACTTGGCGATCAACTAATGATCTTAGGTCACCATTATCAGCGTGACGAGATAATAAAGTTTGCTGATTATCGGGGCGACTCATACCTTCTATCCCAATACGCAGCTAAACAAAAAGAGGCCGAGTACGTCGTATTTTGTGGCGTACATTTTATGGCTGAAACAGCAGATATTCTCACTGGCCCCAATCAGAAGGTCATACTCCCTAACATGAAGGCGGGTTGCTCTATGGCCGATATGGCACCTACAGAGGATGCGTTGGACGCTTGGGCGGATCTAAGCGCTGTTGTTCTTGATGGGCTGATTCCCGTGACTTATATGAACTCTACCGCCGACATAAAAGCGTTATGTGGGCGAAATGAAGGAATAGTTTGCACATCCTCAAATGCTACGGAAGCTTTTCAGTGGGCGTTTAGGAGGGGAGAGAAGATCCTCTTTTTCCCTGATCAGCATCTTGGCCGTAACACTTCGCTGAAGTTAGGCATCCCAGTTGAAGAGATGGTGGTTTGGAATCCTTTCAAACCACTGGGCGGATTAACTGAAGATGAGATTAGGAATTCCAAAGTGATTTTATGGCAGGGCCACTGTTCTGTGCACACTAGATTTACAGTCAAGCAGATAAATGAAGCCAGGGAGAAGTTCCCGGATGTACAGGTAGTTGTTCATCCTGAGTGTGTGCAGGAGGTTGTCGAAGCGGCCGATATGGACGGTTCGACAGAGTTCATAATTAAGGTCGTCGAAGATGCCCCTGCCGGGTCTGTATTTGGAATAGGCACCGAGATAAATTTGGTAAGCAGATTGGCAAAAGAGAATCCTGATAAGACCATATTTTCTCTTGATCCTGTAGTTTGCCCGTGCGCCACAATGTACAGGATTCACCCGGCATATCTTGCATGGGTCGCGGAAGGCCTCGTGGCCGGAAAGGTAGCTAACCAGATCACAGTAAATGAAGACACTGCTCATTACGCACGATTAGCGCTCGAGCAGATGTTGTCTCTGAAAAGGGGATAGCCCACGATAAATACGGCTGTTCTCAATATGGAAAGATGGTCCATTAGATAAGAGATCAGGCAACTGCTTCCGAAACAATTGAGATTTCAGTAAATTGTTACAGATAACTCGAGACACATTAGACATTATAGATAGGGCTCTTCAGGAAGATCTTACTTCACAAGATCACACTACATCAGCGCTCGTCCCGCGGGGCCAGATAGGACAGGCACTTCTCGTATCGAAAGAACCTGGAATCCTCGCAGGACTTAGCGTGACGGCGGCCGTGTTTTCCAGGGTGAACCCGAGCTTGGAAACGGTACCTATTCTAGAGGATGGTGCAAACCTTAAAGCTGGTGATCTTATTGCCAGAATTGAAGGTCAGGTAGGAGGTATATTAACTGCAGAGCGCACCGCCCTTAACTTTCTACAAAGAATGAGCGGTATAGCGACTGAGACGGCCAAGTATGTGGCCGAGATAAGCGGGTCAGCTGCAGAGATAATTGACACTCGCAAAACGGTCCCTGGCCTTCGTTACCTAGACAAATATTCGGTGGCTGTTGGTGGCGGCCACAACCATAGATTTAATCTTTCAGACGGAATCCTTATTAAGGACAACCATATTGCTGCCGCTCGGTTGGGGGAACTGTCGATCGAATATCTTGTAAAGCACGCGTCTGAAAAGGCGCCACATACTCTTAAGGTTGAGA
The DNA here is from genome assembly GCA_003228195.2 of Chloroflexota bacterium. Classification (GTDB taxonomy): domain Bacteria; phylum Chloroflexota; class Dehalococcoidia; order Lucifugimonadales; family QGNO01; genus QGNO01. The sequence continues at coordinate 22,768 of QGNO01000018.1, read as the reverse complement.
TAGAGGTCGAGACGATTGATGAAGCTAAGGAAGCGATAGATGCAGGTGCAGAGATAATCTTGCTTGATAACATGTCAATTGAAGATATGACCCGGGCGGCGAAGATGGCTAAAGGGCGGGCACTGACTGAGGCGTCTGGTGGTATCAATCTCGATAATGTCCGTCGGGTCGCTGAAACAGGGGTGGATCTTATCTCTGTCGGAGCGCTTACTCACTCTGTTAAGGCTCTTGATATCAGCCTCGACTTGCAGACTTAAAGCACTTATTTGAAATGCTAGCAAGGCTTCGAAAGGTTATTGTTCTGACTCTGACTTTACCGATCGCTTGCGGAGGCATTGTAGGTGACTCATCAATACCCATCTCTGGGGGGATTGATTCGAATCTCGCGTTGAAAATCGATTCTATCGGCCGTATAGCATACGTAAGCGCTGACTTTCAAATTTGGACGGCTAATTCGGACGGCAGCGATAAGCGGAAGATCACTCAAGATGATGGAAAATATACTTGGCCAGGATGGTCACCAGCAGCCGAGATGTTGTCATACTCTTCTTTTTCGGAAGGTGCCGCCGATAGGAGAAATGCGTTATATGTTGCCAGCGCCCAGGGGGCTAGCCAGGTCCAGCTTTTTGAAAATGCAGTAGAGGATAAGCCGCTCTTCAGGATCAGGTCTCCTCACTATTCCCTGTGGTCACCGGACGGAGAACACTTGGCTTTGATAGCGCGAGATCAGGAGATGATGACCCTGTACTTAATTGATTCGTCCGGTCTTATGAATCCCCAAGAACTGACTGAAGGTAAATCAATCTCGATCGACTGGTCACATGATTCCGAGAGTCTTCTTATACGTAGAGACAGGGATTTGTTAAGGGCGGAAGTCAACAAATCGAACGCGCTCGTGAGTGTAGGTACTGTGTCGCTTAAAGACAGGATGCCTTCTTGGTCGCCTACTTCCAAAATGATAGGGTTGATCCAGTCTGGAGTAGCAGGCGATGTATTAACCATTTCCTCTGCGACTGGTTATCTCAAGCGCCAACTCGGAGGCGTTAGTGGGAACGTAGCTTTTATGTGGAGTCCCAAAGGGGATCAGATCGCTGTTGGTGAATCACTGGACAATGATGACTATTTGTTGAAGCGGTTGGTGTTGATAGATGTAGAATCTGGTGAGTCCAGGATACTTAAAGAGATATCTATAATCGCCTTTTTCTGGTCACCGGATGGCAGCAAAATAGCTTACGTGGCTATTGGAGACTCGGGTGACAATCTCCAGTGGAGGATTTTGGACTTGGGCTCTGGAACGGACACTCAAATTGCTAGGTTTAATCCTTCACATGATCAGTTGATCTGGTATGCATTTTTCGATCAGTTTGGGGAATCCCATCAAGTCTGGTCCCCTGACAGCACGCGCATAACGTTTGCAGGTTCACTTGCTTACGAAAATACGCAAGAGGGGAGCAGAATTTATATCGCAGATTTGAATGATGTAGGTAATATACGAGTTTTGGGCAGAGGGTATCTTGCCACTTGGTCCAATTATTAATTATTTGATCGGGCTTAATTTTCAAGCCTTTCTGGGCGTATGCTTCTCAATACTGTCAATCATAAAAGTGGCTGGCCCATCATTTATAAGACTCACCATCATATGTGCCTTGAAAACCCCCGTAGATACTCTTAGTTTCAACTGCCGTAGTAATTCGGCCATTTCCGTCATCAGAGGCTCTGCAATTTCTGGTGGAGCAGCACGGATAAATGAAGGACGACGTCCTTTCCGAGTGTCTGCATAAAGAGTGAACTGACTTACAAGGAGAACACCTGAATCGGTATCAATGGCAGATAGGTCGAATCTCCCTTCGTCGTCAGAAAATATCCTTAGATTCGCGATTTTTTCACTCAAATATATCGCATCTTCTTTGCTGTCACCGTGCCCGATGCCTAGAAATACAACCATCCCATTTCCTATCGAGCTGATCTCCTTGCCGTTTACGGTAAGAGAAGCACTGGATACGCGTTGAATCAGGGCACGCAAGGTTATTCCTACGTGTCAGTTGATGACTTGGAAGAGGAGTCTTTAGGGGAGTCAGAGGATTTAGGTGCATCTGATTTGGTACTGGTGGACGAACCTTCCGACGTACCGCTTGAAGAATCAGACGACGAATCAGATGATGAATCAGACGACGAATCAGACGACGAATTGCTTGATGATTCTGGCGAAGAACTACCGCCTGGTTGTTTGCGAGCGTAGTCAGTAGTATAGAATCCAGTACCCTTATATATCACCGGAACGGAGTGAAGCTTTCGATTAGCTTCTCCTTCGCACATTGGGCACTTCTGCACAGTTGGCTGGTTGAACCCGTGGGTCAACTCAAATCTATGTTCACAAACTGAACATTGGTAATCGTAAAGGGGCACTCTTATAACCTCTCAAAAAAAATAACAGTCTCAACAACAGACTGCTAACAACCGATCCAATTTAGCACCAGCAGATTGGAGTGTCAATGTGACTAACGTTGCCCATAGGTATACCCTATGCTATACTTTCGTGCGCAAATACCCATTTGTTAAGTAGGAGAATATATGGCTGATGAGATTGAACAAATAGATAGCACCGGGGCAGTAGCGGTATCCGATGCCCCGCGTGGTCAAGGCGAGACTCCGATCACGAGTCCGATCACTATGAAGGAGATGTTAGAGTCCGGTGTTCACTTTGGCCATCAGACTCGTAGGTGGCATCCAAAAATGAAGAAGTTCATTTTTGCTACTCGAAATGGGATTCACATAATTGATTTACAGCAAACACTGGAACTGCTGGGCAAGGCCTGTGACTATATTTCTGACATGGTTGCAGCTGGAGAACAGGTATTATTTGTCGGAACCAAACGGCAAGCCCAGGAAGCGATTGTGCAAGAGGCAAAGCGCTGCGGTGCATTTTATGTTGACATACGTTGGCTTGGAGGCACGTTCACGAACTTTGCCACGATACAGAAGCGGATAGATTATCTCGTCCAGCTGGAGGAGCAGAAGCTGAAAGGCTACTTCAGCCGTCTTTCTAAGCAGGAAGCGCAGAAGCTCGACGAGAAAATAGAAAAACTGAACCGGTATTTGGGTGGCATTAAAGCTATGACTAAACTTCCCGGCGTCATTTTTATGATAGACATTGGAAAGGAAGGCATTGCTGTTAAGGAAGCAAAGCGTATGGGAGTGCCCATAGTTGCCATGGTTGATACGGATGCCAATCCGGACCTGGTAGATTACCCCATTCCAGGAAATGATGACGCCATAAGATCAATCAGGTTAATGGCTCAGAAAGTCGCGGATGCAGTACACCGAGGTATGCAGCGCAGGGCGGTAATTGAAACTGATGTGGCCCCGCCGCCTGTCGTAGATACAAGTGTACTGGTGGTAGAGCCGATACAGGTTATTGAAGCTCAGGACGAGCCGGTAGAGGACGAATCCGAGGCAACGACTGAGGCATAGGAGACAAACCCGCGTTGGCAATTACTACTGAACAGATTAAGGCTCTGCGAGATTTGACTGGTGCCGGAGTTATGGATTCCAAGAAGGCATTGGAGGAGTCTGACGGCGATATTGAAAAGGCCGAGCAGATACTTAAAGTTAAAGGCATAGAGAAAATAGCTGGTAAGTCTGATAGGGAAACCAGTGAAGGCCTAGTCCATTCCTATGTCCACAGCGGCAGCCGAATAGGCTCTCTAGTAGAGATTAACTGCGAGACAGACTTCGTTTCCAGGACTCCAGAATTTAAGGAACTAGCTCACAACTTGGCGATGCAAATTGCTGCCATGGCACCAGAGTATGTAGACAAATCGGAGATCACCGAGGATGACAAGCGTAGTGCTGAAGAGATTTGCTTACTGCAGCAACCTTTCATACGTGATAATGCGCAAACCATACAGGATATTATTACGGAAGCGGCTGCTAAAGTTGGCGAGAACATACGTGTAAAAAGGTTTGCCCGATTTACTCTTGGGGAGTAGCCAAGAAAATGACTAAGCGTGTTTATGACCGGGTTTTACTTAAACTAAGCGGCGAGTCTTTGAAAGGTTCCAGTGGCTACGGCATAGACCCGGACGCGCTTGATTACCTGTCTGGCGAAATTAAGGAAGCTTTTGAGACAGGTGTCCAACTTTCAGCTGTTATAGGTGGCGGAAACTTTTGGAGGGGCGAAGATTGGGAGGCTAGAGGTATGGATAGGGCGACAGCCGACTACGCAGGAATGTTGGCAACGTTGATGAACTCCATTGCTCTCCAAGATGTTCTCGAACGAGCTGGTTTAGAAACGCGAGTAATGACGGCAATTGACGTTCGTTCAGTTGCTGAGCCGTATATAAGACGTCGTGCAATTACCCATCTCGAGAAGAACAGAATCGTACTCTTTGCATCTGGAACTGGGAATCCATATATGACTACAGATACAGCGGCAGCACTGCGCTCACTTGAGATAGATGCCGAGGTCGTGTTCATGGCGAAAAATCGAGTCGATGGTGTTTACGATTCGGACCCCAACAAGAATTCTGACGCAATAAAATTTGAGCATCTAGATTATATAGATGCACTAAACCGCAGACTTGAAGTAATGGATGCTACAGCTTTATCCTTGTGTATGGAGAATGAGCTCCCGATAGTGGTATTCGATTTGTTTACCCCCGGTAGCCTCTCCAAGGTGCTGAGTGGCGAAGCTTTGGGAACATTAGTCGGCCCGAAGCGTTAAGATGGGATATCTGAAACCGTATCGATTGGGTGGCTTAACAGTTTGTCATACAGTGCCGTTACGGTCGGTCTAGGCTGAACATTGGAGGTACTGCTATGACAACATCCTCACTTATGAACGATGCCGAGTCCCGCATGAATAAAACGCTAGATGCTTTCAAGCGTGATATCAATACCGTGAGAACTGGCAGGGCTACCCCCAGCTTGTTAGACAATGTTTTGGTGGACTATCACGGTGTTCCCACACCTTTGAGTCACTTGGCTACAATAACCGCTCCGGAACCAAGGCTCCTGGTTATACAACCGTGGGATAAGAGTGTTGCGCATGAGATAGAAAAAGGAATTCTCAAATCCAACATTGGGCTAAACCCTGCGAATGACGGCGTCTCGATAAGAATTCCAATGCCTGAGCCTACGGAAGAACGGCGCAGGGATTTGGTAAAGGTGGTTAAGCAACATGCTGAGAACGCTCGAGTGGCAGTGCGAAATATACGGCGGGATGTGTTGGACAAGGTAAAATCCATGGAACGCAATAAGGAGATATCTCAAAACGAAGCAAAGCGGAATCAGGATCAGAGTCAGAAGCTTACTGACTCATACGTTGGACAGGTTGATGTGATTGCCGAGAAAAAACAGGCAGAAGTTTTGGAGGTTTAGGTGGTTCATCTGAACTTCAGCAAATCGAAATGAACGCAATTCACGGTTTCTCAAAACCTTGTTGGGCCTTTACAAATTTAGACCATGAAATCTTTAGATGAACTAGCAACTGACCCAGTTTCATCCGATTCCGATGAAACTTCAACAACCCGCAAGAATAATCTGACAAACAGAGTTGTGTCTGCAGTCATCGCGTTTCCATTTTTGTTCATTTGTATATGGCAGGGTGGGATATGGCTGATTGTATTACTTGTAGCATTAGCCATTCTTGGAACATTGGAGCTTTTGGCTTTATTTGGGATAAGGTCAGTTTGGCTGCGGGCGCTCTGGAGTGGCTTCGCAGCTGTCATTGTGCTCGATCTTGGCTCATGGATACTTACGTGGGTACTATCTACGAGTGAAACAGTACCAATATGGACGCTATTTTTCTGTTACTTTGGACTTGGTATTGTACTTCTTTCATTTTGGTTTTTGATTGACGCGTTAAAATCACGACCCCGATCACTCCAAGCCTATATCACGAATAAAAATGCACTCTTTATCATGGTCGGGTCACTTTATATCGGCCTTACCCTTTCTCATGCTATATTACTTCGGAACTTGGACAATGGAGAGCTATGGCTATCATTGGCAGTTATAGCTGTCTTTGCAGTAGACTCGTCCGCTTATTTTGTAGGTAGCTGTATTGGAAAACGCCAGATGGCGCCGAAAATAAGCCCTAATAAGACTTGGGAAGGTGCGATTGCTGGAATGGCAGGCGGCGTCATCACGGTTTTGGCGTTCACTTCATTGTCCTCACTTTCTTTATCAATCAACGTAGGGAATGTGACAAGTTTGGGGCTAGTTATAGGGCTTGCGGCTCAGGTTGGTGACTTAATAGAATCTAAAATTAAGCGAATGCAAAACGTAAAAGAATCAGGCGGGTTAATTCCAGGTCACGGAGGAGTATTGGATAGACTGGATAGTGTACTTCTCCCTCTCGTCTTTGTTTATCATGGAGTGGGATGGCTGACGATCTTATGAAACGAGTGGCAATACTTGGCTCTACTGGGTCTGTAGGTCGTCAAACTCTGGATGTTGTTAGATCATTTCCGGAGCACCTGTCTGTTGTCGGATTGGCCGGCTGGAGTAACTCAGAACTTCTCGAGGCACAGATTGGAGAATTTAACCCTAAGATTACTTGGAGCCGTGGTCTCTCGGAGGAAACTCAAAACGTTTCTGATGGCCTGGAAGAAATGGCCACTCACCCAGATGTAGACGTAGTAGTGGTTGCGACTACTGGATTTTCTTCGTTGTCCCCGACACTAGCTGCTCTCAGATTAGGGAAAACCGTTGCCCTTGCTAGCAAAGAGGCGGTTGTCATGGCAGGCTCTATCATCCAGCGAGAGATTCAGTCCGGAGGAAAGCTTTTCCCGGTTGATAGTGAGCCTAGTGCCATATGGCAATGTCTTCAGGGTGAAAGCAGCGAAGTTTCAGGTCTGACTCTCACGGCTTCTGGAGGCGCATTTAGAGATAGGTCTCTTGATCAACTTGATGACGTTACCCCTGAAGAGGCGCTTGCCCATCCGACTTGGCAGATGGGTGCAAAAATTACTGTTGACTCCGCTACTCTTATGAATAAAGCGTTTGAAATCATAGAGGCTCGTTGGCTTTTTGGGGTAGATTGGGACAGAATTCAGGCCGTAATTCATCCACAGAGCATCGTTCATTCTTTCGTTGAATTTCACGACGGTTCTGTAAAGGCTCAGTTGGCCTTCCCAGATATGAGGTTGCCAATCCAGTATGCGTTAATGTATCCGGAGAGGATCAGCGGAGGATTTGCCGAGAGAATGGAGATCGAAAAGCTGGGTTCTCTGGAATTCTATCCCCTGGACGACACCAAGTACCCTTGTTACAGGGAAGGATTGAAGGCAGCGAGGCTAGGGGGCACTTATCCGGCTGCACTTTGCGGGGCAGACGATGTTGCTGTCGAACTGTTCTTGGGCGGCAAGATAAGTTTTCTCGCTATCTCTGAGTTGGTTAAGAGAGTGTTGGTCGAACATAAATCGGGTGATGAAACATCTTTGGAGGATATAGTCAGCGTTGGCAACTGGGCAAGAATTCGCGCACATGAGCTGGCTGGGATATAGAAATGTTTTCAGGAGTTCTTTCGATTTTAGGATTCATGGGTTTGCTTGTGTCGATCGTGGTGATTCACGAGGCAGGCCATTTCTTTATGGCCAAATTCTTTAAAGTTAAAGTGCTCGAATTTGGGATAGGTTTCCCCCCGAGACTTGCGAGCATAACGAGGGGCGAAACTCGATACAGCATAAATTTGATTCCATTGGGCGGGTTTTGCAAAATGCTTGGAGAAGAGGATCCGTCACAATCAGGCAGCCTTGCTGGGAAAAGCCCTGGGGTGAGATTCCTAATTTTGGCTGCTGGCCCATTTATGAATCTGATACTTGCGGTTGCTCTTTTCAGCCTTCTCTTCCTGATACCCAACGACGTACCTGTAGGCGATGTCTTGGTTAAGGATGTCATAGAAGATTCACCTGCATGGGAAGGTGGCGTTTTGGCAGGTGACCTTATATTGGAGGCTAATGGACGAGCCTTGGAAACTGACCTTGACCTTCGTTACCAGATAGCTTTAAGCGACGGTGACGAGATGACATGGTTAATATGGCGGGCTGGCAATGAGCTGGTTGTAAAGGTGGTGCCACGTATTAAACCTCCGGAAGGTGAAGGTGCCACTGGGATTAGGGTCATCACTCAGAACATCGAGTTAAAGGAACGCTCTGTGGGCCTTCCACGAGCTCTTATCCTCGGTGTAAGTCACACTGGACAGACCCTAGTACTTGTTAAGAATGAGATAGGCAATTGGTTCTCCGCTGGTAAGGCCCCTGAGGTGGCTGGCCCGGTTGGTATGGCGCAGGTTTTCGGCGAAGTGACGCAGGTTGAAGGCATTAGCTTGAAAGGTCGCATCCTGACTATCATAAGCCTGGCGGCGCTAATTAGTCTTAGCCTGAGTATATTTAATTTTCTTCCTATTCCAGCTTTGGATGGTGGACGCATACTTTTTGTTGGCATAGAGTGGATAAGGAGAGGGAAGAGAATTCCACCCCAGAAAGAGGGCCTAGTGCATCTTTTCGGGTTTGCATTGTTGATAAGCCTAGCGATATTTATTACCTTAGAAGATATAGGGAGAGTTTTGAGAGGGGAGAGTTTTTTGGGTGGCTGATATGTCGATAGGCTCACAAAGGGGTCAAAATTGAACCGTAGAGTTACTAAGTCTCTTTATGTTGGTGATGTTAAAATTGGGGGAGATGCCCCGGTATCGGTGCAGTCCATGACAAAAACCGATACAAGGGATGTCAAAGCGACGGTTGATCAAATAAAAGGTCTTGAGGAAGTCGGATGTGAAATAATTCGTTCTGCGGTTCCTGACATGGAGGCCGCACAGGCGCTTCCTTATATCAAGAAGCAGATCTCTATACCCCTAGTTGCGGACATCCACTTTCACTATAAGCTTGCGCTGGAGGCCATTAAGGGAGGCGTAGATTGCCTCAGGTTGAATCCTGGTAACATTCGCGATGGTGAACGGGTTAGGGAGATAGTTTCTGCTGCAAAAGAGAGGGACATCCCTATACGTATAGGTGTTAACTTCGGTAGTTTGCCTCCTGTGGGTAGTATAGGAAAAACCCGGGCTAAGCACAGGCTTTCTGACGGCGTGAACCTTCTTCCAAAAGCGGGAGATGTGACATCTGATGAGTACTCCGTTGTAGACCACATGGTGGATACGGCGCTCTGGGAGATCGGCATTCTGGAGGCGTTGGATTTTGACCTTATTAAGGTCTCGATGAAGGCGTTCGATATAAGCACTGCTGTCGAGGCGTACAGGCGCCTCGCTAAAATTGTACCTTATCCTCTCCACTTGGGAATTACTGAATCCGGTACGGCTAAGTCTGGCAGCATACGCAGCTCGATTGGCCTTGGTATTTTGCTTTACGAAGGCATAGGCGACACTATACGGGTGTCTTTGAGTGACGACTCGCGTGAAGAGATAGCAGTAGGTTACGAAATACTTAAATCTTTGGAACTAAGGCAGAAAGGCGCGATTTTAATCGCATGTCCTTCTTGTGGTAGGGCAGATGTTGATGTGATCAAACTCTCGAATGCAGTAGACGAATTACTTAAGGGAGTGGACAAGAACGTCAAGGTCGCAGTCATGGGCTGCGAAGTGAACGGACCTGGGGAGGCTAAGGACGCTGATGTGGGCATAGCGGCTGGTGCAGGTCGTGCCGTAATTTTCAGGAAAGGCCAGAAAGTTCGTGTGGTAGATGAATCGGAGATGCTCTCAGCTCTGATGGAAGAAGTTGAGGCGATTTGATTCTTAGATTTCAAGATTGCCAACTCTAGGTGGGCGCTGCCGGGCCGAGCAGCAGTTTATAATGCAGCAACGCGATAAATGACACATCGGCTAATCACACCGATTTTCCGCAGTGGATCAATTTGGTAATCTAAATAGCGATAGGACTCGAGAAAACGAATGCGGTTATCCCAATCTTTAGGCAAAACAATCCGGGAGGCTCCTGCAGAAGCTGAGACTGTTAGTCATCAGCTGATGTTAAGGGCGGGCCTTATATATCAAGTTGCTGCCGGACTGTATGCTTATCTTCCTCTGGCGTACCGGTCGCTTAGGAAGATTGAAGAAATCATACGGGAAGAGATGAATTTGGCAGGCGCACAAGAAGTCCACATGCCTGCATTACAACCCTTGGATATTTGGGAAAAGACCGGTCGGGACAAAGCGCTGGGAGAGACCTTATTTAGAGTTAAGGACCGACGGGAACGGGATCTTGTGTTGGCTCCTACTCATGAAGAGGTTGTGACCAGCTTGGTCAAATCCAACGTTAATTCTTACCGTGATCTGCCCCTGATTGTTTATCAGATTCAGACTAAATTTCGTGACGAACCACGTCCAAGGGCCGGGCTTTTAAGGGTGCGGGAGTTTCTCATGAAAGATGCTTACTCGTTTGATAGTGACGAGGCAGGCCTTTCCATTTCCTATGACAAGATGTCACAAGCTTACAAGAATATCTTTGAACGTACCGGGTTGCCGACCCTTGTGGTAGAAGCTGATAGTGGTGCTATAGGCGGGAAAGACTCTCAGGAATTTGTTCTGCAAGCCGAAGCCGGTGAAGACACAGTATTAACTTGTGAGAGCTGTGGCTATGCAGCCAATTTAGAACGGGCCAGTTTTGGGTTGAATCCCCTTCCTGCCGAGAAAGAGAAGCCTTTGAGTGAAATCGCTACTCCAGGAACTACTACCATTGCGGAAGTAGCAAATGCTGTTGGCGTAGAAGAAAGTAGGATTTTAAAGTCAGTTTTTTATATTTCAGAGGGGAAACTGGTCTTTGTGGTAATAAGGGGAGATCTCGAAATAAATGAGATAAAATTGGGCAATACGCTCAAGATGCCAGATCTTCGAATAGCCTCTGGCGAGGAAGTCAGGGCTGCCGATATAGTCCCAGGTTATGCTTCGGCTGTTGGCAGAGAAGAACTGTTTGTAGTAGCTGATGAATCTATAAACTCCGGTGTCAATTTTGTCGTAGGCGCAAACAAAGATGGGTATCATCTACTTAACGCTAATTTCCCTAGAGATTTCAAAGCTGATGTGATGGCAGACGTAGCCTTAGCCAAAGAGGGATACAACTGCCCCAATTGCCACTCGACGCTGAATGCGAGAAAGGGCATAGAAGTTGGGCATATATTTAAACTCGGATCTTTTTACTCTGATCGACTCGGAGCTACTTATCTCGATGAACACGGTAAGGAACATTCCATGATTATGGGTTGTTACGGAATCGGAGTGGGTAGGCTGTTGGCTGCTGCGGTTGAGCAGAATCATGATGACAAAGGGATTATTTTCCCTAATCCAATAGCACCATACCAGGTTCATCTGATTTCACTAAATTCAGATAACGACAGCGTGGCTGAATTATCAGATAGTCTTTATCAGATGTTGCAAGGGCATGGGTTCGAAGTCCTGTACGACGACAGAGAGGAATCGGCAGGAGTCAAATTTAATGACGCCGATCTTTTGGGAATGCCGGTGAGACTGATTGTGTCTCAGAGAAATTTGAGGGAACAGGCTGTAGAGGTCAAACTAAGAAGCGAGGACAGCGGAAGGTTGGTGCCGATTGAGGAAATCGTTGATGCAGTAGGAGCTATGCTTAAGACGGACTAAAGCCCGTCTGGGAGATCTACTTGCATTACCCCTTTTTCCGTATTTACGTCAATTATTACGTTTGCGATTGCAGGCAGAACAATTTCCCTTTTTGGGCCTTTAATCACGTATACGTCGTTAGCTCCTGTTTGTAATATTTGGGCCAGTATCCCGAGGTAGGAGCCGTCCTTTTCGAAAACCTGCATGTCGAGCAGTTGATAATGATAGTAGGTGTCGGGGGGAGGTTGAGGAACCTGTCCCACAGGTATATGGATGTAGCAGTTACCTAACTTTTCTGCTTCCTCTCGCGATCCCACATCACTGAATCTGACTACAAGGCGTTTGGCCTGTTGCCTTACCCTCAGTACCGTAAATGGCGAGTCGCCTATCAAGACTTGGCGCCCCTCTGAGAATCTGCCGGGTACATCTGATAGGAGTTCAACGTGGACGTCGCCTTGCAATCCTTTTGGGGATCTCACAAGCCCTACTACCACAGTCGCATCCGCTCCGTTTTGACTGGGGGAAGATAAAGACATTAGCAGGTTAGATAATTTCTAAAGTTGCCCGAGTATCAGACTTGACTGCTGCTACTCTGAGGATAATACGCAAGGCCTGGGCTACTCGACCTTCACGGCCTATAATTTTGCCCTTGTCTTCGGGGGCCACTTCTAGCTTGAAAACAATGCGCCCGAATTCTTCGGTTTCAGTAACCTTAACCTCATCGGGTTTGCTAGCGATGGATTTGGCGATGTGCTCGACCAGTTCCCGCATGTTTCTACTCCTCCGCGGCAGGACCTCTACTACGAAGAATTTGGTTCACTGGGTCTGAGGGCTGTGCGCCTTTACGCATCCACTCCTCAACTTTGTCGTGGTCCAGAACGATGGTTGGAGGATCTGTCATAGGATTATAGTGGCCGAGTTGCTCTACGAAAGCGCCATCCCTAGGCTTTCTCGAATCGGCGACCACTATCCTGTATGAAGGGTGCTTTTTCGCACCCACTCTCTTTAGTCTGATCCTTAACATTTTTTCCTTCAAATGTCGCTTTGAAACTAGACACAGAATTGTAGCCGCCCTGACCAACTATTGTCAACGTAGGTTGTGCGTAGTAACGCCTAGAATCCAAGTGTGGAAAAACAGGTGATTGCCCTTCCAGACGCCTCTAAGTTACAGTATCAAAAGGAGATAATGATGATTACTGATAGTAAGTTGTTGGAAGATGAACTGCGCCGCCGTGTTAAAGGAGAGGTGCGGTTTGACGCTTACTCGAAAGCTATGTATAGCACTGATGCCTCTATTTACCAGATGGATCCCATTGGTGTTGTTATTCCTCATGACGCTGAAGATGTTGCTGCAATCGTGGACACATGTTACGAAACACAGACTGCTGTTTTGCCAAGAGGGGGCGGAACCGGGCTAGCTGGCCAGACTGTGAACCATGCAATCGTTATGGATTTTTCCAAATACCTCCGGTCAGTCGTTGAGGTTAATCCTGAGGAACGCTGGGTCAAAGCGCAACCCGGCATAACGCTAGACGAATTGAACCACCATCTGCGTTCCCATCAGTTACATTTCCCACCTGATCCTACTACCAGTAATCGAGCCACTGTTGGAGGAGCAATCGGAAACAATTCTTGTGGCGGGCATTCTGTTCTATATGGCAAAACTTCGGATCATGTTAAAGAGGTGAGCGTTGTGTTGTCAGACGGCACCGCTACGCGATTTGGCCCGTTGGATAGGAAACTGTTCGAGCAAAAGCTTAATGGGGATAGTTTCGAGGATAGGATCTACGGCGATGTAGCTCGTATAGCGCAGAAGAACCGTGGTGAAATAGAGCGTCGTTACCCCAAGATCATGAGGCGAGTATCTGGATATAACCTCGATATGATGTTGCACTCAGGGGATGTAAACATGGCCAGTATGATAGTTGGCTCTGAGGGTACGCTTGCTACGATTACAGAAGCAAAACTTAATTTGGAGCCACTCCCCAAGATGAAGGCCTTGGCTGTTTTACACCTTCGAACTTTGGTAGAGGCTATGGAAGCAACGGTGGCAACGCTGGAGCACGAACCCTCAGCAGTTGAGCTCGTGGATCGAATGTTGCTTCAGAGGACTCGAGAATCACCGACATTTTCTCGCCGTATGACGTTTGTGGAAGGTGACCCAGAGGCGTTGCTTTTGGTCGAATTTTACGGAGATTCAGAGAGAGAACTTAAATCCAAGCTTGATAATTTCAAAGAGGATATGGCCAGGCGCCGATTAGGTTTTGCATGTGTGCCAGTTATTGATGCTGCCGACCAAGCAAATGTATGGGACATACGTAAAGCCGGTCTAGGGCTTCTGATGAGTGTTAAGGGTGACACTAAGCCACTGCCATTCGTTGAGGACACTGCTGTAGCGCCGGAAAAACTCCCCGAGTATGTTAGGCGGTTCGATGAGATGGTGAAAGAGCACGATACAGTTGCGGGCTACTATGGGCATGCTAGTGTGGGTTGTTTACATATCAGGCCGATGGTTAATATCAAGACGCAGGATGGACTGGATAAACTGGTTTCCATAGCCACTGCAGTGAGCGACCTAGTCCTTGAGTTTGGTGGATCGTTGAGTGGAGAGCACGGTGACGGCATTGTTCGTGGAGTTTGGACTGAGAAGATGTTTGGTTCTGAGCTTTATCAGGCATTCCGTGAAGTTAAACAGGCGTTTGACCCAAAGAAAATAATGAACCCTGGAAAAATCATTGACACTCCCGGGCTGACGGAAAACCTAAGATTGAGTCCGTCATATCAGACAATGGAACTAAGTACCCAACTGGACTTTTCCGCAGACAGTGGGCTTGCCGGGGCTGTTGAGCTGTGTAATGGGGTGGGGGCTTGCCGTAAAGTGCTGGGTGGAACCATGTGTCCTTCATACATGGTTACTCGGGAAGAGGAGCATTCCACGAGGGGGCGCGCAAACATCTTAAGGTCTGTGTTGTCAGGGAAATTACCGCATTCTGAGTTTAGCAGCAAGCGGCTATTTGATGTGCTTGATCTATGCCTTGAATGCAAGGGTTGTAAAGGCGAGTGCCCTTCCAACGTTGACATGGCGAAAATCAAATATGAGTTCTTGTCGAAATATTACGAGTCACATTCGATGCCACTTAGGGCTAAGCTCATGGCTAATATCGCTACATTCAGTGCTTTCGGTGCACCGTTTGCACCATTGGCCAACTTTGCTATTAGAAATCCAATAAGCCGTTGGTTGCTTCATCATTTATTAGGGCTTCACAAAAGCCGCAGCCTTCCGAAGATTGCCAAAGAAAGATTCTCTCGCTGGTTCAGTAAGAGATCTGTAATTGAAAACAAGTCTGCAATGGGGACAGTTGTCCTCTTTCACGACACGTTCACTAACTACAATGAGCCCCAGGTCGGAATAGCTACTACAGAGCTCTTGGAATCTGCTGGCTACCGAGTCATATTGGCAGAAAAAGTGTGTTGCGGTAGGCCGATGATATCTAAGGGTATGCTACGAAAAGCTAAAGAGAATGCACGTATAAATGTCGATAGGCTCTATCAGTTTGCTAAAGAAGGGGTGCCTATATTAGGGACTGAGCCGAGTTGCCTGCTTACTTTGCGAGATGAGTATCCGGACTTGCTAGGCACTGAGGAATCTCGTGTGGTTGCCGAGAACACCTATCTGTTAGAAGAGTTACTAGTTAAGTTGCAGCGTGAAGGGAAACTCAACCTGGATTTTAAAGAGACTGACGAGAAGGTTCTATTTCATGGGCATTGTCATCAGAAAGCTGCCGTCGGGACCGCTGCCTCTGTTGCAGCCCTGAGGTTAGTTCCTGGCTTGGATGTAGAGGTGATAGATTCGGGATGTTGCGGTATGGCTGGTGCGTTTGGTTATGAGAAGGAACATTATGAGGTATCGATGGACATTGGAGAACGTTTACTATTCCCAGCCGTTAGGGCTAACCCTGAATCAAGAATCGCGATAACCGGATTTTCCTGTAGACACCAGATCCAGGACGGCACAAATAGAAATGCAGAACACGTCGCTGAGATACTACGGAGTTTATTAGCAGATTAAAGGTCTTATACTGAAAAGGGGAAATTTCCAAGAAGCATCGCAGTAAGGTAAATCATTAGCGGCATGAGTGGGAGTCTAAAGGTGTTTGATCTAAGCGGGAAGGTTGCACTTACAACAGGTGGTAGCAGAGGTTTGGGTAGAGCCATTGTAAATGGACTGGCAATTTCTGGTGCCCAGGTTGCTTTTTGCTACAAGTCTGATTCCAGTAGTGCGGAAGCAGTGGTAAATGAAGTGGAATCAAAAACTGGACACCGGCCCTTGGCCATTCAGGCCGACGTAGTAGCAAATGAAGCCAGGCAGAGATTAATTGGGCAGATCAATAAGGAATTCGGTCCGATCGATATCCTCGTCAATAATGCGGGAACTCGCGAGGATGGAATCGCACTGAGAATGACTGAAGCGTGGGATGATGTTTTGGAACTTGATCTCACCGCTCCGTTTCGATTATCACAGTTGGTTCTACGGTCGATGTCGAGGCGTTTATGGGGAAGGATTATCAACATTGGCAGCATCGCGTCCCGCATAGGCTTAGCTGGGCAAGCGAACTATAATGCTGCAAAAGCTGGGCTTGAAGGTCTCAGCAGATCCCTGTCACAGGAGTACGGTAAAAAGGGAATTACTGTTAATACAATCAACCCAGGATTCATTGAGACCGATCTCACTGAAGATGCCAGTGCAGAGCTCAGGCAGGCCTTGCTATCAAGGGTGGCTATACCGAAAGAGCTTTCCCCGGAGGCCGTAGCGAACGCAGTGGTTTTTTTGGCTTCTGGTGAGGCTTGGGCCATAACTGGACAAGCTTTGAACGTAGATTGCGGAGCGGTAAAATCTTAGTGGATATAGGGGAAACGATTTGAAAAGAGTGGTTATAACGGGTATAGGTACAGTCAATCCGGTCGGGCTAAATGCTGTTGACACCTGGGCCGCTCTCATGAGTGCCAAGAGTGGAATTTCTAATATCGAGTCTTTCGACCCGGACGAATATGGTATAAGGACTAAGATAGCTGGCGAAGTTAAAGGATTCGATCCGGATAACTGGATGGATCGTAAAGAGGCAAGGCGCATGGGCAGGTTCAGTCAATTTGCTTTGGCTGCTGCCAAAGAGGCGGTCGACGATTCCGGGCTGAAACTGGAAGGGGCCACCTGCCAAGAGGTTGGAGTTGTGATAGCAAGTGGTGTCGGTGGTCTAACCACAGTGATTGAACAGGCTTTTGTGTTGCGCGATAAGGGAGCTAGAAGGGTTAGTCCGTTTGCAGTGCCGATGCTAATGCCAAATGCTGCTGCAGGCGTTATATCGATACACTTAGGTTGTAGAGGCCCCAGTTTTGCGACTGCTTCGGCATGTGCTTCATCGGCTGATGCCCTTGGGGTAGCTCTCGATACGATAAGGATGGGTAGGGCAAAAGCGATGCTTGCTGGCGGAACTGAGGCGACAATCATTCCTGTTTGCGTGGCTTCATTTGAGCAGGCGCATGCGCTAAATTCAAACAGTAATGATGAACCCGAAAAAGCCTCTAGACCGTTTGATGTAAACAGGGACGGCTTTGTTTTGTCGGAAGGGGCTGCGGTTCTAGTCCTGGAAGAAGAAGAGTATGCAAAAGCCCGCGGTGCAAGGATCATAGCTGAACTTGCTGGTTACGGTGCCGCCTCTGATGGCTTTCATATTACGGCGCCAGATCCGGGAGGAATCGGTGCAATACAAGCTATGACGGTTGCACTTTCTAATGCAGAGGCAGGCAGTGATGAAGTGATATACATCAATGCACACGGCACCTCTACTCAGCTCAATGATAAGATTGAAGCGCTCGCAGTAAGCAAGGTTTTTGGTCACTCTACTACGCCTATCAGTTCAACGAAATCGATGACTGGACACCTAGCAGGAGCAGCAGGGGCTTTAGAGGCTCTGATATGTGCCAAGACGGTGGAAACAGGCGTTGCGGCGCCCACGATTAACTACGATAACCCGGATCCTGAATGCGATGTCGATTGCATACCTTGGAAGCCGAGAGAGATTGGGAAGGGGGTAATTTTGTCCAACTCATTCGGATTTGGAGGGCACAGTTCATGTCTTGCCTTCAGGCCGTATGATTTATAATTTGCGGGAATTCACAACTATCTCTTAATATTTCCAGAAAATTTTGCGAAGTGCTTTTTAATGGAACTTAGAGAAATTAATGACACCCCCTAAGGTAGAATTTGTATACGAACCGTTCGCAGACACCGAAGAGTATCGCTTGGTTAACTGCGGATTGATCAGAATTTGGATAGGGTTCCTAGTGGAGAGGGGTAATCACGGAGTAGATCGGCTTTTGGATATCTCCACCGGTGTCGGGACTATGGCGGAATTATTTTTAGATAATGTTCCCGTCCATTGAAATGTTCCAACGGTGGTGTGCTTGGATCGGGCTAAAGAGGCGCTGTATCAGACGAAACTGAACTTGAAAGGCAAAACTAGCAAGCTTGAGCTTATACATTCCAGAGTGCAGGATATGAACCTTCCGGAAAACAGCATAGATTTGGCCCTCTGGGGAAACAGCATTCATTATTTGGATGCGGAAGAGCAGGAAGAAGCGCTCACCAAGGTGAGGCATGCTTTAAAGAAGGGTGGATGGCTATTCTTTAACTCCGCTTTTTATGCAGAGTCAAGACCCCAAGAGACCATTGTCTTTTACCGTGCCCAGGTCAGGCGGGCAGTAGAGTATCTAAAATCTAAAGGCATCGATAGGGATCGAATGGATGCCAGGCCGGCTGCTAGCAATTTCTTCTCAAAAGAGTATTACGAGGATTTGGTGAAGAAAGTTGGATTCAGTTTGGTGGATGTCAGGGAAAAGGTTGTGCGGTTAAGTGGTGTTGCCATGGAGCATATCAGTGCATTTCAGGAGTACGCAGCCGGGGCTTTACATGGGTACAATCCTCCGGACGCTGCCGAAGCGATGAAGCTCTCTGTTGCTTCAGCCATGGAACAGTACGGAGAGCCTGACAATAATGGCATCCTCGCAGTCAGGCGTCGCTGGCTTGCTATAAGTGCGCAAGTTATCTAGCTGTTAACCTCTCCTCCTTATTTGCGGTCAATGAACCGTTACGCGAAGTGACTACGTGTCACGTACCGCATTTGTTCAAATCGCAGATTTTTGACAATAAGATTCGAATGAAGTGTATAGATGGCCATTTTATAAAACTTCGAAAATGCTTTAAGGCTTTTCAACAATTTTAAGTTGACATTAGGCATGAATTAGTGATATAAATTTTCGGCGTGACTAAAAGTCGAAGGTCGAATAGGCCGTCGACTGTATTTACGTATGTGAGTTGGTTGATGACGGATTCAAGTAGCTTTGTTGATAACTGATTCGATGTCAACGAACGATTCGAAAAATTGACAGGTGTTGGTAGTAAAAAATCGGGGGATAACGGTGAGCAAGTACTTAATTTCGGCGAAAAGAATTCCAGGGAGAGGCTTAGCTGTTCTTGCAGTTTCAGCTATGGCGATAGCAACGGTGTTGCTGTTCCCAGGGCCTGCGATGGGTATAACTACTACCGTTGACCCGGACAAGACCTCCTACCTTTTGGGAGAGAAAGTGGTCTTTGATGGCCAGATAGATTTCTCTGACGGCGAGACGAAGGACATAACTTCGGTGACCCTCACCGTTAATGGCTCTCAAGGTTTTAGCCAAATCCTCCCCGTTTACGCTGGGAGTTACTCACTACCCACTAACAACTTAGAAGTGCTCGTGACCTGGTCAGGCATAGGATACGGATATGGTTACGGCTACGGATACACAGGTACCGGTAACAGTGCGAAGATTGAGTATCAGATCACCTGGGATGCACCTATATTACTGACACCCCCGCCAACCTACAGCTTGGCACCAAATACGGTTGAGGTATTTGACATACCACAGGCAACTTCCCCGAGTTTGCCCGCTGGTCTCCCGGACCCTCTTCCGACGCTTACAACTGGATTTGATATACCTACACTCGTCGCGGTTGACCCGAACGCACCAGACTCGTTACCGAGTTTGACGGCTTTGGGCACAGCGATACCTCTCAAGTCGGGAGCGAGTAGCGGCCCGGGTGACTTGGCCGCCACTGGAGCGGTAGATGACGTAGCTTTTGAAATTCCAACTGTCACGGACGACCTGATTGCAGGCGTCGGTTCAGCTCCTGACTCCACAGCATTAGTCGCAACGACAGACGATATACTAGGCATAGCTAGAGATGGCAACGACAATATTTATGCGCTTGTTGATGGCGGTGGCGGTGTTGATCAGATCAAAAAATACAATTCCAGCGGCGCCGTTGTTAGCGGATTCGGCTCGAGTGGAGTCGCAGATGTAAAAGACGGAAATGGCACTGATATTACCCTAGCAAAGGGTATCGCTACTGCGGATGGCAAACTATGGGTAACTCACTCCCAGAGTGCTTTGGACCACCAAGATGGTGGCGGTGGCGGCACTAAAAGATGGATTCAGCAGTTCGACATAAGTGATGGCAGTTATGCCACAGAGTGTTATCTTTACAGGCAAGGCCCAGAAGATAACCTTGTATGGCCGATTACCGGCATTGGAGACTACATCTGGGGGTATAACGAAGACAATAACTCCATCCAAAGATGGGATGTGACCAGTGACTGTAGCGGCCTTGACAGGGATAAGGATCAAGGAATGGACTACTCCCTACCTGCCGCTGTAGCGATTTATAGCCAGAAGCTCTATTCAATTGATGGTAACGGAAATATTAGTACCCACAACACCCAGCAGCCTGGTCAGACGGAAACAACCTTGTCTCAGACGATTACTGGTTACACCGATGACATAGGTGGCTTTCAGATGGACTCAAGCGGCGTTTACTATCTGGCGAGCAGTGATAATGGTTCAGCCATAAGTAAGTCGCAGGGTGCAAGTACTATGACTACGTCGCCTCGTGGCTTGACATATGACACCGTTAATACCCAATTCTACGTGTTGGTAAATGGTAGCGGCGGCAATGACCGGATAATAGTGACTGACACTAGCGGAAGCCAGGTCGGGAGCTCTATCGATACAGGCGAGACCGAAGTTGAAGGCATAACCTATAAAGATGGAAATATCTGGGCTGTTTTTGGCGGAGACAACAATGATGCCAAGATTAAGGCCTATGACATCTCGAACTCCTCTTGGGGTAATGATGTCACATTAAGCGTAAACCAAAACAACAGGGACTTCAGAGGCCTGGCATACGATGGAGAAGAGTTCCTCCTTGGCATACAAGGCGGTGACGGGAATATCACGCAAAACGAAACCAATGGTGATCTAGAGGCCAATTATCGTATGAGCTGGAATGCCCAATACACTTCATCAGGTGCTGAGGCTGCTACGTATCACAGCAGTAAGGGCCACTACTATTTTGGAAAGGGCGACGATATTGTGGCTGTAGCTACCCTAAATGGTCAGGATACTGAGGAAACCCTTGCGTACAACGACCTCGACTCTGCTACTTCACTAGGCGGAGGTGGAGTGAAGGTCAAGGGTCTGACCATAGTGGGTAGTGTTATATACATTGCGGACGATAGAAATGACGCGATCTTGAAGGCCTCGTTACCTACTGGTGAAACAACTACCCCGCAAGCATTGGCCAATGACGGCACCTATCTGTGGCTGGTAACGGACGGCACGGCTGGTGCGGACACGCTTCTAAAGCTGAACGCCAGTACCGGTGCTAAGGAAGCGGCTTTCACGCTTGGGCATGACGACGTTCAGGGAATGACGTTTGTAGGCAGCGAGCTCTGGATTATGGTCAACGGAGGTAACAACTCCGGTTGTAAGATCCAGAAGATCGACGTCAGTGACGGCTCAAACGACGGTAGCGCAGTTAACATTGGTGATGGTGGCTGGTGTGACGGATTTGGAGGCATGTCTAGTGACGGTGACGATGTCTTCGTAATGAGTTCAGGCCAGTCACAGTACAAGTCGTTTGACACAAGCGGTAACGCAGACCTCGACAAGAACATCGATGATATGAGCAGTGGTGGAAGGGCTGTAGCGATTAATAGCGGTGGCCAGAACTGGATAGGTAGAGGCGACACAATCGACGCCTTCACCGCGGGTAGCTGGAATATGGAAGCGATCGCCGACATGCGGCAAGAGGACTTGACTGTTACAGGCGGCTTGGACCTTGATGTAAAAGGCATGACCTGGATGGGTAGCGTTCTCTATATCGCTGACGACGAGACTGACTATATATACAAGACAGCTGCGCCGGCCGGAGCGAATTCTCTCTTGGGCATGACAACCGATGGTACAGACTTGTATCTACTTCTTAATAACACTCCTAAAGACAGCATCATGAAGGTTTCCACAAGTGGGACCAAAGACACTTCATGGGGCACGAATGGAGTCATTGATACAAATCAGTCTGACGCCAACTCTGTTGCAGTATTTGACAGCCAGCTCTGGGTGGCTGAACTCAATCAGGGGTGCTGTGGCAGCGATTGGGCATTCCAGGGATACAATATCTCTAACGGGAATGCAGGAAACGACTTTACTTACAACCAGGTACCCATGGGTCAGGCACTCGTTAAGGGCTTGGCCAGTGATGGGACCAGCCTGATCGTCGGGCACAACCAGATGAATCAGGGTGGCATGGGCGGTTTGATAAAGTTTGATGATAACGGTAATGACATAGGTGAGAATATCCAGTTGAGTGATCAAGCTAACGCCCTCACGGCACTTGCTTACAGAAGCAATAGCCCGCAGGTTATAACGGCTCTAAACGATGACATTACCACTTACGGATCGGACGGAACTGAGAGTGACACTTACACCTTAGGAGGTTCGATTAACGTTGACGGTTTGGCCGCGATTGGGCATGTGCTCTATCTCGGCGACACTGACTCGAATACCGTCAAGAAGGCTTCTATACCTTTGACGGTGTCCAATATCACCACCGAGCCTAAGGGCATGGCTGTTGATGGCGGCAACATATGGATGGTGGTAGAGGCGAACCCGAAGGATTACCTGATCAAGGTCGACACTGACGGCGCTTTGGTCACAGGATTTAACAGTGGTGGCTCTGCGGAGCTTCCCGTTGATGATGTTGAAGGAATAGCAGTAATTGGTGACTATCTGTACATAGTGAAT
>QGNO01000017.1 GCA_003228195.2 Chloroflexota bacterium | reverse complement strand
GGGGGGCATGGCCTCCATGCAAATTAAAGACTTAATCGCTGCTACGCTGTAACAACTGGACGACGTTTCCGTCAGGATCCTTAAAAGTTGCTACATATCCACCCCAATGTTCTTTCTCTGGTAACCTCAAAAACGTAACACCTTTCTCGCTCAGGGATCGATAAACGAAGTCGATATCTGAAACATTAAAGTTAATCATCATTCGCAAAGGGTCTTTGGAACGACCATGGACACCATTATGATAGCTGATACTTAGCCTGAACTCCCCAAATGAAAATGCTATAAAGCCTTCCCTTTCAGTAACCGGCTCAAGCTCCAATACATTCTTGTAGAATACGCTGAGCTTCTCTACATCGTCAGACCAAATGATTACGCCACCTACATTGTTAATCACTACCCTATCCTTGTGGTTATGGCTAGGAGAGCCCCTTTGCCTTCATTAATTCAGCTGCATGTGCCAGGAATTGCACTCCGCCGTTTTCAAAAAAGCTCCTAGGGTTGACAGTAATCATTCGAAACCCCCTATCCAAAAGGACAGACAGATTTTCAGCACTGCCTCCAGAATTAGCGATTTTCCCTGCACTTATTGAGCCATCCACTATTTTGTTAACAAATCCATCGACCTCTTCTTGTTCTGGCCAATCCATTGAATGAGCGAGGTCCAACGGCCCCAAGTCAATGAAATCAAGGGATTTTGTATCCAGTATTTCGTCAAGGTTATTTACCGCCGTAATCTCCTCGATTATGAACCCGATCATGGTCTCTCGGTTAATATCAAGGGTCCATTGTTTTGGAGAACCTAAGTTCAGGCCAAATCCCCCTCCTCTACTTCGGAAGAAAATGGTGCGGGCTCCCTCCGGTCGAAATTTTGCAGCATCTACGACCGCCTTAGCATCTTCCTTTGTATTTACCCGCGCAATCAAAACTCCTTGAGCACCTCCGTTCAATGCGTGCAGAATCAATTCAGAATTGTTTTGTATTCTTGCAATCGGGGTCAAATTGTTGATCTCAGCAGCACGAATCGCATTTTCCAATTCTCTCTCATTAAATAGGTCGTGCTCACAATCAATAATGGCGTAGTCGAACCCAAGAAGACCGGCCAATTCAAGATTAGCAATTTCATCAACTCCGACCGTGACGCCGAACGCAACACCCCCAGATCCAAGCTTCGCTTTAGTTTTATTCTTAGCAACCATTAAATCCTCCTTGACATTGACTCTATTCAGGAGATCTCACAACCATAGATAAAGCATCCCTGTTTTGCAGTATTCGGATATCTTTCGTTGGGTCTCCATCCACAAGCAAAAAGTCGGCCTTCTTGCCTTCCTCAATCGTACCAACGCTTTTTTCGATTCCAATGCACTCAGCGGCAGTCCTTGTAGCCGCAACAATGGATTCCAAAGGGGTTAGCCCACTCTCAACCATCAACTCCAACTCTTTAGCTAGATTCCCCTTACCAAACTTGCTGCCGGAGTCAGTGCTACTAGCCAATTTCACTCCCAGTTCCTTCGCCATCCCGACCATTTTGAATTGGTCCTCCATTGCCTGTTTAGCAGCTTCTATTCCCCCAGGGAAGACTCCCCATTTTTCGCCCTCGGTAGAAATCCAGTAAAATATACTTAAGGTTGGGCAGAGAAAAACCCCTGCTTCCGATATCTTTTCTAGCAGCTCTTGGTCAGGTCCAATCCTGCCGTGTTCCATCGTGTCTACCCCCGCCTCGAGTCCGTGCAGAACTGACGGGGCCCCTGTAACATGAGCAGCCACCCGTTTCTCGCGTCTATGAGCCTCATCAACGATTGCGTTTAGCTCGTCCAGTGAAAATTCGGGGTATGCCTCAAGGTCCTCAGGAGTATTGGTAACGCCACCGGCTGCAAGAAAAACCTTGATTAGGTCAGCTCCTTGCCTGAAATTTAGCCTGACGGCCTTTCTGCATTCGTCTACCCCATCCACCAGCCAAGCTCTAGGTTGCATATCTTTCACCCAATTATATGGGAAGACGTGCCAGTCTCCATGTCCGTTCGACTGTGAGAGGGCATCGCCTGCAGCGTATATTCGTGGACCCATAATAACTTTATCAGCTATGGCCATTCTCAAGGCAATCGGCACTCCACCGAAAGTTCCTGCATCTCGAACTGTGGTAAATCCCGAGGCAAGCGCATCATATGCATCATTTGCCGCCCTTAACAATTGGACCTGCGGAGGTGGGTCAAGGTATCTTTCATAAGCACTCGCGGTTGCCTGCCCAGAAAGGTGCACGTGGCAATCCATTAGTCCAGGCATAAAAGTCTTACCCATACCTGAAATGATCTCAGCCCCCCGTCTCTGATCTGAAGTGAGTTCAGTTTGTTGAACAGACCGAATCTTCCCCTTCTCTATCACAACAGAAACCTTTTCCTTGGGTTGGGCTCCGGTCCCATCTATAAGCCGCGCATCCTCAATAATGAGCTTGTCAGTGTCCTCAAGAAGCCGAATCCTCTTCAGCCCTTTTGGATAATCATCTCCTATGCCTATAGCGAATGCTTCCATATGTTACGCTCCCGGTTAACTTATCAAAGATTATGCTGTTATATCCTGTGATCACGCTGAGGTCAATAAGAAGCAACTTTTCGAGAACGTCGATTCTGATATATGCCCAAAACACCCAATGCCACCAACAAAACACCCAGCAATATCAGTCCAGTTACGAAGCGTAAGCTAGAAGCAACATCACCAGTACCTGGCAAAACCGGCGTAGGTGTAGGTGCAACAGGGATTGGAGTTGTCAGTAGCGTAATTTTCGTTGCAGGTGTAAGGCCAGGAAACGCCATTCTACTACTGGTCAAGTCAAGTATGCCCGTGTTTACAGTAAGCCCTTCGGCAAAAGTAATCAAATCGTCATTAGCATCATAGAAATGGACTCTGAACGTACTTGCAGGTTCCGTCAGGTCTGTCACCCACATATCGATAATGGAATCCGTAGGCAATGCAACGACTGAGGGCAGTTTAGCGGTCACTTTGGGCTTGTCCCCTGCTGTGTAATTGGGGTAAATGTCCATCCATGCTATCTCAGAGGATAGTCCACTTGCCGGCAACTTAACCTGCACCAAAGCTCTGTTCCCCTGCGTTTGAATCTTTAATCCCAGGTCATTGGGAACAATGTCATCAACATTTTGAGGAGACCCAGTGGCACCTAACGCAATCGAGGAGTTGTCTAATATCCTTAAAGAAACATTAATCGGAGCCGAGGATATTTCTTCGCTACCCGCTACTACCAGGTTGAATTTGCTTATAAATCCGGCCGTCGGGGCCGAGACAGTTTCCGAGAGAACACCATCAACAAAAAATTGAACCTTATCAGCAGTAGCCGTCCAAGTACTTCCAAGCACTACCACAGCTACCAGCTTCTTAGTTTCATCTATCCAAGTCCAACTCCAGCTTAAATCTGAGGCACCGTATGAATTAAACGCAGCTATAGAACCATCGCTGTAGCCCGTAGCGTAGACGTGTTTTGCATCTGAGGTAACTACAAGATCCATAGCTTGACCTAAACCATCGACTCCATTTTGGTCGTCTAAGTGATGAACCATGTATGTCAACATACCTGTGACCGGATCTCTGCTAAAGACCGAAAGTGCATCCTCGCTACTACCAGTAGCAAACACATAAAAACCGTCTGGGCTTGAAGCAACGTCCCAAGCTCCCAATAAGCCATCTACTCCGTTCGTGTCATCTGTGTATACATCCACATATGCAAGCAAACCAGTCGTCGTATCGCGCGAGAACACTGCTAAAGAAGATTCCGTATAACTTGTGACATAAATATGGTCTCCCCCCGGACTGTAGTTGATTCCCATCACTCCTTTCACTCCATCTACTCCGGCAGATCCATCTTTCAATACTTCAAGGAATGTCAGTGCACCAGTAGCAGAATCTCTACTGAAAACTGCTAATCCGTCCTCAGCCTGGCTTCCTATGTAGACATGTTTTCCGTCCGGAGTAATAGCAAGTGCTCTCGCCTCATCAAGCCCGTCCACCCCACTTACACCATCCTTCTCCATCGAGACATATGTGAGTGCGCCAGTTGTCACGTTCCTAGCAAACACCGCAACCGCATCATCATCCACACCAGTTCCATACACATTATTGCCATCTGGGCTCACAATCACATTTACTGAACCATCTAAGCCGTCCACCCCATCTATACCATCTTTGTGAATCTCGAGGTACGTGAGCAAACCAGTGGAGACATCACGATTGAAGACCGCTATGCCATCATCATGTCGCCCCACTACATAGAGGTGTTTTCCGTCAGAGCTTATGTCCAAGCCGTGAGCTCCTCGCAGTCCATCAACACCATCTACGCCATCCCTTAAGGTCTGGAGATAGGCCAATTGTCCAGTTACGGCATCCCGGCTAAATACAGCCAACGCATTGTCGATATCTCCAACCACATATATATACTTACCATCTGGACTAAGAACAATTTTTATTGCACCTCCCAATCCATCCAGACCAGAAACACCATCCTTCTGCACTTGAATAAAGTCACCTAAGGCGGCATAAACTCGTTGGTCATTAGGAAGTAAGGAAAAAAGCAGAGAGAACAGAAATGCTATTAAGAAAAAACTTACGTTCGGAGACAATCGAAACAAGTAACTGCTAATCATAAGGCGCCTTGTGTATCAAACACCACGTCATTTACGGTTAGTTGAATTGTACTTCTATACCAACCGATGTCAACAAATGTAGAATGGCAAACTAATCAATTCACAATAGGTGGGTACAAATCGATTTGGCGATAGGCAAAGAAAGGAGCAATTGGTATGATGAGCACGGTTCAGCCTGCACGTGTGCTGAGTGTGGTGAGCGCCGATCTGCCCAAAACAGGTTCAATTCTGTCACTCAGGGACGTAAAG
The DNA here is from genome assembly GCA_003228195.2 of Chloroflexota bacterium. Classification (GTDB taxonomy): domain Bacteria; phylum Chloroflexota; class Dehalococcoidia; order Lucifugimonadales; family QGNO01; genus QGNO01. The sequence continues at coordinate 34,282 of QGNO01000017.1, read as the reverse complement.
TAGGCCGAAATGAAAGTTGTCCCTGTGGAAGCAACCTAAAATACAAGAAATGTCACGGCGCCTAGGCTTGAAAGGTCAGGTTGGCAAATCGCAAATAATGTCCCCCAAGTATCTGATCCCTATAACTCATAGGTTATTTCGCCTCCGACTATAGTCATTTCAACAGGTATATCCTTTATTTCATGGGGATCCACATTATTGGGATCAGCAGCCAAGATGACAATATCGGCCAATTTACCCACTTCTATCGACCCCTTAATATCTTCCTCAAACGATGCGTACGCGCCGTTAATTGTATAAACTTTCAAAGCTTCCGTTACTGATATTGCCTGAGAGCGACCCCAGACTTTCCCTGAATTGTCCTCTCTTGTCACGCAGCTCTGTATTCCAATTAGTGGGGCTAGCGGGCTACAAGGATAGTCTGCAGCACCTGACGAATTTATGCCTGCATCGATGAACGATCTATGGGCGAACATCCGTTCGAGTCTCTGCTCACCATAAAATCTCATTTTCTCGCCGTGATAGTACACATATGATCCAAACGGCACTGCCAAACACCCAATATCCTTCATCCTTTGAAGGATTTCCGCATTTACTAAACTGCAGTGCTCAATTCTGTGCCTGGGATCAGTCCTAGGAAAAGCCTTTTGTGCTTCCTCATAAGCGGAAAGCACCATCTCTATCGCCGAATCCCCGTTTGCATGAATACAAACCTGAAATCCAGCCTTATGCATCTCAAGTACTCTTTCGTTAGTTTCTTCGGGATCCATTATCAGTAACCCGCGCTCTCCTTCGGTCCCAACATAGGGCTCAGAAAGATAAGCAGTGCGCGTCGAAATAGCACCGTCAGCCACCATTTTGACTCCCCCTATTCGCAATCGATCGCCACCAAAACCAGTCCGCACTCCTCCATCCCTTAAGGAGTTAAAGTGATCCCTGTGCATCAGCAGGTAGGCGCGAATGGGCAACTCTCCTCTCTCAATGAATTCTTGATATATGCCCAAATCATCACTCGAAACCATCGCATCATGGACACTAGTAATTCCTGCTTCAGCAAACATTTGACAGATGAGCTTTAACCCAGATCTGCGATCTTCAGAACTAGGTTTAGGTAATACTTCCCTTAGCACTCGGTCAATTGCCCTTCCATAAACCGCCCCATTAAGGCTTCCAGTAAGTGTATCTCTACCTAAGACCCCCCCCTGCTCGTTCGGGCTGTCATCAAAGAACATGGCCATTTCAAGCCCCTTAGAATTAAAGAAATAGACGTGACCCGCCTGATGGGCGACCATAATAGGGTGAGACCGACTCACTTGGTCCAAATCTTGCCGATTAAGGAATCTAGCCTCTGAAGTCTTAGTGTCATCAAACTTGAAGCCTATCACCCAATCGGCTTCCGGAGTGTTGCTGGCTTTACTGCTTAAAGCTTTCTTTATATCGGACAGAGACCGTAAATCGCAGTCAACTTCCGTAACATGACGTGTCCCACTACTTAGGACGTGGGTATGCGAATCAATAAAGCCAGGCAGCATCGTCTTCCCCATCAAATCAGTGACTAACGTTTTAGGTCCTACCAAACTCTTAATATCTTCGTTACTGCCTACAGCCACGAACTTACCATCATTTACCGCGACCGCCTGTGCCGATGGATTGTTAGCATCCATCGTAATTATGTTCGAATTAAGTATTACCTTATCGGGAGTCAAACTGTAGGTCACCAAGTGCGCCTCCTAAGTCGCCTTCATTAAACGCCAGCGGGGAATAATTCGAAGGACTCGACCATATCATTAATCCTAGGCCATTCGAATGCTGGGAAAGGTGCTCCAACAGCATCATGCGGCTCTAAAGGATGAGGAATAAACTCCACCTCTATAGCCCACGGATCGTTCGCTGCAACAAGGATAACCCGTGTAGCCGGCTCTCCTTCCTTCAGCACCCCGTGAAACAAAAAGCCATTGATACGGTCAATAGGCACTCCATCCGGATCAGCAACGAGGCCAGGATTCCAGTGTATCCGTCTATTCACAAACTCGTTAATCGAACCCTGACTTAATGACAGTCTCTCAATCTCCACAACCACATGCGTAAAACCAGTTTCCGAATCTGAAAATACTATGTCTGGCATAACTTCAGGGGGAGCATCATCTTGCACACGTTCCTCAAGTGTCCAAGCACTCGTAGCGGTAGGTGGCACTGGAGTTGCAGTAGGTGGCACTAGAGTAACGGTAGGAACTGGTAGAAGGTCGGTGGGCACCTCAGGCATTGACTCATTTCTTTCTGAACTGCTCACCAAAACAGAAGACATTACCGAAATTGAGATAATTACACCAATGATCACCATCACAATAAGGAGTGGAGCCCCCCCTCTTATTAGTAGTTGCTGGAGATGAGATCGGCCTCTTTCGCGCCCCACAAGACCCACAAAATAAACCCTCTTGTCTTAGCTCTGAACCACATTGTGAACACATAAGTGATCCTTGATATCTCTGGGCTCCCCGGAATTAGCATTATTTGTGATTTTAGACGGTAATCTATAACCAATTACTCCCCCTGCAATCGCAAGGCCGAGGGTTAAGAATCCTAACCAAACGTCAAGGGAGTCTTCGCAACCAGCCGTGTCACAGATGAAAGCAAGAACAGGACCGCCAATCAAAAAGACTACGAAAACCCCTACTATTGTTAATGCCACTCTCATAAATACGTTTCCTTCTATAGGTTTCTCCTATGGCGTGATCCTATTACAATTCCTCTAAAGCCATCCATAACATGCAAAATCTACTGCACCTTTCTGATTGAACCTAACCCCTTCTTCTTCAAGCATTCTACGTTGAATTTCCGCGCCCGCGCCAGAACTGCGAATGCTTATCTTGCCTTTTGAGTTGATTACCCTATGCCAAGGGAGATCACGTTCAGGGGTAGATAAGGCCATCGCATACCCGACAAGTCGTGGCGTGCTCCCAATCACCAGTGCAGATACCTCAGCATAGGATGCAACGGAACCGAAAGTGATTTGCCTGACGACTTCGTATATCCTCTCATTTAAATTCGGTCGAGTTACTACATAATCTGAATTCATTTTCGCGATTCACCTTCCGCTCCAAAGCATAAATAAATAGTTAGCGTACTTCAACGATTGAAAATTGTTCAGGTAAAGGCTTGCAAACAACCGTTTCAATCGGTTGGCTTACGATATCAGACATAACATTCGAAGGGCGCACGGGCGATAAGCTTAAACTCTAAACCTGTTGATTGCCTGGTTAAAAATGCTTCCCCCATTTAACTCCATGACATCGCTAATTATTCTGGCATTATCAAGGAGTTGGCAATTCATTAGGCGTTACATGGGGTTTGAATCGGACACACCCACTATTACCCGTAGTTACGAAAAAGCGAGAGTGATTCCTGCCTAAAAAGTGGTACGCCCGGAGGGATTCGAACCCACGACCCCCGGTTCCGAAGACCGGTGCTCTATCCGCTGAGCTACGAGCGCGTGTGATACCAATTCTTTCTTTCGAGAGTCCTTAGTATACATCCGACTAACGAAAGATATCCAAACTTTAGAGAGCAGGAATAATTGGCAAGAGAACGTGTGATGGATGCGCTTTATCATGCAAAATCACCTGATTTGCCACTTGCGTTCCAGCATCCTCTCCAAACTTGTTACCAGTGTTGGGATTTCTATCAAATCTTGGAAAGTTCGAGCTCGCTATGTCGAGCCGGATTCTGTGTCCTTTCTTAAAAACGTTGCTCGTAGGCCACAAGTCAATTTTATATTCGTATACCTCGCCTGGCGTAAGCAATTGTTGCGTCTTGGTTGACTCTCGATATCGAGCCCGGATTATTCCGTCACAAAGGTTAACAGCGTACCCATTTGGGTGAACGTCGACTAGTTTAGCAGTGAAGTCAGTGTCCTTAGCGTCAGTAATTGCGAATATAGTGGCCACAACTGGGCCTGTAACTTCTACGTTTCGCTCGAGTTCTTCACTTGTATACACGAGTACATCATTTCGGTACTCAACGGGCCTCTGATCAAACGCCCCCCAATCAACTATCTCAGGGTTGCAACAGTTACAACCACCTCTCGTAGGAGTCGCGTTTTCTGGGTTGTAAGTATATTTATCTGGCTGTTCGTCTCTAGGACGCACTACTGAAAGTGAGCCGTCACCTAGCAACGAATTAGCCGAACCATAGCTATGAAGATAATACTGGGTAAGTTCAGTCCTTGCGAGGGGCCACTCAGATTCGTATCTCCACTGATTAACACCCATAACGAACAGTTTCAACGGAGCCTCATTATCCGCACAATTGTCTGTTCCTTTAAGCCAACGATCAAACCATTTCAGTTCTAACTGTTCCAAATCAAGTACGGACGCAGCACCAAAATCAACTTCACCGGCATTGGTTATGGAGCTAGCCCTGTGTACCCATGGCCCCACAACAGCTCTCTGGTTGGTTCTCGAAGTCTTGGATCCTCCCTTGGCTCTCATACCAACCTCCAATTTGTAGAACCGGAATCTTTACATCACCGTATCTCTCTTCGTTAGCAAGGCGTTTCCAGTAATCATCGTAATCAGGATGATCCATCCACTCTTGATAATAGAAGATGTCTTTCCCGCCTTCAGAAGGCAATTTCCTCAAAGGTGACACCTGAAAAAGTTGCTCCCAGTTATAACCGTCAAGCTTTTGAGATGTTCTCCCCGCCATACGCAGGCACCACGTAGCACTCCAATTCAATTGAAAAGCGCCACCTTGATAGTGAGGTGATTCATACAGATTGTTTCCAATCACCCTAGGAACGATGGCCTTTAAATATTTGCTTCCCATAGCCGCTGCCTGCCACTGAACGTTTCCGCCGTAAGAAGCACCTACCATTCCTACATTTCCGTCACACCACTCCTGTTCCCCAATCCACTCGATAGTGTCATACCCATCATCAAACTCGTTGATCCATGGGTGAAAGTCACCCTCGGAGTCGTATCTGCCACGTGTGTCCTGGGCCACAAATATGTACCCGTGCTGGGCATAAAAATTGCCGCTGTAAACCATGTTTTCGGCCGTATTGTCGTATGGGGTCCTTGAAAGGATCACTGGAAGAGGACCATTACGATCCTGCGGGAAATAGATATCTGCAGAAAGCCTGATTTTGTCTCGAGTGGAAATGCCGACATCGTACTTTACTTCTATCCCTGCGGACAAAAATATCTTGGACAACTTGCCCTCCTTTACAGCCAATAGAGGCTATAGAGACATGAGATGTTTCAGTTTCGTCTATTCAGTTATCCAGTCAATAAATCAACGATGCTACCAGCCATGCCACTCCCTTCCCGGTATAGCTCGGTAAACCCACAATTAGTACATGACACTGCCGCAAACTTCTTGTTTTGTAAATCCAAGAATCTTGACAGACCGGATCCAGTTGTTCGGATTTTCTCGACTTTACTGTCTGTGCCGGAACATTTCATGCATGAATAACTATTGGATTTCATAAAGACTCCCCTTATTGTTTTCTTGCCTGACTTTTACTTCAATTTCAATGATTAGCGAAACCAACTGCTGGTACAAATGCATAGAGCCCGTTACAATTATTTATCTCTTCAACCCATTCTTTATTAATCACTTGAGTCTAACTTATTTGACTATAGGCACATCATATAATACCATTGCTGCCGTTAAGTCATATCACAATAGAGATGGCTTTCACCTTCTAAATATAAGAATGATGATAGGGAAACAGAAAATAGACTGCACTTGTAGGACCCCCGCTAAGCGGGGTGATAACGGTGCTTGCTCAGAGAATATCTGATCCTTCAACAAATGTAGTCGCACCAAATCGCCCCTGGTATTGCCGGGGGCGATTTTTTTTACAAACAACTTAGGAGGAAACCTTGCCACTAAGAATTAACGACACTGCACCAGACTTCACTGCAGAAAGTAGTGAAGGCACTATAAATTTTCATGACTGGATTGGAGATGGATGGGCTATGCTGTTCTCACACCCAAAGGATTTCACTCCTGTCTGCGCAACGGAATTAGGCTCAGTAGCGCAGCTAAACGATGAATTCTCCAAAAGGAATTGCAAAGTTATAGGGCTGAGTGTTGACTCAGTAGAAAACCACCTGGAATGGGCTAAGGATATCGAAGACATATCTGGTGCGACACTTGAATTCCCTATAATTGCGGACCGTGAACTTACGATTTCACAGCTTTACGATATGCTTCCTGCTGAAGCTGGAGATACCTCCGAAGGTAGAACCGCTGCAGACAACGCAACAGTAAGGGTGGTCTTCCTGATCGGACCAGATAAGAAAATTAAAATGAACCTTGCCTACCCAATGAGCACAGGCAGAAATTTCTCCGAATTGCTACGGGTTATCGACTCATGCCAGTTGACGGCAAGCCATAAAGTGGCTACTCCTGCCAACTGGAATCAAGGCGATGATGTAATCATAGTTCCTGCTGTAGACAACGAGGCAGCCAAAGACCTCTTTCCGAATGGTTGGGAAACCGTTAAGCCATACCTTAGGAAAGTTAAGGACCCTTCTAGTTAAGAGAAGCTATAAATGACCGAAAAAACCGACAACAACGTTTCATCAAGCCGAATACTGCAGGGAATTACCAGGCTGCAAAATGTAGCAGCTGTTTGGGTTCTAATTGCTGCCGTAATCGTGGCAATCATCATGTCCAAAACCGAAACGGCGTTGGTCCCACTCTGGTTTCTTGCAATGGCAGCGGGATTTACTTTACAGAGAAGTCGGTTCTGTTTCGCGTCAGCATTTAGGGACCTTTTCCTATTTGGAAACAGCCAAATAATGAAAGGGATCCTTTTTGGCCTCGCAATCGCAACAATTGGCTTCGCAATCAACATGTTTAAACAGGTGCCATTTCCGGCATTTGGTGTCATGCCGCAAGAAGCGAACATACTCCCAGTGGGTCCTTCAACCATAGTGAGCGGATTGATGTTCGGATTCGGCATGGTGTTATCTGGAGGGTGTGTTTCAGGCTCCTTATACAGAATGGCCGAAGGTTATGTCGGGTCTTGGGTAACAATAGGAGGCGTCATAATCGGAATGGGACTATTGTCCCAGACATGGAACTGGTGGTGGAATGCGGTAATCTCCGAATCGCCGTTAATTTGGATGCCTACGAGCCTAGGGTATGGTGGTGCAGTTATCCTGACGCTACTGGGGCTTTTGGCAACCTTCTTGTTCGTCACCTGGCTCGAATCTAGATCAGGAATATACATTCCACAAGCAACAAAAGAAACGCTTCCAAACGAAACGTTCGATGGGAAACTGGCATCAATCTGGCGGTCAGTATTTATCAAAGGCTGGCCAGCTACTGTAGGCGGAGCGACGCTTGGAGGAATAGTAGTGCTAATGTACATGGTTCACATGCCATGGGGGGTTACTGGAGAATTGGCACGCTGGGCTAACTACGCTATGACCGCTATAAATATTCCTCCTCCTACACTCCTTGGGTTAAGTGATATAGGAGGCTGTGCTGGGAGAGCGGATGAGTCAGGGCTTTTCACTCACACGTTTGCTGTGACAGTTGGATTGCTTCCAGGCGCGTTGGTGGGAGCTCTGTTTTCAAGAGAATTTAAACTACGGTTTCCACGTAGTCCGAAACGATATGCCCAATCTCTGATAGGTGGCATTATCATGGGCTACGGTGCGGGGTTAGGCATTGGATGCACTATAGGCGCTTTCTTTTCTTCGGTGCCTTCGCTCAGTGTCAGTGCCTGGCTATTTGCAGCATCACTTGCTGGAGGCGCATTCTTAGGAGTTCAAGCTATCAAAAGGATCGGTTAATTAATTGAAAGACAAATTGGAGGCTGCGATATGGAACTAGACGTAAGAGGTGAAATCTGCCCTTACCCAATGATGAAAGCCGTAGAAGCAATGAAGAAGGTCAATGGTAGCGAGAGCGTTGTAGTGATAACTGATCACGCCCCCTGCCTGGATACTATACCGCCGCAGGCGATCCGTAACGGATACACGTATGAGGTAGAAGAAACGGGCTCGCCAGAATGGAGAATAACTTTGAATCCAAAAGGAGAAAAATAATGAGAACAATTAGAATCGTATGTTTAGGTGTCAGTTTACTGGCTGCACTAATACTGGCAGCCTGCTCAACGCCGGCGCCTGCTTCGGCACCCGAGCCCGAAGCACCCGCTCAGACTACAGCGCCAATAGTGACCGCGAAACTTTTGGCGTTCAGCAACTCAAAGCCCCATGTCACTCTGATAGATGCCGAAACGAACTCTCCTATAAAAACGGCGGACATCCCGAATTTCACGAAATGGACATGGAACGACGACAATAACTATTTCGACGGAAAGAACGTCTGGCTTGGTATAAAATATCCAGAGGCAGATGACGCACAGGTTATAGCACTGGACGTCAATACATTAGAGGTTACCAGTCGCATCCCGGTCGGAAAAGAAAAGAAAAACATCTACATCGGAAAGTCAGCTAAATCTGGGGCCCTACATGTCGGGAAGCAAGGTTCACGTGAAATAGTGGTTATTGATACCAACAAACACGTCGTTGTGGACACATGGACAAACATGCCGGCTGGTGCTGAGAATGTTGGTGTAGTCTGTGATGCAGACATCGCAATCGGTTCGGATGGCATAGAGCGCTTCTTTTATCCCACGCAAAATGGTGATTCTGTCGTAAGTGTTCATGCCGTTACTGGGGAAGTGCTCAAAGAAACTAAGACCCCAAAAGGATCGAAGCCGCTTATGCATACAAACGATGCCCAGGGTAGGATGTGGGTTCAGGAAGTAGGAAGTCATACAAACTCTGTTTTCGATCCAGTTACGCTTGATTTGATCAAACGTTTCCCTGCTGCCCAAAAACCCGTAGTAGCCACATTTAGCCCTGATGGTAAATACGCCTATATAGGGCATTCCGGAGATCCAGTTGTTCAGGTAGTGGATACAACAAGTTTCAAAGAAGTAACGCGCGTCACAGTTGGGAATACGCCTACAAAGATAGCCGTTCATCCAAACGGAAGGTTCGTTTACGCGATCGCCTCGAAAGAAGCCAACATCGCAGTATTTGAAACCGAAACTTGGAACGTCATCGGACGCATTCCGCTGTATAACAACCCAGGTGGGTTATTCCTGTGGTCAGAGAAATAGGTCAAAGTATGTCACTGTCTCATACGTCATATCAGTTGATAAAGAGTAGAGAAGCAATCGTTATAGACGTACGAGACCCGTCTGAATTTGCTACTGGACATATAGAAGGCTCCATAAGCCTGCCTTTCAGCGAAAAAGGTATCAACGAACGCCTTAGTGCCCTGATTAATCAGGGCACTAAGGTAGTGATCCTCGCAAGTGCTTCTCAGCAATCTGAATCTGCTTCACAACAATTAAGTGATGGGACTTTTCAAGTCGTAGACATAATAGATGACATTGACATCGCATTATCAAAACTCGAAGCAACTGCCTTAGTGACCCCAGAGGTCAGCTTAGATGATTTAACGGGCTCCAACAGAGACACCAGCATGTTGGTACTTGACGTGAGAGAGCCCATTGAGTGGGAAATGGGACATGTACCAGGAGCATTACTTATATCTCTTGGGACTTTGAGAGATCACATTAACGAAATCCCTTCTCATAATAAGATTGCAGTGATATGTGAAGCAGGACTTAGAAGTAGTACCGCTGCCAGCATATTAGAATCATCTGGCTTCACAAATGTGGCCAACGTTCCAGATGGAACCGGTGGCTACAGAAACGCTGGACTACCATTGGAGTATTACAGCGACGAATAACCATTTACCTTTGCAGAGCCGTAAGTTCATCTAACTTTCTTCTAGATGAACTCGTCTTGAAAAAACAGGAGGTTTTGGATAGTTATGAGTAAAACATTGTTTACTCCGATACTGTCGGGAATAGCGGGATTAATAATAGGATTTTTCCCTATTTATCTATCCAGCACATCACAAATAGATGATTTAAAGTCATCTGGAGCAACGTTAACAACTGCTAACGAAGCTCTTAAAACTGAGATTTCAAGCTTGGGTGCCGTAAAAACTAAGGCTGAGACCTTGGAGGCAGAACTTTCGAGAATTAGTTTGAAATCCGCATCTGGCGGGGGCGTAAATCTTAAACTCATGCTGCACCCTGAAACAAAGAAACCAACTGTACCGATGAACGAAGTGTTCAGCTTCGATGCCAATCACGCATTTTGTAGAGTGGACACAAATCACGAAGCGTTCATCATGCCCACTTTTAAGATGGGAGACGTATTGATCGAAAAGAACGAGTTTTACATGGCAATGTCCACTACGTCCATAGACGAGTTCAAAATTTCTAAAGATAGTGACGGCAAAAATAGAATAACAATAACTGGTGACCTTGATTGTTTCACTGAAGTCGCTAAAGCAAAGATGAAACTAGGGTCAAGAGAGGTCGCAGAAGTTGCTGGCTATAAGATAAAAGCAATTGACGGCGGCCCTGGAGGCGGTCCTTCAGGAGACTCTTTTGAATTCACCGTGTATTTTGACCCGGAAACTGCGCCAGTAAACTACGGCGTTTTCGGCCCAGAATTCACATTTACTGGTGACATGGTTGATGGAGAAATAACAATAGCCGACCCAAGGTAGCGCAATATGCAAATTGCCGGATCTTTCCTTATTGTGTTTAAGGTCTGGGGAAAATATTGGAGAAGCCGAGCCTACCAGGTGATCAGCCTGCCCCTTTTGGCCGGCTTCTCCACAATTCTCATAGCCTGTACCAACACGCCCTCAGTTGTGTCCTCAGACATAATAGGCGATGCCCCGGGAATAACCACGCACGCTAACAATATCGACTTAGAGCACGAAGCGATCAGCGCAACAGAGCTCCTCGCAATCGGATCACAGATTTTCTCTGCCTCATTCAATACTCTTGACGGATCTGGCAACTTCAAACAAAGATTCCTAAGCCAGACTAAGGATTCGAAGTTGATATCCCGATTTAATAGGATATCTGGTCCTGACTCGAATGCATGTTCTGGCTGTCATAATCTGCCTACTTTAGGTGGAGGTGGAGACAATGTAGCTAATGCCTTCGTACTTGCTCACAAATTTCCAAACGTACAGTTCGACGGCGGCCCTGGGGATCTTTACGAAGATCTGACACTTTCTACAGTAGGAAATGAAAGAGGAACCATCTCCATGTTTGGTTCAGGCTATATAGAGCTACTTGCTCGGGAAATGACACATGACTTACATGAGATACGGGAAACGGCATTATCACAAGCGAAGCTTCACCAAAGGCCTGTAACCCTAGCAGCACAAACTAAAGGAGTTTCATTCGGTAAACTGACCGCGTGGCCAGACGGTCTTATCGATGCCTCAAAAATTGAAGGTGTCGACGTGGATCTGACAATCAAGCCATTCAGTCAAAAAGGTGTTTATACTTCGTTAAGGGAATTCACCCTCGATTCCATCGAGAGACATCACGGTTTGCAACCCGAGGAACGTTTCGGACGAGATACAGATCCTGATTACGACGGGGTTGCCAACGAACTAACTACTGCAGATATCACAGCCTTAACTCTATTCCAAGCGACGTTACCACCACCTAGCATAAATACACCTAAATCTGAAAAGGCTAGGTCATATGCTAAGAAAGGTGAAGAACTATTCTCTAAAGTTGGATGCGCGGTCTGCCACAAACCGTTTCTTGAGCTAAACAACCCTATATTCTCAGAACCAAATCCATATAACCCACCAGGAACAAACAGTACTTATCCTGTACAACCTTCGTACAACATTGATCTAATTACCAACTCTAAATCTAACTCAATCACAAGTACCGACAATGGCACTTTCTTAGTTAGAGCTTTCACTGATCTCAAAAGACACAACATGGGATCAATTGCAGCAAACGAAACTATTGAACAAAGGCATGTAGAATCTCCTGTTTGGATAACCAGAAAACTATGGGGTGCAACTGCAGAGCCACCTTATCTGCACCACGGAAGAGCGACTCTTATCGCAGAAGCTATTACCACTCATCAAGGTGAAGCAGATCAGTCTAGAATTAATTTTGAGCAGCTTTCTTCAGATGACCAAGCGGCAATCATAGAATTCATTAAAACCCTTTAATTCAACACCAATATTACTGTCATCCGAGAAGCCATTGACTTTATAAAGAAAACGATTAGCATGATGACCCTCTTACACCCTTGAGATATCATCGGGGTGGGTAGTTCGAAAGGCAGTTCTAAAGCCAGGACATTTTGATGGCCAGTAAGGATTCTGCGGATATGGCGAATGAACACGATAACCTAACTGTAGACGTAAGAGGCGAAGTGTGCCCCGGGCCTCTGCTTAAGGCGGTTGAAGCAATGAAGTCCGCACTAAATGGACAAAGCGTCGAATTATTGACGGATTTTCTCCCTGCTGTATTAACTGTCACCAACGCTGCCCTTAAAGATAAGTGGGACATCCAAGTTAAGCGAAGAGGTATCAACCAATGGGCGTTAATCCTGACCAAGTCTACTGAATCATCTGACGGTAACTAGCTGTTGCAAGTAACAACCATCGATTTATAGGAGGTCTTCATGGAAAATCTTAGCAGAGACATAGTTAGAACACTGCTCGACATTCAGGGGTTTAACCCACCCGAACCAGAATTTACGGAAGTATATTATAGAATCAATGCCCTGTTGGACGGCTTGAAACATCTAGACGAGCTAGATGTTTACCATACTGAACCTTGGCCAGTTCTCCCTTTCAGAGGTCTTCCTAACCGACCTAACGCCAATGCTGTAACAGAAGAAGACTTGGACACGCCACCCCACGTTAACAACATAGCTTTCATGACTATTCGAGAGCAGGCGAGATTGATTAAATCAAAAAAGCTTTCTCCAGTCGAATTGACAAAAGAATATTTGGGCAGGATAGGTAAATACGATCCACAACTCTATGCGTTTAATCACTTAATTTCAGAAGAGTCACTCAAAGAAGCTGAAACCGCCGAAAAAGAGATAGCTGCAGGTAAATACCGTGGACCAATGCATGGTATACCTATAGGGGTAAAAGACCAAATGGACATTAAGGGTCACCCAAATACGGGCGGGTGTGACGCCTACGATGACAACGTGCCAGATGAAGATTGCACGATAATCTCTAGGTTCAGACAAGCTGGTGCCATTATTATGGGCACACTTGCTACTCACGAATTTCACATGGGAGGTACTCTGGAGTTCCTTTCAAAACAATCGCCAAGAAACCCCTGGGATCTTACGCGTAATCCTGCCGGCTCTTCCGCTGGCTCGGGATCTTCTGTTGCAGCCGGATTGCTAAGTGGTTCTATGGGTGGCGATACAGGAGGCTCAATAAGAGGACCGGGATCAGTAAACGGCATAGCTGGTCTAAGACCCAGCTGGAGCCGTTTGAGCCGCCAGGGAATATTTACCCTCTCTTGGGAGTTAGATACAGCGGGACCGTTAGCAAGGAGTGCGGAAGATACTGCCATAATGCTACAAGCGATAGCAGGGTATGATCCAAAGGATCCCACGACTAGCCAAGAAGCTGTACCCGACTACTCAAAATCGCTCACTGGCGATATATCAGATTTAACTGTGGGAATTCTTGAAGAAATGATGAGTGACGACGTTGAGCCAGAAACAAAGGCGATAGTCACGAAGGCAATTGACGTATTACGGGACCTTGGGGCAAAAGTAGAATCAGTGAGTATCCCTCTTATTAGAAAGATGCCCGGAGTCCATACGGCAATATGTGACGGCCAAGCAGCAAGCTATCACAGAGGGCACCTACGCACTCGCTATTTCGACTACGATTATAATACTCGAGTAAGACTATTGGTCGGTTGCTTAATACCAGCCGGGCTCCAAACCTTGGCGCCAAGAGCTCGTGCATTGATGGGTCAAACTATGCTAGATGTATTCGAGAAATACGACATTCTGGTTGGATCTACCGGTCAAGGCCCTGCAGGACCCATAGTAACTGAGTCTCCCTTCAAAGGACCCGAGGAAGCGCAGGCTTTCGTCATGGATAGAGGCGGTGGAACCGGATCTTTCAGTATGGCCGGTGCCGCAGCAATATCTATACCAGCAGGGTTTACAAAAGAAGGCCTGCCAGTAGGATGGCATTTAGGTGCAAGGCCGATGGATGAGTCTACTCTATTCCGCGTTTGCCATGCATTCCAACAAGTCACTACTCATCATCAGCAACACCCACCAATGTTGTGGTCAAAATAGTTGAATAATTTCACAGGACGGTCGATTACATGGTTACAATAGAAACGCTTGCGAACAAACTAGCGCAGGCACGCCTGTCAGGCGGCACGGTACCACAAAACGCCTCAGAAGGCATTGATACCATTGAAAAGGCATACAGTGTGCAACGTATCGTCGAGAATTTATACGGAATGCCCAGGGCAGGGTGGAAAATCGGTGCTACGAGCAAGATAGCCCAGGAAGCACTAAATACTAAGGAGCCAGTCTCAGCACCTATGTTCGTGCCTACTTGTTATACAAGCCCATATCAGTTAACGGTTCACAAGGGGCAAGGAGTCAGTGTCGAAAGTGAGTTTGGATTCCGTTTCAAAAGTAATCTCCCGGCTAGAGAGAATTTGTACAAACTGGATGAGGTACTCAATGCAGTAGACATTATGTTTCCAGTAATTGAAGTCGTAGGAAGTCGATGGGAGGGTGGTCTTGGGAATGTAGGGCCAGTAAGACTAGTTGCGGATATGGTGTCACACATAGGTTTGATAACAGGTCCCGACGTAACCAATTGGCGTGAAATAGACCTTCCTGCACAAACAGTTACTCTTTATCAGAATGGAGAGGAAATCGTAGAAGGCAAGGGAGCAAACACACTAGGGTCTCCACTGCTAGTCCTAGAATGGACCGCCAACCATTTATCTGCAAGAGGTGAATCCATTACTGCAGGGGAGATTATATCAACTGGGACATGCACTGGTATTACCCCTGTAGTAAGCGGAGACGAACTTATTGCTGATTTTGGGGATATTGGCGAAGTGAAGCTACAAATCACTGAACAGTAGCCTCCCATCCGTGTATAAATACCACTTTAAATTTAGGTGATGTGTCAGACAAGAAAGCGCTGACTAGTCCGTTATGCGAAGAGTAAATTTCAAGCCTCTAATCAAACTTGTAATTGTTGGTTCCATCACAGGGGGTTGTGCCGGAGTCTTATTCATATTGGCTACAAGGCTCCTTTCTATTGATAACGTCTTCAGTTTGTTTGATTTATCAGTCGCTTTGATAACTCCAGGCGCGGCTGCAACATTAGTTGGCACTTTAACCAAATCACGCATATGGCCCTTAATGGTAATCGCGTATCTTACTTCCATTATCCCTATTTTAGGATCCGCTTTTGGTGGCACTGGATCCGAGCCGATATGGGCTTTCGGTTTTCTGGGAGTTGCCGGTGGATTAGCCTGGAGTATGCCTAGAGTTATCTGGAACTCAACATTACAAATTCGAAATAAATCATAATTAAGAATGAAATTAACAAATAAGAGGCGACCACCTTACAGACAGTCGCCTCTTGCTTATACCAGTTATGGCAAATGTTTTTAAGCGGCTACCATATCATGGCCACAACACATGGGGGACTTAATCTTACCATGCCCATTTGTACATTCTGAAACACCAACGGTGCTTCCGTCATCTTTAGAAATTGACTTGAACTCCAGCTCAGAATCACACTTCCCACAAGTAACACTAGTCACTTCCATAGAACAGTCGGAACACGTGTACGTTGTCATAAAAGCCTCACATACTTAGGATTACAGAAACTGTATATCCAGCAGTTCGATGTGTCAAACTCATACGAAATGGGCATTCCTTAACCCTCCACAAGTTAACTTGGAAACTCTATACCCAAATCAGAGGCTAAATCTCGGAGTTGTTCAGCGAGTCCATCATCTACTTCCACACCATTTATTAGACAATCTTGTTCCCGGTTATGCTCTATTTCACCGGGTACATATATCTTCTCGAACCCTGGTCGCAAATTGCTGGCTTTAGCTTCATCGACAAACTGGTCCATTCTTGACTTGAATTCCTCAATTGACATAAACCAACCAATATCTAATGCAACAAAAGTGTGAGCGACGTCTTGATTTGTAGGATCAGAATAAGGAGACATTCCAAACGCTCCTCCAGCAATAACTCCAGTCAATACATCTGTCATCATAGCTAGACCGTATCCCTTATGCCCCCCTATTCCTAATAACGAACCTAGCATTGCCTCACTTGGATCGTCGGTTTCATAGCCGTCGGGAGTCAACGCCCAATCTGTTGGCATTTTCTTGCCCTCACGTACAAACCAACGCATCATCCCCTTACCTGCCGTGGTCAAAGCGATGTCTAAAACTACTGGGAATCCCTTCCCAGTAGGCGCTGCAATACTCCACGGGTTTGTCCCGACTACTGCGGTAGTACCACCCCAAGGCGCCATCTCAGGTCCGGCATTAGTCATAGCGATGCCAATGCAATCATATTCAAGGGCCACACGGGCATGAACAGCAGATGATCCAAAATGGGAACTGTTTCTAACTATAGCCATTCCAATACCGCTAACTTTAGCCTTATCTACAGCTATTTTCATAGCTTTCTGACCTATCATTGACCCCAATCCGTTACCGCCATCAATAAGAACCAGAGATGGCGATTCCTTGACCTTCTCGACTGGGACTCCCAATTTAATCCATCCCTTATTAATTCGCTCGCGATATTGCAGAAGTTTACTTACACCTTGTCCTTGGCCTGGCAAGCACCTGATGTGGCTTTGAATAACTCCTTTCCCGCAGTAATCAGCCTCCTCAACAGACATACCCATTGCGCTAAGGGCGTCATAGACAAAAGCCTCGAACTTATCTAATGGTATTCTAAGCAATGAAATAGTCATTTTGATTAACTCCTTAATCTAGAATTCTTTATGAAATTCCGAGAAATTGTTCTAAGGAAGGGGCAGGCGATTTTATCTCAAGAAAAGTTGATTCTGTCAGGGCTTCAACATTATGTTCCTCACCTTCCGGTTGATGACACGCATCCCCGGCGTTGAGAACAAACTTCTCCGTGCCAACAGTAACCTGCACTTTCCCCTCAATTACGTAAAGTAAAGTTTCATGATTATGTAAATGCATAGGAGAGATCGCCCCTAAATGGTAGTTCATCTCCAATATAGTCATATTTTCACCCTTGAGAAGTGGCTTGACGTTGGCCGAACCTGTGATTGGTTTGCCTTCAACCTTATTAATCGTAAGATAATCTATCTCTGACGATCGAGCTATATTCATAAGAAAACCTCCGTGTTGAATGATATTAATCAAGGCATGCTAACGAAAGTCAAAATTGAAAAAGCCAATAAAACTGTGACGTTCAATAAGAATACTCGTGGCTAATTCGTTCGGTTTAATCTCTAAAGGCACACATTAACATTTCTAAATAATATGGTTGGGTGGGGTGAGCGGAGGGATTTGAACCCTCGATCTCCAGGGCCACAACCTGGCGCCTTAACCACTAGGCCACGCCCACCACGAATTTGTACCTGCCGTTATTACCTACTTGCAACTATCTTTCACAAGGAAGGATACTAGCATTCACCATTCCTAGAGGTCAACGACAGACAGCCATTTGCGCACTTGCCCAATATAAGTCTACCTATTGTATAATTGAGCGATGACATTATTCACTACTTCCACAATTCGAAGTGTCTTACTTATACATTAACGATAATATCATTTCTGCCGAATTATTCTGCTAATTCGAGAACCTTTTTAAATTTCAAGGAGATCCCGTGACAAATCGCGTCTTCGTGACTGGCGTAGGTATGATTACCCCACTTGGCCTAGATACCGCCAAGACTTGGAGCAATCTAATAAATGGGATTTCGGGCGCGGACTATATCAAGTCGTTCGACGCCGAAAATTTCGAAACGAAATTTGCAGCGGAAGTTACGGATTTTGAACCCACCGACTTTATGGTAAAGAAATCGGCACGCCATATGGACAGATTTGCGCAGTTCGCCCTTATAGCGGCTCAAGAAGCAACATGGCAAGCCAACTTTCATCCTGAGAAAGAGGATCTAACCAAAGTAACAACTATTATCGGCAGTGCGGTTGGAGGATTGCTTACGCTCTCCGAACAATTCAGAACTTTGACAGAGCGTGGTGCAAATCGAGTAAGCCCTTTCCTAATACCCAAGATGCTCTCGGATATGGCAGCAAGTCAAGTCTCAATGGCCTTGGGAGCTAAGGGGGTTAACTATTCACCTGTTTCGTCATGTTCTAGCGGAGCGGAGGCTATAGGTCAAGCTTGGAGCATGATTCAACGAGGTGAAGCGACTATGGCTATAGCGGGTGGAGCAGAAGCACCCATATCCCCTATTGGGATTGCGGGTTTCAACGCTTGCCAAGCTCTCTCAAAACGGAACGATGATCCTCAGTCTGCAAGTCGACCATTCGACTTAAATCGGGACGGATTCGTTATGGGTGAAGGATCTGGAATTCTGTTTTTAGAAAGTGAATCTAGCGCGATCCGTCGAAATTCCGAGGTGCTTGCTGAGCTTATAGGATATGGAGCCAGCTCCGATGCATTTCACGTAACCCAACCTGATCCAGAAGGTCACGGTGCAACTAGAGCTATAAATCTTGCCTTGGACTCTTCAGGACTTAAGCCCAAAGACATCGACTACGTAAACGCCCATGGGACCTCAACGAAATTAAATGATCAAGCGGAAACAAAAGCCATCAAATCAGTCTTCAACAAACATGCGTATTCATTGGCAATAAGTTCTACTAAATCCATGACTGGCCATTTACTGGGTGCAGGTGCTGCATTGGAAGCAGCTATAAGTGTTGTAGTTCTAGGGAAGGGAATAATCCCACCTACTATCAACTTAGATACCATGGACCCTGAATGCGACTTGGATTACACCGCAACAACAGCTAAGAAATTGCGAGTCGAGGTAGCAATGTCAAACGCCCTTGGATTCGGCGGTCATAATTCCTCATTAATTCTCCGCTCTAATAACAAAATCCAAATATAAGTCATTGAAAAACAAGCCCAGCCTTGCCTCGGCTCTGCCTCTTATTCCAATTATTTGCGCACCCATCGTGCCTTAGAGGCGATTAATGGCACTGTTACAAGCAAAACAAGTATCGCAATTATATGTGCTTCTTGGAGGCCGCCAAACCACACCTTGTCTAATCTAAGGAACTGTATAAAGAATCTCCCGATTGAATACAGCATTAGATAAAGAGCAAACAACATTCCAGGAGGAGCCAATCTACCCCTAAGGTTCCAAATAACAGCCAACACTATCATGTTAAAAATCATTTCGTAGGCAATAACCGGATGAGTGCCATTCAACCCCCACTTTTCAAATGAAGCGCTCAGAGGATTACTATATAAAAATGCCCATGGCGCATCTGTTCTAGCCGCGACGTGCTCCCCATTTATTATGTCACCTACACGCCCTATCGTTTGAGCCATAAGTAAAGCAGGGGCAGTCAAATCTGCCGCAACACCAAAAGAGAAGGTCTTAAACTTGGATTGCATCTCACCTGTCAAATATCCTTTTGCTATCTTTTCTCCAACTAACCGCCTAAACCACCCCATAGTCTCGCCGGAATAAATACGAGCGAGATAATTCCTACCCCATACATAAACATACGCACCAGCAAAGCCAGCTATGATGGCACCATACAAAGCTATACCACCCCGCCATATCGCCAGAATTTGCCCCGGGTTCTGACCATAGAAATCCCACCGGTCGATAACGTGAAAAACTCTCGCCCCTATTATTCCTGAGATAACCACCCAAACTGCCGTTGCATATATAGCATCGGTATCAATTTTCGCGTTTTTCCCCCAACGGGCGATTAATATAACCGCAACAGCTACGGCTATCAACGTAAACAAACCATGCCAAGTCAAAATAAGATTTCCAGTCTCAATAATATAAGGGTTAGCACCAATTCGTATAGCCAGTGGTTGAATCATATAAATCTCCTTAGACATTCAATTGTAGTATGGGTATACACAGTGTCAAGGCATGGGCAAATCGATTACCGTATTTTCCGCTTCTATGCTAGAATTTACAGAACGAGGCTGTGCCTTATAATCATGACCGAAATCCTCAAAGCATTCTTGGATTATCTAACAGTTCACAAAGGGTCGTCCCCTCTTACCGTGGAAGCCTATCGGAATGACTTAGACCAACTGTTTAAAAGTCTGGCAGGCAAAGAAATCAAAAAAGAAGGATTGCCAGACTGGACTTCCGTTACGGCCACATCTCTAAGTAATTACCTCGTTAAGCTTCGCGACCGTGACTACGCACCGAGTACCATTGCACGAAAAATAGCTTCCATTAAGTCATTCTTTGGCTTTCTAATAGAGGAAGGAGAAATTGAACTAGATCCAACAGAAACCCTTGCAACCCCTAGAAGAGGTCGGACTTTGCCCAAACTTCTTAGCGAGCAGGAAGTATTCAAACTTTTGCAGGCACCATTGCGATCTAACTCAACTGAAACGTTAAGGGATATCGCTATGATAGAACTTCTATATGCAAGTGGACTCAGGGTTAGTGAAATGGTTAATCTGAACGTGAGAGATTTGAATTTGGCCGAAAGATACGTGCGTTGCCTAGGGAAAGGAAATCGCGAACGTATCGTTCCCCTTTATGCAAACGCAATAGAAGTGTTAAACAAATATATCAACCACAACAGGCCCAAGCTATTGAATCGCAGTAACAGACGTGAACAAGCGCTTTTTCTTAACAAAAGAGGAGAACGTATTACTAGGCAAGGCTTTTGGCTGTTACTCAAACATCACGCAATCAATGCGGGTATTCCCAATGATATTACCCCGCATATGCTGAGGCACAGCTTTGCTACACATCTGCTCAGGGGCGGAGCTTCACTTCGCAACGTTCAGGATCTCCTCGGTCATGCAAGCATTGCCACTACACAAATCTATACTCATCTGACTAACGAAAACATCAAACAAGAATACGATCGGGCCCACCCGAGGGCATAATTGGTCAACTTCACAGCACCAAATCAATCGTTTCAATTATGCCATTGTACATTTAAGTGTTAGAATAACCATGATTTTCAGTACTCTAGGCTCTCAGAGAGCCGTCATAATCCAACTTTCGGAGAACTTGTAATGGCGAAGAAATCTAAGAAAATTGCAGCCCGCCAAGCACAGTTAAGAGGCAGATCAAAGAAGTCTAGATCCCACGGGCCATCAGGAATACCCATTGCAGATACATCGGAGTCGAAGATAACCGTATCTGAGCCAATTGGTATTAGTACATTAACTCAGGAGGTTGCCGAGGAATCAACACATGAGCCCTCCCCTCCTGTTTTGGAAGCTAAGCAGCGCAGGGTCAGGGCGAGGGGAATACAAGTAAAACCAATTGAGACATACTTTGCGCAAGAGATGCGCAGGATAGCCATAATCAGTTCAGGAATATTCGCTATCCTGGTCGCGTTGATGTTTATAGTGCCCTAGTGACGGGCTAAACCTGAAAAGTTACATCTCCCGCTGCCAACGATACAACCGATCCGTCCTTGCGCCTCACCAGCAAATTGCCGTCATTGTCTACGCCTTCTGCTATCCCTTCTTCAACTCTGTCTCCCCAGCGCACCTTTATGTTTTCACCTAAGTGTTCCATAGCTTTTTGCCAGTCACCCCAAACTGTACCCCATTCTTCTAAACTGCTGTACACATAGCTCAACTCCAGTAAAACTGCCTGAAGCACCTCTTCACGTTCCACCTTGTGCCCAACCTCATGGCATATCGACGTAGTTTCAGACAAACCTTCCTCATTCAAGTGACCTGGAGATTGATTTATATTGATCCCAATTCCAATTAGAGCGTATCTCACTTGGTCATTTTCAAAAGCAGTTTCAACCAAAATCCCGCAGATTTTTTTTCCATTTATACGGACGTCGTTAGGCCACTTAATGCCCGGCAATAGACCGTAACTCCGGTTTAATACCCGAGCTACCACCACTGCAGTAGCAATTGTTAAGCGCGAAACTGCCCATACTCCAGGGTAAAGTACTATTGAGAATGTCAGATCCTCTCCTGGCGTAGATACCCACTTGCGGCCAAATCTACCTCTCCCACTAATTTGTTCCTCAGCAACTACTACGCTCCCTTCTAACACACCCCTCTCGGCCTTTTCGCGAGCAACATCCATAGTAGACGTAACTTGCTGATAATAGTCTATCTGCCGGCCGATTACGGCCGCCTTTAAGTTTTCCTCTATGTCATTTACATTAAGTCGCATAGCACTTTGGAATCATCTCAAAAATTGAACGTACCTACAAACAACGGAACACGTATATGCCAATTCAGCAAGAGCTCTCTTATATAATGCGCCCAGTTTATCTACAATAGTAAGATAAGACTGGACTTTTTACGACCTATAAGCCAGTAATAAATCCGAATACATCATTTGCAACTTATGGAGGGCAACGTTGGACAGCGGATTAAATTTTGGAAATTAGCAGACCAAATATGAAAATTGCTGTAATGGGAGCAGGGGCTGTAGGCGGGTTTTTCGGTGCCACACTCGCGAGATCCGGTGAAGATGTGAGCCTAATAACCAGGGGCGATCACCTCATGGCCATTCAAAAGAAAGGCGTGCAAATTCTAAGTGAGAAAGGGAGCTATGTCATCAAAGTTCCCTGCACAGAAAATCCGAAAGAAATCGGGCCGGTTGATCTAATAATTCATTCTGTTAAGACCTATCACAATCCGCAAGCAATCCAACAAATACTTCCTCTAATTAAGAAGGGTACTACCCTGGTTTGTATGCAAAATGGCGTAGATACTTGGCAGAAATTGCAAAACTATGTTCCTTCTGTAACAGTCGTTCCAGCCGCAGTTTATATAGAAGCGAATGTATCTGGGCCAGGAATCATTAGGCAGGAGGGCAATGTGCTTCGCCTTATTCTTGGTGCAACCAAAGATTCTAGCGCCGGCCACATCAAAGCCATCTCTAAAACCTTAACTAAGTCCGGCATTGAGTGTATTATCTCATCAAATATATCTGAGATTTTATGGAATAAATGGTTGTTCATATCAACCCTAGCCGGTGTTACTTGTGCGGCACGTGCCAATCTATCAGACATAATAAAATTCCCGGAATCTACAACGTTACTGAGAAACGTGATGGGAGAAATTGTAAATATTGCAAACCATGAGGGCATCGATCTCGCGACCGATATAATCGAGACTACTATTAAATACATGGAAGAAGAAGCAACTTCTCTCAAGGCTTCAATGTACAGTGACTTGCAGGCAGGTAAACCAATGGAGCTCGACGCGCTCACCGGCACCGTAGTACGTCTCGCAAAAAAGTGGGGCTTGCCAGTCCCAGCCAATCAGGCCATCTATGCAATGTTAAAGCCAATCGCATCGAAACATCAGTTGGCATACCACCAGAAAAGTGAGAAGACTGGGTAGATTTATAAGCCGAGTTCTGTGTCCACTAACGAAGGAGATAGTAACCTCCACATTTAATGAACGGCGACCATCTATCTAGGTCTGTAGTTACCTGCAGACTCAAGCGGCCAACCCAGGGACTATCCGGGCACTTAAGTCCCTCTATTAGGCCTTGCTCCGGATGAGGTTTACCCACTCCTAGCGTCACCGTAGGAGCCGTGAGCTCTTACCTCACGATTTCAACCTTACCTATCACACGAAATGTACAACAGGCGGTGTGTTTCTGTGGCACTATCTATCGAGTTACCCCGCCTGGGTGTTACCCAGCATCTTGCCCAGTGGAGCTCGGACTTTCCTCTGATTCAAGCACAGCTTGGCTCAGCGGTCGCCCAATCTACCCAGTCACGTTCAGTTTAGCATACAACCTGTAATAATTTGCGCACCTAACATTTAAAGACCCGCTTTAAGGTTTACTAGGGACCTATCAAGATCTACTTCAATCGAGGAGATAAGTTTTTT
Source organism: Chloroflexota bacterium (assembly GCA_003228195.2). Lineage (GTDB taxonomy): Bacteria > Chloroflexota > Dehalococcoidia > Lucifugimonadales > QGNO01 > QGNO01. The sequence goes on along the minus strand of QGNO01000017.1, from coordinate 10,295 downwards.
CATAAATGAATGCCAGGGTGACAAACTTTCCTCTGTTCCGTAAAGCAAGGTCTGTAGTCTCCCAATAGTAATCCATCCGTCAGCTGCCTGCTGCAAATATTTCAGATAAAGCCTCTTGTTTATAGACCGTTCAAAACTCTGTTCCTCAGCAGTCGCTATACCTGCCTCTACAAATGTTTGTCCTTTGGCATCGTAAATAAACTGCTTTACCTCTGCTTCTAAACTGCCAGCCCTCCTAGTGTTGTACTGACACTGACTTTGATTAGCACGAGTCTGACAGTGATAATACCTGTAGCTTCCTTTCTTCCTCTCCCCATTTTTGGTTTTCCATGTCTGCCTCCTAGTAGCACCTATCATTCTATTCCCACAAAGCTTGCAATAAGCTAATCCAGAAAGGATGAACTTTTCCAAAACGCCTTTCCTCCTTCGTGGAGTTCTCGATGACATGAGATCTTGCACGGACCTATAATGCTCAGAAGATATAATCGGGGTGTGGTTCGCAGGCAATCTCATCCCAAATCTCTGATAAGTACCTATGTAAACTCGGTTACGAAGCATGCCCCTAATTGTGACAATACTCCAATACCCACCTTTCCGGGTTCGGTGCCCCAAATCGTTCAAATATCTGGCAATCATTCTTAAGCCCTTGCGTTCCAGATACAGGCGAAATACCAACCTAAGTATCTCTGCTTCATGATGAATAATTACGAACTTTCCTTTCCCATCAAATTCATATCCATAAGGCGATCTTCCTAGACCTTCGCCACGCAAAGCCTTTGTTTCCATAGCCCTTCTTATACTTTGCCTCCTGCCAGAACCGTCTCCAGTTTCAGACATAGCCCTAAGCAAAACTTTTAACGGATCAGGTAAGCCGTCAATAGTCGTGGTCACACTTGAACCCAAGTTATTTAATTTCACAACGGCCTCCACCGAGCCCTCCAAGGTGTCTGACAGTTGACAAGGGTCGTTAACGATTACCAAGAATTGTTCCGATTGAAGCTCTATGTATGAGAGAAGGCTAGAAAGGCCCAACCGCTCCTTGGTCGTTTTTTGATCGGTGAACATTTGCCAAATAGTATGTCCGTTCCAATCGGCAAATTCGTTGATCGCGTTCTCTTGCACCTGGGTAGACTCATCTGTTCCTTCTCCAACTTCCGAATCATACCGTATGTAACCTATTGCCCTCATTGTTCAGTTAACAAAAAGGATTCGCCCACAACTAGTACAAGTGTTTATTTCGGCAGCACTTCTAAGCTGCTGCAGCTGCTTAGTCGGTAGAGTCAACAAACAAGCCATGCACCTACCGCCCTTTACCTCTGTAATTCCTAGGCCCTGCTTTACTTTCCGTATCCTCTCATACTGGGTAAGTAGCAGCGCAGATATTGATTTTGCAAGACTTTCGCGCTCTCTTAAGTTTGAGTCTAATAGGCTTTTTACGGAGTCTAGTTCCTTAGTCAACGTAAAATTAGACTCCCTTTGTTCAAGTTGATAATTCGTTAGTGCATCCTGAATTTGGCTTTCTTCTTTATCATTATTTTCAAGCTTTAACATCAAGGACAGCAGCTCTTCTTCTGCAATATTTAGTTCTTGATTAGCATATTCCAATTCCGCGGTGACACTTTCCATTTCCTTAACATTAGTAATTGAACCATCGTAGAGACGCCCCTTCAAATTAGACGATTTCTCCTGAAGCTCATGCACTAATCCGTCTACACCGCTTTGTTTAATCTTGTACTTTTTAGAGTTTTCGCGGTTTATTTCGAGTCCGCTCTGGAGCTGATTCAATTTGCTTTTATCGGCAATGGCTTCTTCGATAGCAATCAAGGAGGATTGTTGACCATCCACTTCCAAGTCGAGTTTCTGAAGTTGATAAAGAGACCTTAAGTTGATCACATATCCTCCGGAATTAACTACTTAAATTAAGGGGTGGGTATAGCGTCAAATACCCGAATAAGTCATCCTTCCCGAAATTATATCACTTAATGATGGTGGGGTTTAATTGCACCCTTCAACGAAGCAATCGGCATGTTACTTGAACTCATCTAGCGGCAAAAGGCGTCACTGCCTGATCAAATCCAAGCTTAAGCCCATTATTAAAGCAAATTGAGTTAGCATAGTAGAAATCACATCCTCAACATTGATCTTGTCACCTAGCAGTTCTTCCATAGACGTAACACCTTTATCTCGAACGCCACAAGGGACTATGTGATCAAACCAAGACAAGTCCGTAGAGATATTCAAAGCAAATCCATGCATAGTCACCCCCCTACTTATCTTCACACCAATTGCCGCAATCTTCTCTTCATCTACCCAAACACCGGTTAAACCATCTAACAACCCACCCTTGATTCCATATTTCTCTAATACACAAATCAATATGGATTCTAAGGTTCTCACATACTTTACGGGACCACTACCCCACTGCCTCAAGTCAATTATCGGATACACTACTAACTGACCTGGTCCGTGAAACGTAGCCTGTCCGCCACGGTCAACTTCCACCACATTAGCCCCTAAAGCTTCCAGGTTTTCCGTAGGTAGCAGTAAATCAACATCGGTTCCTCTACGGCCTAACGTATAGGTAGGTGGGTGCTCCACAAACAGCACGGTATCTGAAATTTCACCACTAATCCTAGATCGGGCTAGATTTGTTTGTAAATTCCAGGCTTCAAGATAGTCCATTCTCCCCAGAAATCGCCAACCGCCACTAACCGTATATTCTAAATTAGTCATTAAAGGAGTCCATTAGTTGAAAATACAATTACACACTTCAATACAACTCCAGTTTACCGAGAAAAACTGCCAGCCATCAAGCTTCAATTATGAAATAGTAACTTCCTTGTTGCGATTCTGTATCAACAGCTTCACATTTAGTTATACTTCCATCACGATTTTCGATAGGATTAAAACAACCCTCACAGCTTGGTTGAATGCGAATAACTAGGGCTAGGAGTGCCAAATAATGACGGAAAAAATATTGATTAGCAGCTGGCTGGATCAAGAAGATGTCGAACGGATTCGCGCAGTTACGAACGAAGTGGAGGTAATGTATTTCCCAGAATTACTGACCCGACCTAGATTTCCCGGAGATCATGGTGCAGAAATGCAAGATGTTCCACTATCAAGAAAAGCTGAGGCCAAATGGTTAGATTTGTTGGGGCGGGCAACTATTCTATTCGACATCGACCGCCGTTATGCAGACCGAATTCCTGATTTGGCACCGAATGTACGTTGGATTCAATCTACCAGTTCAGGCATCGGAAAATCGGTGAATAGTCGTAGCTACCCCAGCAGGATGCCCAACACCAAGATTACTACTGCATCAGGAGTTCATGCTATACCACTTGCGGAATTTGCTGTCATGGCAATGTTGATGCATTCAAGACGAGCTCTTCACATGATTCAGGAACAACGCGAAAGACGATGGGAGCGTTTCAACGGCACCGATTTGTTCAGTCGGACTGTTCTAATTATCGGCCTTGGCTCTGTGGGTTCGGAGATTGCCCGCCTATCAAAATCACTAGGTATGAAAGTATTAGGAATCCGTCGAAGCCCGGAACTATCCGCTGGAACCACATTGGTGGATAGTGTTTACACTTTAGACACTCTTCACGATCTTTTGCCCAAAACAGAATACTTGGTGCTGTCTGCACCAGAGACAGCAGAGACTCAAGGAATCATAGGCGCCGAACAAATCGCCTTACTCAAGAAAGGTGCCGTAATAATAAACGTTGGACGAGGCGCATTGATAGATGAAGCTGCAATGATAGAAGCCCTGCTGGCTGGCCAATTAGGTGGAGCCTACTTGGACGTATTTTCCAAGGAACCGCTTCCAACAAATAATCCTCTCTGGTCTTTACCAAACGTATTAGTTAATGCACATTCAGCCAGCACAAGTGACAAAGAAAATGGTCGAATTGTTGACCTGTTCTGCGAAAATCTTCTCCGATACTTAAATGACGAACCGTTAATGAACGTCCTTGACCCCGTTAAAGGTTACTGAAAACCTCTTTGTCGCATTTACTTGTATCGATTCACTGAAACATAAGTTTAATCATCCGTCTACGATAGTTAAAAATATTGATTAACGTGCGTTTGATCATTAGTTTATGTATCAATTGACCAAATTTCCAACCTGGCATTTTGTAAATAACTCTGTCAGTCATCTTTGAATACCCTGGGGCTGTTCTAATAATTTTGTGTTCGTGCCACCACAACACATAAGGACCTCTAACCTGGTTGTCTGCGAAGGAATTGGGAGGTTCCCAAGATACGATTTCAGATACCCAGGCAAACTTCATAAACCAAAGTCCTATTTCATACTTTATCGAAACTCCGCGGCCCAACTCGTCTCGCATCTCGACAATTTGAAAATTGACCCAAGCCGGCGTTAACAAATCGAGATTAAATGGAGACGAAAAAAACGGAAATACTTTTTCCGGGTCACCGTTGAATTCAACCACAGCCGTTAACATATATTTACCCTTTTTGACTATATTTCGTATTTCCTTTGGGTGTGACATTCCCAGATCTCTTTGGGCAAAAGTCTTAACTGTCACAAATTCATCACTAAGATCCTCATTCAATGCATCGACAACATTAGAGTATCTAAATTTATACCCGAGTCTGTCTAGTTTTGTGGGTAAAACATTGTGACTAGCCCACAAATGACTAGCTCCCTCTCCAAACATCAACCATAAGACGAATTTCGGAATACCAACCTTGAATTTCGCTCCACTTATTCGAGCCACAACTTCGGCGAACTGCCTACCTGTTACAGGCGAAGGAGCAGTACAGTTAACCGCTCCTTCAATACTCGGATTATTAATGCAGTAGCCAATAATCTCCAATACATCTATCAAGTGTATCCATGGCAATGTCTCATTCCCGCTACCAACGTACGGGGAAACACCCATTTGCAAAGGCAAGGCTAATTTTTGCAAAATGCCGCCGTCCAACCCAACAACTATGCCAAGTCGCAAGACACAAACTCTTGTTTTACTGGTTCGTGCTGACGTAGCAGCATTTTCCCAATCTAGACACAAAGTAGATAAATAGTCATGTCCCACTGGCTGTGCCTCGGATATAACTTTTGAGCCAGTATCACCATAATATCCAACTGCGCTGGCGGATATGAATAAGCCAGGAGGAGATTTGCTACGACTTATTGCATCAGACAGTGTTTGAGTTATGCCTGCCCTACTCTCCCTAAATGACTTTTTCCTTGCACTGCTCCACCGGCCATCTATAGACCCACCAGCAAGATTTATGACCGCATCTGTCATTTCCATCTGCTCAGTTAATTGCTGCTGGGACAATCCCCAGTTCAATAGGGCAATACCATCTCCCAATACATTTCTAGCCGAATCAACATCTCTCACTAAAGCGGTGATGCGATGACCCTTGCCTTTTAGAAAAGCAACCAGACCTCTACCTATAAATCCCGTAGCTCCAGCTACCAATATATCCAAACTTAATACACTCCTACACATAACAATAGATGGAAATTATACCGTTTTTCGACCTCAATAATTTGAGTATAAGAAAAGCGAAATCAGTGGCATGAAATCATCCGTCTATGTTAGCCTCATAGAAATACGGAAATACAGCTTTTTTACTGGAAACCAATATGACAACAGTGCCAACTAGCCATTCAGAAGGGAGCCACGGTACCTTTTCACACCGGCCCATAACCTGGGGAACCAATGGGATGGTTGGTGCCGGCACACAACTTACAGCGCAGGCTGGAATGCGCATACTCCAAAAAGGGGGCAACGCATTCGATGCAGCTGCCGCCTCGGCATTGGCAGGAGGAGTAGTGGAGCCTACGGCGCATTACACGCTTGGAGGCGAAATAGCATTAATGTTGTACGATGCCAAATCTCAAAAGGTCGAATCCATAATAGGCCAGGGGTGGGCGCCTAAATCAGCCACAATCGATCTCTATCAAGAAAAATGGGGTGAAATACCTCCTGGAATATTGAGCACTACCGTTCCAGGGGTAGTTTCTGCAGTACTTACAATGCTATCTCGCCACGGAACAATGACATTCGCAGAAGTTGCTGAAAGCGCCATTAAATTAGCCAGCGACGGTTTCCCTGCATACGGCCTATTTGCTAAAACAATAGCAACGCCCGAACGACAGGCTAATTTAAAAAGCAACAGTGATTCTGCCCGAGTCTTCTTGCCAGAAGGGAAGCCCCCTCAAGTAGGAGATATTTTCAAACAGCCAGAATTAGCACAAACCCTACTGTTAATGCAACAAGCAGAAATCAATGCTAAAACCAACGGGGATGATAGAGAAACAGCGATCGAAGCGGCTAGAGATATATTCTATAAAGGCGACATAGCGAAACGAATGGTGGAAGCCATCCAAAAGTTAGGCGGGCTTCACACTTACGAAGATTTCTCCGAATATACCTCGCCACTCGAAGTCCCCATTTCTGTCAATTATCGTGGATACGAAGTCTATACAAATCAAACTTGGACTCAAGGTATTTCGTTACTTCAAACCCTCAATATATTGGAGAGTTATGATATTTCTTCACTCGGGCATAACAGTTCCGAGGCAATACATTTACAAGTTGAGGCACTCAAACTTGCCTTCTCCGACAGAGAAAGATATGCAGGTGACCCAAATTTCATAGATGTACCTTTCGAAGGCCTTCTGTCAAAGGAATATGCAACTCTCAGACGCCAACTACTTAACACCGAAAAAGCACAAGCGAATTATCCTCCTGGGGATCCTAACAAAATGTCAGCGGTTGGCGAAATTCGTCATCCAAATAAGCCAAATCCCTTTTATGAAACGCTTTCTGAATCAGATGGCACAACTTACCTGTCAACCGCCGATTCTGAGGGCAACATGGTGTCCGCTACCCCGAGCACATTTGGGGGATTAGCACAAGGTATGGTACTTGGGGATACTGGAATAGTTATTAACTGTCGAGGCTCATATTTCTGGTTAGACTCTGAAAATGCAAACTCGCTACAACCTAGGAAAAGGCCTCGCACGACACCTTGTGCTTTTATCATATTGAAAAATGGACGCCCCGTCATGACTTTAGGAACTCCGGGGGGAGACAACCAGATTCAGAGTAACTTACAAGTTCTGAACAACATTGTAGATTTTGATCTAGATGTCCAAGAGGCCGTATCAGCTCCAAGGTTCTGCGGGTATAGTTTTCCAAGGTCTCCTTGGCCGCATTCCTGGGATCCAAATCGCCTCGCCCTAGAAAATCGTATTAATGTGGAAGTAGCTAGTAAATTGACTGCTAAAGAACACAATGTACAGATGATCGGACCTTGGGGCATTGTGAATGGATTCACCCCTATTGTCTCGAATGGCGATAATTTCACCGGTGGAGCTGATCCTAGACGAGATGCCGTGATGCTAGGCTGGTAGCCGACATTATATAGACTTCCCGACCATCAAACCAACCAGGGCTGCTCCTATTCCAAGAACTATGCTGGCTCCAAGATTAAGTGCGGCAGTAGACCAATCGCCTTTCTGTAACAATTGAGCAGTTGCCAAACTAAGGGTTGAAAAAGTGGTATAAGAACCAAGAAAGCCCACACCTAAGAACATCCTTGTTTCCGCGGGCCATATATCGTGGTTGGAAAGAACCCCAACTAATAATCCCAGTACCAATGACCCACTTATGTTAGCAAAAAACGTCCCCAACAGGGTAGAGCCAACGTAATATGCGGCAACCTGATCAACTGAGTACCGGGCCATAGCACCTAAAGCACCGCCCACACCTACTAACAATAAGTACTGCAACACACTCCTCTAAAATTATCGCTACAGATCAAAGGCTTAACTGCACATGCGTTTTTGACAAGTACCCAAACATAACTGTTACGCATAGACAAGCCTAGTTTAACCTTCGTAACGAAATCTATGCTTCAATTTCATTCTATTGGAGTTTCTGTTTTGCCGAAATAGTATTAAAGTAAATATGTTAGGAACTTGAGGTAATTAATCAAGGGCACAAACAAATTTACGTAAGGAAGCAAGAAAATTGAGCAAGTTATTCACCCCGATAAAGCTAAGAGGCGAAACCATCAAGAATAGAGTATTTGTTTCGCCAATGTGCCAGTATTCTGCAGACAAATTCGATGGGCATCCCCATGCGTGGCACATGGTTCATCTGGGGAGCAGGGCCGTGGGAGGGGCTGGCTTGGTCATGTTTGAAGCAACGTCTGTGACGCCAGAAGGCAGAATATCACCTTGGGATTTGGGAATATGGTCTGACTCCCATATAGAATCGTTTCGACCTATAGCAGAATTTATCTCGACACAAGGCTCCGTACCCGCTATCCAATTAGCTCACGCAGGTAGAAAGGCATCCCACAAAAGGCCTTGGGACTACGGCAATGTTTTGGCAGAGGAAGATGGCGGATGGAAAGTGGTAGGGCCTAGCCCATTACCATATGACAAAGGTGAGCCCACCCCTATTGAACTTTCAAAAGAGGATATCAGGGAGCTAGTCAAATCGTTTCGTTTAGCTGCGGAAAGATCCGTAGAATCCAAAATTAAGGTTATTGAATTACACTTTGCCCACGGATACCTCGGATGTGAATTCCTGTCTCCATTGTCAAACCAAAGAACCGATATGTATGGGGGTTCTTTTGAAAACAGGACCAGATTTCCTTTGGAAGTAGTAGATGCAGTTAGAGACGCAATGCCTGAGTCAATGCCTTTATTCGTAAGGATATCTAGCACCGAATACGTAGAAGATGGATGGAATGTTGAAGATTCAATTTCCTTCGCAAAAAAACTAAAGGACCACGGGGTTGATCTCATCGATTGTTCCTCAGGAGGAAATTCGCCTGCACAGAAAATTGAACTTTCACCTGGCTACCAGGTTCCTTTCGCCCAAAGGATTCGAATGGAGGCAGATATACCAACTGGTGCAGTCGGCTTGATAACAAACGCGGAGCAGGCTGAGCAAATACTTGTTGAAGGAAAAGCGGACGTCGTATTACTGGCTAGGGAGTTGCTGAGAAACCCTTATTGGCCCTTGTATGCAGAAAAAGAGCTGGGTTCAAATGCAGTGTGGGCATCGCAGTATGCAAGAGCAGCTTAACATTAACTTAAATGGAATGGACTCAATGTGGGTTTGGTAATCCGCGAACCCATTATTTCCCTGCCTGGGATAGTCACTATCGACTTATTGATAGACAAATTATAGAATGACGGCATGCTCAAACAGCCCGTTCGACTTCTGGCTATTGTTGTTGTAACCATCACCTTATTGGCGTGTGGTCAACAAGAATCAGCACCGGCCGCAACTTCGAGCGAGGTATCGAAACCTACCGCCACTTCAACGGCAACACTGGCACCACCGACTGCTACAACAGCCCCTCCTACTCCGGCCGCAACACTGGCACCACCGACTGCTACAACAGCCCCTCCTACTCCAACCGCAACACCAGTGCCTCCTACTCCTACTCCTACTCCTACTCCAGCGGTCGAATACACCACTATTGAAGGATTAGGATTCAAGCTGGTCGTAGACGGAAAAGTAGACGTAGAAAACTCTGGATTAACTGCAGATAACGCAACCAATGTTGAAGGTATAACATCGTTCGAGCACGGGGGCGTAACATCAAATCTCATCTGGTTCCAAGACTCTGATTCAGAAGTCACATCAGCTTTATATGACAGCTACACATCTCTGAAAACAGCCCATTCTGACCTAACGTTCGAACTGATCAGCGAAGGAGATGAACTCGTGGACTCACAGTCAGGAAAATATCTCAGTTATGCTACAACTGCCTCATCAGGAGAATATCAAGCAGGAGGCATAACAGGATCCTGGAGATGCCTGCCAGAAACCCTTTTCTCGTTAACTGTTACAGGAACAGATTTGTTTGTTATCCAAGTTAGATTTAAGAGACTTTTGGACAAATTCACGTGTACATCATAAGTATTTGGATGAATTAGAGGTGGGGAAGTTGTTATGAAAATATTTAGTGGGATAGCTATTTTACTACTCATACTAACTTTGGCCTTTCCAGGTGCCCTTCTTGCTAATCATGACGCCGGAAGGCCTCATGACGATGATAAGAATCAAGGCCAGAATAACCAAGGGGGTGCTGGGGTTGTTCAGCCCGTTCAACAACAGGATCAAAACAACCAGCAAAACAACAACAACAACAACGCCCAAAACACAGGCCAGCAAAACAACAACAACAACGCCCAAAACACAGGCCAGCAAAACAACAACGACAACGCCCAAAACACAGGCCAGCAAAACAACAACAACAACGCCCAAAACACAGGCCAG
>QGNO01000016.1 GCA_003228195.2 Chloroflexota bacterium | reverse complement strand
TGTCATAGGAGTTCTCAGAACGGAAGGAAACATCCTGTCGCAGTTCGAAGGTGTAGGTTAGGCCATCTGCTGAGATATCCCAAGCCTCGGCCAGCTCAGGTTGTATACCACCGGACCAACCAATCCATGGGTCTACGGTGACCAACGTATCACGCATAGTCATCTGGTTCCCTACGTAGTGGCTGTTACCACTACCTCGGAAGGGGGAGCCAGTCCGCACTGGCATATTGGTTCGGAACTTTATCGTTCCGCCATATTGTGGCTCGCCCCACGCCGGGTCATACGAGGGATGATTCAACAGGTCTTCAGCGGAGGCCCCCAAGTCAATTTCTCCTCCCGGCACGGGAGTTTCCGTGGGCTCAACCACCGCCGCGGCCGTTGTCGCCGTCGGCACAGGCGCTTTTGTAGCGGTAGGAGGACTGGTAGGAGTCGCAGCATCACCTCCACACGCCATAGCAACAATTACTAAGGCACCAGCCAACGCCATTACAAGAGGCCTAATTCGGAACGCTTTTCGTAACATCCGGTCTCCTTTCCAACACATTGCGTAACAGTAGGCAGTATTCCACCGACTATGGAGAGACGATATCATGCGCACGTCAACCATGTCAATAGATTCTCACGTAATTCCTAGGTGTAAATCATAGTGGGAAAATCAGTGGCGGTATGTTATCTAGGATAAGAACGCGTAAATAGTTCGTGATATTCGAATGGAACGGTGACGGTGAGCATCTCGTATGGGAGAATGCGCATTGGATACAAATCTGCTCTCCCGTCTACCACCTGAATGGTGGCGTGGACAGGTGGCAGACGGGAGACGTGAGACGGTCCACGTGATGCTGGTTGAACTAGAATTCAGTAGCTCGAGTCTGATAGGCCTCTGTCCGCTGGATAGTAAGGGAGATAGCCAGATCTCATATTAGGTTTACAAATATCAACGTGATACCTTTAACATTAGGCATGCCACGAAGATCTTAAGCTATTCCGAGCGTGGGGTACTGCGTTCCATCATTCACTCCTTTTTATCTTGGGAGAAGGGAGCAATGGAGACCTCAAAGAAAGTCTCAATCTTCTGGTGTGGAAAAGTTATGATTGGTGGAGCTGAAGGGATTCGAACCCTTGACCCCCTCAATGCCATTGAGGTGCTCTCCCAACTGAGCTACAGCCCCGTGGACGTCCAATATACCAGAGGCCTCATGACAGCGCAACCGAGAAATATGCACGCGGCCGTATATATAATGGCCTTCACCTCACCCGGCTGGCCGCTATATATGCCCCCACGCCGAGCATCAGTAAGAAGAAGATATTCGGGATCGTGAACACAAAAACCAGAGGGCTCACAAACCCGGCCACCACGTAGCTCAGCACAACACCCCCTCCAGCAATGTATTGCAGGTATCTTCCTCGCCTGCGATTGGTCGAAACGCTTATACCTTCTCCAATCAGATATCCGATTCCAACAACCGCTATCCATGGCAGGAATGGTATGCGGAATAGATCGAAGAACATCAGACCCCATATAGACCCGGTCGCCACAGCCAGTAGCACTCCCGCACCAGCGGCCCTTGCGAGAATCACGCTGCCAAGCTCAAAGGTTGGCAGACCTCTTAGATTGGCACAGTCAGGACACTTTGCGCCAACAGGAGTCTGTACCAGGCATTGAGGACAAATGAGAGTCCCGCATTGACTGCACCCAAGACGAGTCTCATTCCATGAGTGGCGAGCGCAGTAAGTAGGTTGTTCCATCTCAGTCATCACTTACGTTTCAGGAGGGGCCCTGTAGATCCAATCATCCCTGCTGGCAACATCTCTATCGTAGATGAGGCGCTGCAGGAATACGTTTCTCCAAGAAGTCCGCTGCCCGGTTGCATCCCGATTTGACATCACCCGCTTGACAGCCGCGATGACCAACAGAGCGACGCATAACACCTTAACGTAAAGAGGTTCCCCAAATACAACACTCAACACCGGTATCAACGCCACGGATATTCCCACCCACAGAGCACTGCTGCGAGAGATGAGCCACCCTACCAGAGTTATACCCAACCCTATCGCCAGTTCCTTCCAGGCCAGTACCAGCAGAACGCCAAGAACCACCGTAATGCCTCTTCCTCCCGTAAACTTCAAATACAGTGACCAGTTGTGTCCAGCTACCGTGGCCAGGCCAGCCAAAACAACTATCCAGGAGTTGGTGGCAACCTCCTGGGCCAGATATACGGGGAACGCCCCCTTCACAAATATGTCGAATGCTGCAAGCGGGATCGCGACCCACTTCCCAACGTGCACCCATATGTTGGAGGTACCCACATTGCCGCTGCCATAGCGACGAATATCAATCTTCTTCAGAGTTCGTCCGATAAGGTAGGCCATAGGTATGGAGCCTATGAGGTAAGCCAGCACAACTATCCATATTTCCGTCATAGGACAGTCTCCCTATCCTAGAGCATGCCAATATTATAGTGGCGAGTTAATAACACAGAGGAATCAGATGCCTATAGAGTGAATACATGTAGACAGCAGCCAAATCAGTCATTTGCTCAGACTAATCTTGTTTCCCGACATTGCATACAGCTTTTCCGCAATCTCCAACGATGGGCCGACCATCCCCGGTTCCACCTCTCCAGGTGTACCCATGGCGTGATAATCGCTACCGCCGCAGGGAATGAGACCGTATTTCTTGGCCATCGCCGCAAACGCCTTCACCTCGGAGGTTTTGTAGGTTCCATAGTAAACCTCCATGCCCACCAGACCTGCCGCCTTCAACTCCGGCAACATCGGCTCCACATTGTCTACTTCCCGCGGATGGGCCAGTACTGGAAGTCCGCCCACACCCGTAATCAACTTAACCGCTTCCGTGGGAGTCAGCTTTTCTCTTTCAGCATATGCAAGGCCGTTACGTCCCAAATGTTTGATAAAGGCCTCTTGAGGATAAGTTATATACCCCTTCTCCACCATTGCTTGAGCAATGTGCGGGCGTCCCACAGCTCCATCGGCCAACTCAAGTACCCTGTCCCAGTCCACAGGTAATCCCAGTGCCGCCAGCTTGTCCACCATCTCCCGTGCCCGGGCCACTCTGCCGTCCCTGAACTCACTCAGGGTCTGCTGAAAACCGATGTCGGAGTAACGAATGAAATAACCGAGTACGTGTATCTCATTGCCAGGTATGTCTGTGCTCAGTTCTATGCCTGGAATTATGGAAAGTTGTGGAAACCTCTTCGATGTCTCCACAACCGCCGCAAGTCCCTCGGTAGAGTCGTGGTCGGTAATGGCCACCACACGCATCCCCTTTTCAGCCACCAACTCCACCAGTTGCGTCGGCGTCAAGCGACCGTCAGAACAGGTGGTATGCAGGTGGAGGTCTACTTGAGACTGAGGCATGCTTACCGTACCGCTCTATCAACACGAATAATCTGAGTAGCCCTGCCGGTATTCTCATCTATATCAATCAATACGGAGCCGAACCTGACCGGCCCGTTAGCCACGGCGAGCCTACGCGGAGTCTGGTGAAGGAAACGCTCCAGAACATCCTCTATATTGCTACCAATCACTGAGTGGGACGGCCCAACCATGCCCAGGTCGCTCACGTAGGCCGTACCACAATTTAGCAGGCTCGTATCCACAGTCCCCACATGCGTATGGGTTCCCACGACTGCGCTGACCCTGCCATCCAGGTACCAGCCCAAAGCCACCTTCTCAGAAGTGGCTTCAGCATGGAAATCCACCAAGATCACCCGGTGACTTTCTCCGAGTTCATCTATCAGTGCATCCATAGCACGGAAAGGACAGTCGAAGTTACCCACAAACACCCTGCCTATTAGGCTCACAACCAAGGCACCATTCACGCTGACATAGCCTTTCCCGGGTGTTGTCGGGGGGTAGTTAAGAGGGCGCAGTATGGGCACTTCCGTGTCCAGATAGGGGACAATTTCCTTCTGGTCCCATATATGGTTCCCAGAGGTGATAACGTCCACCCCGCTATCAAACAACTCCTGAGCGGTCTCTAGAGTAATGCCGAATCCTGCGGCGGTATTCTCTCCGTTGACCACAACAAGGTCTATTTTGTACTCATCGCGTAGACCTGGAAGCAAGGCCTCGACGGCCCTTCTTCCAGGTCTACCTATTACATCGCCAATCATCAAAACCCGCAAATCACCGTCTCCCGAATGACACGCATTCAGCACGCCATCACAAAACGCTACTACACAGATTCGCCTCTGAAAAGCGCGGTTTCCAGTGATCTCCTAGCGGGCGAATTCCACAGACCGAGTTTCACGGATAACCGTGACCTTTATTAAACCTGGGTACACCAGAGTATCTTCAATCTTCTTTACCACGTCCCTGGCAAGTTTGGACGATGTCACATCATCCACTTCACCGGACTTGACCAGAATACGCACCTCGCGACCCGCCTGAATGGCGTAGCACTTCTCCACACCCGGGAAGCTTAGGGCCACCTGTTCCAGAGCCTCAAGCCTCTTCGCATAGTGCTCAAGGGTGTCCCTACGGGATCCTGGGCGAGCTGCGCTTATGGCGTCCGCCGCGGCCACTATGAAGGCCTCCACAGACCCACGTTCCTCGTCATGGTGTTCCATAATAGCCCGTTCTATCTCATATGGTATCCCGTACTTGCGGGCCACCTCACCACCAATCTCCGCGTGAGACCCTTCCACTTCGTGGGTAAGGGCCTTGCCGATATCGTGCAACAGTCCTCCCACCTTAGCAACCTCCACATTTGCACCAATCTCCGCTGCAATCATGCCGGACAGTACGGAGACCTGCACGCTATGCTGGAGAATATTCTCTCCATAGCTGTATCGGTACTTCAATCGACCAAACAGCCTGACCAGTTCGGGATTCAGACCCATGACCTTTGCATCAAAGACACCCTTTTCACCCTCTTCACGGATATTCTCTTCAACTTCTTCGCGGGTCTTCTCCACCACCTCTTCCACCCTGGCCGGATGTATCCTGCCGTCCGCAACTAGCTTGGTGATGGCCAGTCGTGCCACCTCTCGCCTGACCGGGTCAAAGCAGGAAATAGTAACGGCCTCAGGGGTATCATCTATGATCAGGTCTACCCCTGTCGCAGCTTCGATTGCGCGAATGTTCCGTCCCTCGCGCCCTATTAGACGACCTTTCATGTCGTCATTTGGAAGTGGGATTGACTTAACCGTGTTTTCAGAGACTACGTCGGAAGCCAAGCGATGAATCGACAGCGTCAGAACCTTGCGAGCCTTCTGGTCTGCTTCATCCTTGGCAAGTTGCTCAACGTCCCGATAGCGGCGGGCCACATCGTACTGAATCTCCTCTTCGGCCTTCTTCATGAGAAGATCCCTGGCGTCATTGGCAGAGAGAGACGATAGGTTCTCCAAGATTTCTAATTCCTGGTTCTTCATACCCTCAAGTTGGGCATGCCCATCCTCCAACTCCTTTTCTCGAGTTACCTGGCTCTTTTCTCTTTTGTCCAAGTTATCCGAGCGCCTCTCGATGTTCTCTTCTCGATTGGCCAGCCTCTGCTCTTGGCGCTGCAACTCTGAGCGCCGATCCCT
Organism: Chloroflexota bacterium; assembly: GCA_003228195.2. Taxonomy (GTDB): domain Bacteria; phylum Chloroflexota; class Dehalococcoidia; order Lucifugimonadales; family QGNO01; genus QGNO01. The sequence continues at coordinate 35,550 of QGNO01000016.1, read as the reverse complement.
CAAGTCCGCCTCCGCTGAGGTGCGTAAACCCAGGGCTTCTTCCTTGGCTTCCAAGAGAGCCCTCTTCCGCTGTTCCTCAGCCTCCCCCAGTATTCGAGAAGCCTCCTCCCCCGCATCCTTCATCCTCTTACCTAAGATACTAGCTCTGAAAAAGAACCCGGTTGCTGTCCCTATTCCTAGGGCTACCAGGACGGCAAGGACAATTATCAATGTTTCCACTGTCCTTCACCTTCCTTTCTGTCCAGGCTAATTAGCCCAGAATATTCCGATACTCCACACAGTAGAGCATCGTTTGATGTTAAGCCCAGAAACCGTTGAGTGTCAAGGACGACACCATGCCTTAGATGTTGTTTTCCCCTACCAGACATTCAGAGCAGCGACACAGTTTTCGTAACAAATCATAGGGGTAAATACCCGAATCGTGGGTATCACTCCACAGAAACTGCACGGCGTATCGCCCTATCTGCATCCAATCCACCGCCTGAATGTCCTCTCTCACATCCTCCTCTGCCACCCTGCGCCGACCAGTCATCTCCTCCACACAACCGGCGCAGCAGCAGTGGCCCCTCAGAAACCTGTGCGGATAATAGCTGAAGTGTCCGTCATCCCACAGGATGTGAACACCGTCTTCCTCTAGTTTCACTTCGTTAAACGCCAAACTCTGTCCCCTTTTTCGTAAACACTCTACCAACCATAACATCATCCCGTGTTAATAGAAATTCGAAATTAACCCATGCTTCCCAGATCACGCCCTCCAAGCACATGAAGGTGCAGATGCGGCACTTCTTGACCAGAGTCCGAACCCTGGTTGATCACCAGCCGGTACCCCGACTCCGTCAGACCCTCGCGTCTGGCCATCTCACGTGCCACCAACATCATATGCCCCAGCAAAGCCTCCCTATCCTGGGTAAACGACTCAAGATAGGTCACATGCTCAAACGGCAAAACCAGAAGATGGATTGGAGCCTTGGGACTGATGTCCCTGATGACAAATGCCTGATCATCACTATAAATGAGATCTCCGGGAATCTTCCTCCGTCCGATTTTACAGAATATGCACTCTTCAGCCATGAGTGGCAGAGGCCGAAGCCTCTACTCCACGCTCACGGAGAGATATGTCGTTGTACGTAGTATCCCGCCTATCGTGTGGATACTACCCGCAACCAACTCCCCAACGCTGTTCAGGTTTTCCGCCTCAACCACCGCCACAATGTCGTACTTTCCGGTCACAGCATCGACATCTCTGGTTCCATTCACACCATGAAGAACCTTGAGCACATCCTTCGTCTTGCCCACCACCGTCTCGATTAAAACATAAGTCTTTGTAGTCACAGTCCTGCCTCCTTACCGTTCCAGGTGCTGCTTCTTTGAAAGCCTGCCAGCAGAATAGAGACTCCTCCACCTAAGAGACCATTCTAGGATTACCCCACTCCAGTGTCAATTGCGACGTCAGAGCCTATTTGAACTCACAAACAACTGGCCTAGGCGGCGGCCAGATGCCCTCGAAGGTGCACCTGTATCCAAAGCTCCGGGCGTCTTCAATCATGGGTGTGAGTATCTTCGCCGAAGCGCCATCTTCGCACTCGATTTGCAGACCACTCTTCTCTATCGATGGAAAATCAAAATCTAGGGGAGTCCCTGCAATAGCCAGCAATTCTCCCTTCCAACTCTTAAAGCCGCCTTCGCTGACAGTCACCCACCCAAGCATACAGCACCTTCCAATCACATTGCCGTCCCTGTCCTTTATGGTGATGTTTTCATCGTATACAAGCATGGTAGCACCCATTGTATCATCCGACTCTATTGCAAACGCGTAGCGGCTGGCTTCAACCTCACCAATGCCAAATATTTCCTGAACATTCGCAGGGGCATGCCCCCTCGTTCGGCTCGTAAAGACCATCTACTCAACCAGCCAGGGCCGCCGCCATGAACTCGCAAAATGTGGTTAGACCAATGGCTGTACCCATAAAACGTAGGCGCAGGACTAGTCCTGCCTGACGTGTGCTATACTCTTGGCCAAAAGGCAAGGGAGCGATCACATTGCGCAAGCTACGCTTGGCCATGGCCCAGATTAACACCACCGTCGGCGATCTCGACGGCAACACCGCCAAGATACTCGACTACATACAACGAGCCAAAGCACAACAAGCCGACCTCGTAGCCTTCCCCGAGATGGCAATCACAGGCTATCCCCCGGAAGACCTTCTCTTCCAGCCCTCCTTCATACAGGCCAACATCCAAAAGATGCACCAGGTGGTCGCCCAGTCCCAGGGCATCACCGTCGTGGTGGGCTTCGTGGACTCCCAGGACGACATACATAACGCCGCCGCAATAGCCCACGACGGTCAACTCCTTGGCATCTACCACAAAATGTACCTCCCCAACTACGGTGTCTTCGACGAGGACCGATACTTCAAGGCCCGCGACCAATGCCCAGTCTTCGTCATCAACGGCATACATATAGGAGTCAACATCTGTGAGGACATCTGGTACGCCTTGGGCCCAACCACGGTGCAGCGAGAGGCTGGCGCCGAGGTAATCGTCAACATCAACGCCTCCCCATACTACGCTGGCAAGCGCGAGTTCAGGGAGCACATGTTGTCCACTCGCGCCTCCGACAACGACGTATATGTCTCCTACACCAACATGGTTGGAGGTCAAGACGAACTGGTCTTCGACGGCGGCAGCACAATCTTCGACCAGACAGGAAATATAGTCGCACGTGGCAAACAGTTTGAGGAAGAACTTGTGGTGGTGGATCTTGACGTGGACGCCATATTCAACCATCGCCTTCGGGACTCACGACCTCGCAAGGACCGGTCCGTACTAGTAGCCATAGGCACAGCCCAGGTTATCCAACACTCCGAACACACCCAGGAAAAACCCAGGACACCCCTGGACAATCCAATCTGCGCCCCCATAGAACCCCTTGCGGAGATCTACTCGGCGCTGGTGGTTGGAACCAGAGACTACGTAAGAAAATGCGGCTTCCAAAAAGTCGTAATCGGCCTCTCCGGCGGAATCGACTCCACCCTTACCGCAGCCGTTGCCGTGGACGCGCTGGGCAAGGACAACGTCCTTGGAGTCGCCATGCCATCTAGGTACTCGTCGGATGGCAGTCTTACCGATGCCGAAGCCCTAGCCAGCAATCTTGGCATCGAACTGATCACAGTGCCCATAGAAGAGGCATTGCAGGCCATGTTGCACATATTGTCGGAACCCTTCAAGGGCAGAGAACCTGACGTAGCCGAAGAGAACCTCCAGACCCGGATCCGCGGCAACATCCTCATGGGCATATCCAACAAGTTCGACTGGATGGTACTCACCACTGGCAACAAGAGCGAGATGGCAACCGGCTATGCCACACTATACGGCGACATGGCTGGCGGCTTTGCGGTTATCAAGGATGTCCCAAAGGTACTGGTATACGAATTGTCCAAGCACCGCAACGCCAACGGATACCCCAAGAACGTCATACCTACCAGTGTGATAGAAAAGGTGCCCAGCGCCGAACTAAAGCCAGATCAAACTGACCAGGACACCCTTCCACCATATGAGGTGCTTGACCCCATCCTTCAGGCCTACGTGGAAGAGGACCGCAGCCTAGTAGACATCGTAGATATGGGGTTTGATAAGGAAACTGTCCAGAGGGTCATAACAATGGTAAACCGCAACGAGTACAAACGCCGGCAAGCCCCCCCTGGAGTGAAGATTACTCCACGCGCCTTTGGACGTGACCGCCGTCTCCCCATCGTCAACCGCTACAAGCAGTTGTAGCGTCTGATCCATCACCCACCTGAAGAACAGCCCTATCGTCCAAGCCCTTCTTGCTCATCGCCGCGCTTTGGTCACTTCTCTTTCTCTGGAAACAACCTGTCGTAGAGTCGAAGAAGCCAAATCGTTGCGGCCATTCCAAGGATAAACAGGGCGGCAATGAGAAGCATCACAAGCACTATAGCAGTCATATCAAGCCCCCTTTAAAGCAGCGCTGTCAGGATAAGGCTTTGCTGACTGTGATGATAACCACGCCGAGAACCACCATGACAGTGCCCATGATAGTCCTCCTGGTAATCTTCTCCAGCTTGTGTAGCAAGAAATGGACCAGTGTAAGCGTTATTAGAGGACTGATTGCAACCACGGGTGACACCACAACAAGTGGCGCGTTGCTGAGCGCAAAGTAAAGCAGGGTGACACCGGATGCGGAGGCAATGCCCGACAGGCCGAACCACAAGAAGCCACGGCGGGAAGATGTTCTCAGGTCATTGGGTATGTGACGGTGAAACATGATTGAGACGTACATGAACCCGAAGACCAGTGAGAAGCCGGTGCCGACCAGAGGTGGAGCAAATTCACTGGTTACGTGCTTACCAACAGTCTGCGAAGCACCATAGGCCACAGCCGCACCTATTGCGGCCGCATACCCCAACCAGATATTGCCTCGATTTCCGATCAGTGACTGAATGTTCTTCAACGTACCTGCTCGCTTGTTATGAGTGCAATGCCGCTGACAATAGTCACGGTACCCAGCAGAAGCCAGGGGGTAACGCTCTCACCAAGAAAGATTATGGCCAGTATGGTGGCAAAAAGAGGGGCGGTACTGAACAAAGGAGTGGCACGGGCAACCCCAGCCCGTTGAATGCTAACGGCATTGAGGAAACGTCCCAGGGCAAAGTTAAACAACCCTGCAAGGGCAAACCATACAAATGCTATCGCCGCCAGAGAGGTGATGTCATCCCAGTTGAACACCACCGCCAGAGCCATGACAAAGATACATCCGGGAATCACGGACACCCAGGTACCGGTGGTGGGACGAATATGCTGTAGGCCCAAACGTACCAGTATGGCACTGAACCCCCAACATGTCGCAGCCAAGAGGCCGAAAAGAACCCCCAACATTAAGCGAAAGCCTCATTCAAATGCATGGTCTCTCTTAAAGTGACGTCTCAAGACACAGGCGAAAAGGTGCGCTTCTTCACGGACATGATAACGAATGTCTCACTGCGCCTGACCCCCTGTATATTCCCAACCACAGCCAGAAGAAAGCTGTGCAGTTCCTCCGACGAGGGTAGTGCCACCCAGGCAAAAAGGTCGAAAGCACCAGTGGTCACAGAAACGTTCAGGGCTTCCGGTACACTGGCCAGCGCAGCCGCCACATCCTCTATCTTACCAGGATCCACCTGAAGACCAACGATGGCCTCAGTACCATACCCAAGCTTTGACGGCTCTGGAAGAGCCAAGACCTGAATAGCCTCGTCTTCTATCAAACGCTTCAGACGACGCCTGATAGTGCCTTCACTAACCCCCAATTGTCGTGCTATCTTGGCATTGGAAGCTCTGCCATCTTGTTGGAGGATTCCAATGATTTTTCTGTCTAATTCATCCATAATTTCTCCGATTTAATGATGTTTACTCGTATTTATGCTATAACATAATACGAATTATGTCAATAGAGTCGGCGCTCCCCGGTGAAATATTCTCTTTGTAACTTTATTACAATACACTTGTAGCTGATAGGTTATCAGATTTCCCGTTCCATCCAAAATAACCAGCAATTTGCAGTCATGATAACTCCGACACTACACGATTCCAATACGCGCTCGCCAAACGTCCGGTTACTGTCCCGGATACGCCCAAACCGACGGGCGATCCAAATAGTGAGACAACAGGCACAACTCCCGCCACGACATTAGTCAGGAAAACCTCGTCCGCCCCGGCAATACTGTCCGATGTCAACGACCGTTCCTCTACAAAGATCCCTATGCGCTTCGCCTCTTCCAGCACGGTGCGCCTTGCCATGCCTGGCAGAATGCCGTCACCCTCTGAAGGAGTAAGCAACTTTCCATCAATCATGACGAAAATGTTACTCGATGTCGCGCCTGTCAGGAATCCATGCATATTACACACCAGTGCATCGTCCGCACCAGAACGGCGGGCCTCAAGGCGAGCCAGCACACCCTCTACGTATGAAAGCGACTTGATACCCGCCAGCGGCGAGAGGTTGTTACGTGGTATATGCGAGAGAAGCAGACTACGACCCTGTGGTAATGAGTCCAACGGTCCGTGCCAGGTTGCTACTCTTATTACTACAGACGTGGCTATATCAGGCGTCACGTCCAGTCCACGTCCCGGGTCTATACCGCGGGTGACGGTGAGCCGCACGACGGAGTGCGATAGTCCGTTGCGCCTCAGGCTCTCGTACACGGCATCCATCAAATCTTCAACGGGAGGAAGCCGTATATACAGCACATCGGCACCACGCTGTAGGCGTAACATGTGGTCATTCGGACGGAATATCCTGTCTCCCGATGCCACCATAGTTTCAAAGAGGCCGTCGGCCAGTGTGAATCCCCTGTCCAATGGCGATAAACTAGCGTCGGTTTCCGGAACATAGCGCCCGTTTATATAGACAATCGAAGTCATATTACTCTTGGAAGCCAAGGGAACGACGAAGCCCCTTCCCCTTCTGAAGCGTTTCCTGATACTCCGCCAATGGGTCAGAGTCAGCGACTATCCCTCCACCAACCTGGAGATAGACCTGACCGCCTGTCAACACCAGGGTACGGATTGCAATGCTGGTACCCATGCCACCTCCGAAAGAGATATAGCCGATTGCTCCGCAGTAAACCCCCCTGCGCACAGGCTCCAACTCCTCTATTATCTCCATGGAGCGCAGCTTTGGAGCACCCGTTACGGAACCCCCGGGGAAGCACGATCTCAGCAGGTCGACCGCGTCCGCTGATGGAAGCAGTTCGCCAGTGACGGTGGTCACTAAGTGAAGCACCGTTGGATGTTTCTCCAATGCCAGGAGGCTTGGCACCTCCACTGAGCCTATATTGCATACACGTCCCAGGTCATTACGTATGAGGTCCACAATCATCACATTTTCTGCTCGTTCCTTATCGCTGGACAGCAATTCCGCAGAGTAACGCTCAGTCTCCTCGGGAGTTGCTCCCACAGGTCGTGTCCCCTTGATGGGTCGTGAGCGTACCCGCCCCTGCTCAAGGTTCAGGAATTCCTCCGGCGACGCACTGAGCACACTTATCTCGGGAAATCCTAGATACGCTGCGAATGGCGCAGGATTCAACTCTCGCAGTTTAAGATAGAGACTCCACGGGTCTCCCTGAAATGGAGCCTGAAATCGCTGTGACAAGTTTACCTGATAAGCATCTCCCGCAGCCAGGTACTCCTTTACACCTCGGACAGCGGCTTCATATGTAGCCGACGTGAAGTTGGATTCCAGAGATACTGGAACATTGAATCCTGTTGGTCGTGTTAACGGCGACTCTCTCTCAAGGCGTTCCATTATCTCATTGGCACGTGCCTCGGCACGCTCCAATGTACCGTCTGGCAAGCCCGTCGAAAACAGACAACTCAGACCCGTATCGCCGTCATAGGCCAAAACCCAATCGTACAGGCCGAGGCACATTTCAGGTAACTGAAGGTCATCATCCGCCAGAGAGGGAAGTCTTTCAAGATGCCTGCCAAGGTCGTAACCCCAATAGCCAAGAGCGCCACCCTGAAAGGACGGGAGTCCGGGAATTTGTGCCGTATGGTATTTCCGCAACAGACCCTGCAGGACTGACCAGGGGTCGTCTTCCACTTCATCACAACCGCCGTCATGCTCAAGAGTGACCCGGCGACCGCGGCTACGAATCACCAAAAACGGGTCGGCCGTAAGATAGGAATAACGGTTCCCGGACGCGCCAGGCATTGCACCGTCGAGCAGAGCAGGGCTTGGCATATCCTGGAACGATGAGAAAAGTTGAGCAGGGTATGGAATCTGGCCCAGTTCATAAACAACGGGTTTAGAGCCAGGTTGTGAGTTCGACAGCACTTTCAAGATATATGGCTCAGATTACAGAGCTATTACCTACTCTTCGCCCTGAGACGTAAGGAAGCGCTCCGCATCTATGGCTGCCATGCAACCGGTTCCCGCTGCAGTTATGGCTTGACGGTATACCCAGTCCTGCACGTCGCCACTGGCAAAAACCCCAGGCACACTGGTCTGAGTCCCATCGTGAGTGATAATATACCCGGTCTCGTTTATCTCCATCTGCCCCACAAACGGTTCGGTGTTTGGCTTATGTCCAATACCCATGAATACACCATCTATGGGCCTTTCTATGACATCATTGGTCTTCACATTACGAAGTTTAACCTTCTTTACCTCTCCCTCTTCGACACCGAGTATCTCCTCCACCACAGTATCCCAGATGAAATCTATCTTGGGATTACTAAACCCCCTCTCCTGCATTATCTTGGATGCGCGTAGCTGGTCACGACGGTGGACTATGTGGACATTACTGGCAAATTTAGTGAGGAAAGTAGCCTCCTCCATAGCAGTATCACCACCGCCTACAACAATGAGCTCCTTGTCTCGGAAGAAGAAACCGTCACAAGTGGCACATGCCGATACACCACGCCCCATAAGCTCTGCTTCGCCGGGAATTCCCAAGAGCATTGCGGTGGCACCGGAGGCAATAATAACCGTCCTAGCGTAGTAGTAGCTTTCCTCATCAACCTCTATTCGGAACGGCCTCTTGGAGAAGTCCACGGCGGTCACATTGCCGTTGACGTACCTGGCCCCAAACCGCTCCGCCTGAGCCTTGAACTTATCCATCAAGTCAGGCCCAAGAATACCCTCTGGAAACCCTGGATAGTTCTCTACATCAGTCGTTATTGTCAACTGTCCGCCCGGCGTCGCGCCCTCAATAACCAGCGGGTTAAGCTCGGCTCGGGAAGCGTACAAGGCCGCTGTATCGCCCGCGGGCCCGGAGCCTATAATCAGTACCTTCTCTACCTGGTTTTCACTCACGATTCCTCTCCCATACTGCGACGACACGCACTGAAATTTGTATATATTTGCATGCATTCTTGAGGGCGAAGGTTCACAGAAATGTCATCACTTGTCTGTAAACCATGTTACACCCATCTTACATAATCATGCGAAAACATGCCCTCGACAAAACTAGGTTCGATAGTGGTACCTGCCCTCCACCCTGTCCTTGTTCAAACGCCGCTTGAGATGGAGTCCTTCCAAAATGAACTCCATCGCCGACGCAATTAGTTCGTGTGTGTTATCAGCCCCCAATCGCTTGATCGGCTCGTCAAACCCTTCTATCTCTCCAAGCAACGACACGTACTCAGAAGATGGCCTATCACTGCCAGTTTCCACCACCATACCTTCCTCGAAGCCCTCGATGATACCTTCCAATTCATCCGCGTCTATGTAACGGCCGAATATGTTGAGCACAGCCTTCTTAGTGAGTTCCTCCAATATCCGTACTTCACGGCCATCATCAAGAGTCTCCATCTCAATCTTACCCATGGTTGATGGGACAATGGCAGCCAAATCGCTTATCCGCGGGACCACCTTCTCCTCTTGATGCTGGATGCGGCGGCGGTATGCGTTGCTGATCATGCTCTCGTAGTTGGCTATGGAGACCCTCACACTCACCCCCGAGCGCTGGTTTATATCGCCGCTACGACGCGCAAGACTTGTTATTTCGGCGATGATCTCCTTCATATACACAGGGACAATCACCGTGCTTGCCATATCTGGGAAGACCATCACCTCCTGGTCTATTATCCGTATCTCATCCTCTTGCAGTTTGGGGTAATGTGTACGTATCTGGGCACCATAGCGATCTTTGAGGGGAGTAATAATACGCCCGCGGTTGGTATAGTCTTCCGGGTTGGCACTAGCCACCAGATACACGTCCAGAGGCAGGCGAATCCTATACCCCTTGATCTGTATGTCCTTCTCTTCCATCAGGTTGAACAAGCTTACCTGTATCCGTTCTGCCAGGTCGGGCAGCTCATTTATACAGAAGATTCCACGGTTGGTCCTTGGTATTAACCCATAGTGGACAGTTAATTCGTCCGACAGGTAACGTCCTTCTGCTACTTTTATGGGGTCAACCTCTCCAATGAGGTCTGCCACCGCTATGTCCGGGGTAGCCAGCTTTTCGGCGTATCTTGCCTCCCTGGGCAGCCACGCTATGGCCACTTCGTCGCCCATCTCCGCGATTTTCTCGTGGCAGGCACTACAGATGGGAGCAAAGGGGTTGTCGTTAATCTCACAACCAGCTATGTAGGGTATCTCTTCGTCCAACAGGCTAACCATGGCACGTATGAGCCTGGATTTGGCCTGTCCACGCTCTCCCAGAAGAATGATATCCTGACCAGCAAGGATGGCATTCTGCACTTCGGGAATTACCGTGCCTTCGTACCCTATTATCCCCGGAAACAACGCTTCGCCGGCGACAAGTTTTCCTATCAGGTTGCGCCTGATCTCTTCCCGTACTCCAACTACCTGGTAGCCACTCTTTTTCAGTTCTTTGAGGGATTTCGCTTTACTGCCAGATGTCATACTATTCTCCCTGACACGTCTAGATACAGCAGAATTGCCACATCATAATACCATAGACAGCAAAGTTATCTTGTTGTTCAACCGCGGTGCCTGGCTTCATAATAGCCTGTAATCTGAGCACACATATCTGATGCTTGAAGTCATGGCCAAAGTATAAGGAGTGCAAATGGCAACCAGGGAAGACCTCTGTATAGCAATGGACCTGGGTGGGACCAAAATGAGAGTGGCCCTGATAGACAGAACCGGAGATCTGATACAAAGAGATTCGGAGCCTACTCTTGCCAATCAGAGTAGAGAGCAGACGTTGGAGCGTCTAACGTCGATTATAACCCGGCTTGTGTCCTCAACCGGTGACAGGAAACTGGTGGGGATAGTAGCATCGCTAGCCAGCCCCGTGGACCCGGTTACGGGCACAATGAACAATCCGCCGAACCTCCCCGGGTGGGACAACTTCTCTCTCAAACCGCTGCTTGAAGCTACATTCAACCTCCCCTTTTGGGCCGCCAACGACGCCACTCTGGGCGCTATCGGTGAACACGCCTGCGGCATTGGTCAAGGAATCTCAAACCTACTCTATATTACCGTTAGCACCGGCATCGGTGGCGGCATCATAGTGAATGGAAGCCCATTTCTGGGATCAAGGGGCTTCGCAGGGGAGTTGGGCCACATGAGCATAGACAGGAATGGCCCATCATGTGCGTGTGGGAACAGGGGATGCCTGGAGATGTTCGCCTCCGGGACAGCAATAGCCAGGTTCGCCAGAGAGCGACTGGAAAATGGAGAAACCAGTCTTATTCTGGAGATGGCAGGCAAAGACATTACCAATGTGAACTCCAAGATGGTCATGGAAGCTGCAGACCGGCGTGACCCACTGGGCGTTGAGTTGATAGAACAGTTCGCCAGAGACCTTGGGTTGGGCCTGGTCAACCTTATCCACATCTTCGACCCACAGATGATAATCATTGGAGGAGGGGTCAGTCAGAGTTCTCGCACCTATTCCGCCGCGCTTGATGCAACTATCCGCAGCAACGTAATACCACACCTCAAGGAACACATCAACGTGGTAACTTCCGTCCTAGGAGACGATGCCTCGCTTCTAGGAGCAGCAACCCTAGCTTTTCAGCGGGTAGGACGCGCGGGATAGGCATCGGAATTAAAGCTCAGGGTTTCGTCGCCCGTTTCCAGGCTTTCCAACGCTTCCTGAGCAGCATCCACAGCTAGGTCGTCTGAAGACTTGAGGCAGTGAAGCAGAGCCTTCCTAGCCAGACTGCCCCCAATAGCACCAACTGCAGATATGGCTGATAGCTGCGTTTGATGGTCATCATCCTCAAACAGCGGTATCAGATGAGACACAGCAGGCTCCTCGCCCAACTCACCGCAAGCATTTGATGCCTCGTACCTCATGGCGTCGTGAGGACTGCGCAACTCCGCTAGGATTATCGGCAGCCATTGGACATCACAACTCTTTCCCATGGCATACACTGCGCTGCACTTCATTTCTATCTGCTCGCTTTTGTAGGCCTTTTCAATGATTTGTTTGACATCAGATGTGTTGAACGGGGCCACCGCCTCCATAGCCCGTCGCCTGATCTCCCCGCTCTCCTGGACATTCTGGACTGTCTTCATCAGTAATTCTCTGATCCTCTCACCATCTTTTTCAAGCATCTTACCGTTCTGCGATAGGACAGCAAATTTACCCAAAGCCATCGCTGCTGCTGCCTTAACGTTTTCAAACGGGTCATGCTCTAACAGAAATATAAGGGGAGTCACCAGAGTACGGTCATCACACTCCCACAGACCCTCAATGGCCTTCGCCCGCACATCCGGACTCTCGTCTCGGAGACAGAATCGGAAGAGATCGTTGAAGTCCGCATCCAAGTTGTCCTCGGATATATCTATGAGCCACCCCACCACTTCTTCCCTTCGGCCTGTATCCATGCTCTGCCACGCATTACGCAGTAGCATTAACTCCTCTGGCGCCATATCCGAAAGGCTCATTAGATCTGCGGCATGCAAAGGTTGCTCTTTGTCGACCAAGACATCCAGATTTTCTTCAAGGGTCACTGGTGATATCCCTCCATATGCTTTCGCCATTATAACTACGCCGATACGTGAGGTGCCAGGAAGACTTGAACCAATTCTAGCCCGTGCTCCAAACGCGGTCAACATCCAGGAAGCAAAAATCTATCCATATTTAGAGCATATCTTCCCATATATAACAAATCACATCGGTCTGCTCCAAATTAATGCAGGTATTCGCATGTTGATGAATTCGCGCTCCCGTTGCAAGGAACGAGGAGCGCGAATTCCTGCCTCTGACGGCGTCCACTCACATTGAGCATGAGCAGCGTGTCGTTCTACAAGATGGCCGAGGACATCTTAAGCCAGGCCATAAGGGAACTCAGGAGAATCATAAATACCCTTCACTCGGCAAGTCCCGAACCGGATATGCATGAGCGTTAACGATAATGTGAGCAACATCGCTCCCAAGACTCAGATGTATTTGACAGCGCACAGACAAAACCCATTCAGAACCGCTACTCTCTGACGCCAAGGGAAATGGATGTGTTGAAATTGCTGGTAGAAGGACTTACAAACAAAGCCATCGCAGGAAGTCTTTGCATATCTGAGGTAACAGCCGAGAAACACGTCCAGAGCATCATATCTAAGCTTGGAGTCAGACGACAGAACCGAAGCCGAGGTCAAAGCCATTAGAACCGAGCTGCTGGATGCTTAGAACAGCATTCAGTGTCCAAACTTCAGGGATTGCTACACACGGTGGTATCAGCAGTCAGAATAGGGTAGAATGTCAGAGTGATATTCTGGCTCCACAGTCGGATGTATCATCAAATACGACTTTAGCTCATAAGGAGACATCCCATGTATGGCTTGCTTCCTCTCATACTGCCCCTAGCGGCAATTGCTGGCGTGTCCACAGTAATGATATCTCTTGGGATGATATTCTTGGCGGTGGGCCACCAAGCAACCATTGTCCTGGGATTAATCATCACCGTCCTAGTGCCGTTGGGCGGAGTCCTACTCACCCGCGGCAGTGAAGAGACCTCTAGATAGAACTCGCTTCCACCCGAAGTAAAACACCCACTCTGTCTATAAATGACTTGTGGGTGTTGGCTCCGGCTGCAACCCGGCATCGTTGCCGTTTAGCAGCCTTATCCGTACGACTGAGAAACCTTCAGGCCTATAAGCACGGCTGCCAGTCCAAGCGTAATCTGAATGCCGACGTTCGCCGCGGCCGTAACAATGTGTCCTTCGCGGACCATCGCTATCGTTTCATAACCAAATGCCGAGAACGTTGTGAAGCCCCCGAGCAGACCAACAACAATCAGCGCCCGTGTCCCCTCTCCAAGGAATTGGCGCGTCTCCGCCAACCCAATGAAAAAGCCAATCAGAAAGCATCCCACTACGTTTACTGTCAACGTGCCGTAGGGAATCCAGCTATTACCCGACGCTGACTGGATCCAGGCTCCCAACAAGTACCGCGTAACGGATCCGATAAACCCACCCGTTCCGACCAGTAAAACAGTCATCATATCGTGCCCCTATGTTGAGAGCGATTTCGAGTGTACGTTCGCCAGTAGAGACGCGCAACCGGTTACGTAACACGAATCCACAAATACCAATCCTCGCCGATGCTTGAAAAGTAAGTACCGAAGGCCAGCATCAGGTGCGTCGGTGCCATCATGTACTCCATGTCACGCCGTGACTCCTCCTGTATCTAGCTCTACTCCTATCATATCCGTGGGATGATACTCTGTAATCCCACGGATCATCAAGTATGTCGGCAAGTCGGCACAGCTACTCCATGGCTCGATTAACCCCGGGAGATGTACAGTAATTGCATTTAGATATGGTGTATTAGCTGCGGATTTGAAAAACCTCATTTTTCATATCAGACTAACATGCTCCAACAATGGCATAAGCACTTGTAAGCGTTTGCAAGTAAGTGGCAGCGCACTGAATGTGTCAATTTACGCAAGCATGTTGCTAGCATAGAAAGCTGACATTGTGTAATACCTCTTCAACGACAGCTTCAATAGATTGGCCTATATCAATTTCAATAAAACATTCTGGGATTACTGGGTTTTCTAAGATTGAGAACTGGCTTTTTAAAAGATCTGGAAGCATAAAATGATCAGTGCGGTGGGCCATCCGATCCTCTATCAGTTCGAAAGAGCCCGCGAGATGTATGAACATGACTGCCTGTCCTGAAGCTTCCCTGATGATATCTCTATAGATTTTTTTAGCGCTGAACAAGCTATAACTACAGTGCCGATATTACTATTCAATGCCATACCAATGTTCTGTAGCCAAGGATTTCTATCGTCATCAGTTAGAGGTCGTCCAGAAGACATCTTGGCTATATTTTCTTTGGGATGCATGTCATCCCCATCGATAAAAACAGCGCCGAGTTCGCGGGCCAAAGCCGAACCAACAGATGATTTGCCACTACCTGCAACTCCCATAATGATGAACTTAGTCATGTCATGATCTGGCATCATCGAATAATCTTTTATCTGCGTTGCTTTGGTTCTTACAAAGAAGCAGTGATACCACCATCCACGAATATTGTTTGCCCATTCACGAAACTGGAAGCAGCAGAAGATAAGAATATGCAGACACCAATCAGTTCTTCCACCTTGCCCCATCGACCGGCTGGAGTGCGCTTTTGCAGCCATGCTGAAAACTCTGGATCAGCAACTAAGTCAGCTGTTAACCGGGTGTCAAAATATCCCGGTGCTATTGCATTCACTTGGATTCCTTTACCGGCCCAATCCGTGGCCATCCCTTTTGTGATGTTTGCAACCGCACCTTTTGTTGCTGTATATGGGGCTGTACCTGGTCTAGCAAGCATTGATTGGACGGAGGCTATATTCACTATTTTCCCATTGCCTCGTTCTATCATGTGCCTGCCAACAGCCTGTCCAACATTGAAGATAGAAGAGACATTGGTCCGCATCAATTTTTCAAACATATCTGCAGGGAAGTCTTCTAGAGGCCCCCTATGTTGCATGCCAGCGTTGTTTACCAAGATATCTATTTGCCCACTGTTCTGGTGGTAATAATCGATGTTTTCTTGTACCTGTTCATAATCTGTTACATCGAAAGGGAGCTGATCAACTCGACTATGTTTCTCTCCAAGTATCTTGGCAGCGGAGGATAGTTTATCTGTGTCTCTCCCATTTATTATTATGCGTGCTCCGGCTTCAGCCAATCCGTTAGCGAGAACAAATCCAATCCCTTCAGATGATCCAGTTACAAGAGCAGTTTTACCTTCGATGCTGAATAACTCCATAAAGCTCCTTTTCAATAGCAAATGCAGATATGGGTTTCACAGTATAGAAATAATTTCCTTATAAATAAAACCCATGTCTCACATAGCAGGTTATGGTGGGCCATTCACTGCCATTCACTATAGCCCCCTGGGATACGAGGCTAATGGATTCAGGTATGGTGTTGCATATAATGTGGTGCCGAAGGCCAGAGTCGAACTGGCACGAGCCTTTCAGCTCAACGGTTTTTGAGACCGTCGCGTCTACCATTCCGCCACTTCGGCATAGGCCAGATTATATATCCAAGATAGGCTATATTGCCACAAGCACCACCAACCCAGGCTAAGGCGTTGGTTAGCTTTCAGAGACTGTCTTCAGTGCCGTCGCGGCACCGGCCCTGACCATGCCAACATCGCTGCCTAACTGACACATCTTGAAACCCTGTGCAAAGCGGCGCACCGCCTCATCCGGCCCCGACCCGTGATGACAGGGAACCAGTCCAGAGGCATTGGCTACGTCCACCACTCGCTGGCAGGCGGCGGCGTGCCGCGGGTCGGCGGCAGCGGTGGGTCCCGGCGGAATGCCCAATGAGACCGCCAGGTCTGAGGGACCAATGTAGAAGCCGTCTATGCCGGGAGCCTTGGCAATTTCTTCCAGATTGCTCACAGCCTGTACCGTCTCGATCATCACCAGCACGATAATCTCTTCGTTGGCGTGCTGGAAATAATCGGCACCTGCGTAGAACGGCGCGCGGTTTGGGCCAAGACTTCGATATCCTAGTGGTGGATAGCGGGATGCCCCGGCCGCCTGTACAGCTTGGTCGTAGGTGTTGACCAGTGGAACAATAACTCCGTAAGCCCCAGCATCCAGAACGAATTGAATTTCCTTGGGATCGTTCCAGGCTACCCTGACAATGGGCACGGTATCAGTTGTGGATATAGCCTGAAGGCAGGCTATTGCCCTATCCGGTGTCACGCCCATACCGTGCTGCATATCTATGATGATTGAATCGTAGCCGGAGTTTGCCATGGCCTCGGCTATGTACGGGTTTCCAGATGAGAGCCACCCGGCGGTGGCAGGCTTACCCTCTTTCCACAAGGCCTTTATCTTGTTTGCACGCATCTATTCCTCCTTCAGCGTAGAGACGCCCAACTCTGTCTCAGGGCAGTATATAGTCCTCAACCGCACACATCAACATGAACAAAATGGGGTCTGCGCCAGATGCAGACCCCATTTTGAGTATCATTTCCAAAACTGGACAGCACGCTTTCATCCAAAAGCTAGTACTGACGCACCTGGCGGGAGCGGCCTCCCATATCTCCGTAGGACACATTTTGGTCAATAACCACGTCCAGCAGAGCGGCGGTACCGGAGTTGAAGGCACGTTCAAGGGCTGGACGTATCTGGTCCGGGTCTGTCACCCGTTCTCCATAACCACCGAACCCCTGCATAATCAGGTCATAGCGGGTTTCCTGGGAGAGGTACGTCCCTATGGCGCGCCCGGTTCTCCGTATAACGCCTTGGGTGGTCTGGTTCCACGTACCGTTGTTACCGACTATAGCCACGACGGGCAACTTATGGCGTACCATGCTCTCCATATCCATGCCATTGAGGCCAAAAGCCCCATCGCCGAATACTATCGCCACTTGCTTTCCGGGCCGCGCCAACTGGGCCGCAATTGCAAATCCGGAGCCAGGACCAAGACAACCGAACATTCCGGGGTCCAACCAGTGGCCCGGCTCGTTAATACCCAGCACTCTGGCCGCAAAAGTGACAATGTCTCCCCCGTCACCAACGACGGTGGCGTCCCTATCCAGGAAGTCCCTCATCTCCTTCATAAGCCGCATGGGATGTATGGGCGTCTGATTGCTATTGAGCATAGCTTCGTCAGACTCTTTGAGCGCCTTATCCTCCGTCATAACCTCTTCAAGCCACTCGCTTCCAGGGGAGCGGTAGCCTGAGGCCCGAAGCTCATCCATCGTCAGTTGCAGGGTCGCCTTGATGTCACCCACAACCCCAATATCAATGTGACGATTTTTCCCAATTTCCTCGCCTTCCATCATCATCTGGATTACCTTGGCATCCTTGTTAAACAGGACTTCCCGTCCAAAGCTCAGACGGAAATCAATGGGAGTACCAACGAGCAAAATGGCATCGGAATTGACCAGTGCATAGCGCCTCCCGGTGCTACCGACATTGGGATGGTCCGATGGAAGTGCACCACGCCCCATGGAGTTCAGGAACACCGGCGCACCTATAACCTCAACAAATGCCCGAAGCTCGTCCCATGCCTTAGACCACCATATATCACTGCCCGCAACAACCACGGGATGCTTTGATTCCTTGAGCGCTGCCGCAACCTGGCGAATGTACTCCGGGTCAGGATATGCGCGCGCTTCCGTGCGATATCCGGTGGGGAGAACAAGCTCTTCCTCTTCTAATTTCCCATTCACTATGTCGGTGGGAATCTCAAGATATACAGGGCCAGGCCTTCCACTGGTGGCCTGTCGAAACGCAGTAGCCACAAAATCCGGTATCCGCTTCACATCCTGGACCTGTTGGGACCACTTGGTAATGGAACTCATCAGGGTCACACCGTCAAACTCCTGCAGCGCGCTCATGAGCCGCTCTCTGACAGACGAGTTGCCGCCAATGACGACCATCGGGCTGTTGGCCTGATAAGCGTTGGCAACAGCGGTCACGGTTCCTGTGACCCCTGGCCCTGCGGTGACGATGCACACCCCAGGTTTTCCTGTGACCTTGGCCCACCCCTCGGCGGCGTGGGCGGCAGCCTGCTCATGCCTAAAGTCAACAACTTTGATCCCATTGTCTTCGCACCCCTCATACAGGGTGTAAATGTGCCCACCGTTCAAGGAAAATACATATTCCACGCCCTCTTGTTTGAGCGCACGACCGAAGGCTTCTCCGCCACTAATCTGGGCCATTGATACCTCCTTCTTAGTCTTTTCCGTTTTTCAACCGACAGCCCTCAGACTACAAACCATGCCCTTTGGTGTCAAGTCTTTCGGCCTCCTGATTGGCCTCTTGTCTTGGCCTAGCTTGGCATCCATAATGCAACACGACCATACCAAAGCTAGGGAGGTTATCATGCGAGTAGCTCTAATTGGACAGGCGGCATTCGGAGAGGCGGTATACCGGCGTCTGTTGGAGCAGGGCGAAGATGTGGCCGTGGTATTCTACGAGCGTGAGGGGGACCCCCTGCACACACTCGCCCAGGAGCAGGGCGTCCCGGCATATCCAACACAAGAGCTGCGCCGCCGCGAGTTTTTCCAGACCTACGCTGACCTGGGCACAGAGCTTAACGTGATGGCCTTTGTCACCGTCATCATACCTGAGAGGGTTATCAGTCTCCCATCCCACGGCACCATCCAGTACCACCCGTCGTTGCTCCCTCTGCACCGCGGTCGCAGTGCAATCAACTGGGCAATCATCAACGGAGAGGCCGAGACGGGCATCACCATCTTCTGGCCGGATCAAGGCATAGACACCGGGCCTATCCTGTTGCAGAAGAAAGCTCCCATATCTCCAGCGGATACTCTCAGCTCCCTCTACCGCAACATCCTGTTCCCTCAAGGCGTGGACGGCCTTGTGGAAGCCATCGTCCTCATCAACGAAGGGCGTGCACCGGCGTTAGTACAGGACGAGACCCAGGCAACCTACGAACCTCCCTGCGAGGGGCAACTGGCCGATATCCAGTGGTTCCGTCCGGCGGAACAGGTATACAACCACATTCGCGGATGTGAGCCTCAACCAGGCGCATCCACCACCTTCCGTCAGGAAATCATACGCCTGGCAGATGTGGAACTGACCCAGCGCACCGGCCCTGGCCTGTACGGCGAGGTCCTGGCCGTTGACGAATCCGGCCTGCAGATTGGACTCAACGGCGGGGCTCTGCTGGTACGTCGCATACGACAAGAAGGGGCACGCGCCATAGCGGCATCGGAGTTTGCCGGTGCAGTTGGTCTGCAAGTGGGAGACCGGCTCGGAAGATAGCGGCGCACGCGCGCGGATTATAGAACGCCGATTAGCCCCTAAGAGTGCTCAATCACATTGTAGCAGGCCACGTAATGTCCCGGCTCTATCTCCCTCAATGGTGGCCTGACGTTGAGACGGCACTCGTTGGAGGCTTTGGGGCATCGAGGCATGTACGGGCACTGGTCAGGAAGGTCTATGGAGTTCGGCGGTGAGCCAGGGATGGGGCGAAGCGCGCGGTTAGGTTCGTCCAGCCTTGCAATGGACTGCAACAGACCCCACGTATAGGGATGACTTGGCTTCTCAAAAAGGGCCTGGGTACCTCCGTACTCCACCACTGACCCGGCGTACATAACCGCGGTCTCGTTAGCCATCTGTGCTATGACACCCATGTTGTGGGTAATGAGTATTATTGTGGAGCGCTTCTCACTCCGCATCCGCTCAAGCCTGGCCAGCACGTCCGCCTGAATGGTCGTATCCAGGTTGGAGGTAGGCTCATCTGCAATGATGACTTTCGGCTGCCAGGCCGTAGCCATGGCAATCATGGCACGCTGTGCCTGACCGCCGCTAAGCTCGAATGGATATCGCTTAAAGATATGCTCTGGTAAACTCAACTCCCTCATCAACTCCATCGTTCGATCCGCGGCCTCCCTGACGGACATGATGCTATGTGCAAGGAGTATCTCAGAAATCTGCTTACCGACGGTCTCAATAGGGTTGAGGGAACCTTTTGGATCCTGGAAGATCATAGCTATGGCTCTACCTCTTACCCTGAGCATCTCCTCCGTGCCTATCTCCATAAGATCCATACCTTCAAAATACACTCTTCCATGGATGATCTTGCCTGGATATGGCACCAGACGCAGCAACGAGAGCGCTGCCACGGATTTACCGGAGCCGCTCTCACCCACAATGCCCAGAATGGTGTGCGCCTTTATCGAAAGGTTGACGCCATTGACTGCCTTTACAACACCTTCTCTGGAGTAAAAGTAAGTGTGAAGATCCTCTATCCGGAGAACCTCCTCATTATCCTGCACATCTGCGTTCACGTTATTGTCTTGTCTTATTGCCATTTTCTGACACCAACGGCCACTGAGGGTGTGGGTTTGCACGGGGAGACAACCTCCCTAGAATACCACTAACCCATCAACCCTGTAGGAATGGAGCCGATACACCAATGCAAATGCTAGATACGGGAATACGGTGCTGGGTCACTGCAGGGAATACATTGGGTAGCCAAACCCACGGTGGAGCCCACTAAAAGGAGATGAAGCGGAAGATGGGATTCGAGGGATATCTTCCAATCTAGCTACATATGTAATGGTGCGAGCGAGTATACACCATCTGGAACCTTTTGTATCTGCAATAACGTCCGATTCCATCGAGCCATTCCCTATATGGGATGCCGGCAATTTGGTCAGCAATATAGCTCTCAATGTTCTTAGGTCTGCAGAGTAACCTGATAGAGGACAAACAGATCAAAGATTGGTGACTAGGCAAATAGGAGCCGAGTGTACACTCAGATGTCACGCCACAATCCCAAGAAATCTCGGGGAGGTTCCTTCATCCAGTTTGCACCAACTCGGAGCGATACTCCGGTGGATATGGTCGTGCAAACTCACTCATGGTGAACTCCTCCTAGAATCGATGCTATCAATTCTCCAGGTGCCCACAAACCCGGGTCAAGCCCACCTGGCCTATCAGCTCTAGGGAGTTCCTGATGTTATATCATCCCCGGTTTCGGAGGCTTGTGCTGTGTGGTATGGGTAAGTCTCGGGTATCAGGAGTCCCCCAATAAGCAGGGTAAGGGGGAACGCCACTATGCTCAAGAGTCCTATTTGAAGGGATCCAGAGAGTTGTTGAATGGCCCCTACTAGTGGCGCCCCCATGGCACCCACGATAGGCAGAATGGTCATGGATAGGCCCGTGGCAACAGCAGTTTCTCTGGGAGCCAGCCGAAGGTCGAAGGGGATGGTCCGGATGATGGGTACCCAGACCTGTGCGTTCCATCCGGCGACAAGGAGGAGAATGCCCGCCAGCGCAGGTAGGTGTGTCGTGAAGAGGGCCACGTAGATTGGAGGCAGCAGAATTCCTGCCAACCATAGGAAGGGCTTCCTCCGACGAAGGAGGTTGGAAAGAGGCCCGGCAAGGAAAGCGGCAGCTATGCCTCCCAGGGGGAAGAGGATCATAAGCGCGCCTACCTCTGTTAAAGAGAGGTGGAGGGTCTCCATAGCGTGGGTGGGCCAGAATGTCATGACCGAAGAAAAGGCTAGGGCAGCGCCTGAAGGGGCTACGGCCAGCACCCACAGGAACTTATACCGCCGCAAGACGCTTATGGGGGATCTGGCATCTGAGAGATCACTCTCCCTGGATGGAGACTGCACCACCTGCACCCTCACCCGCCCAACGACTACCCAGAGGAAGGATCCCACCAGCATGAGCACTCCCAAGGTGAAGTAAACGTTGCGCCATCCGGAGAGGAGATTCATGAGATGGGGAGTGAGGCCAACGGCCATCATCTGTCCACTGACCATCACCCCTACGGAGATACTGATTACCACGGCAATCTGCCTGGGAGTGAACCACTGGTGAATCAACAAGACCTCTGCTTGCATCCGACTCGTAGCGATTATGATGAACAGTAATCTGGCGGCCAAGAGGATCGTGAAGGTGGAGGCCCACCCCTGGAGAAACAGGGCGAAGCTCGACAGGAAAGTAGCCGCGAAGATTACCATCTTTGGGTTGAACCGCGATAGCCAGATACTAGCGGGAAGGGCTACCAATGCCGAGCCGAGAAACTGGGCGCCGCCCAGCATGCCTGCCTGTACGGGGGAGATGTCCAGATCTTCTGTCATGGTTGGCAGCATTACCCCTATGGAGATAGAGGCGATGGGTATCACAAGGTTCAGGCCCCAAAGGAGCGCCATTACTACCCAACCGTAATTATTAGAGCAGGCTTTCGCCTGCAGGGTTTCTTCGGAAGAGCGCTTCATTATTCTGCGGGTCTCTTTCCTTTTAGTTAGAGTAGCAGCGAGATGGATTTAAGGAGAGCACACACTAACTCTCGTTGACTATGTGACAAGACCAGCCCTTACATTGCGCCTAGCATCACATACATCTCTGCCCCAGCCATGAAACAGAGCTAGGAACAACAAATGTCGGCGAAACAGACCCTCGACGTGGTGGAGGTGATTACCGCAGACATGAAATGGGGGCAAAAACGAAGACGGAGCGGAAGATGGGATTCGAACCCACGACCTTCTCCTTGGCAAATGGATGCGCCCGTGGTTTAGGTTATACCGTGACGTCTAGCCTTGCAAGCCCCGGATTACTAAAATATCTCCTTTAGTAACCCAGTGTGTCTCACCGTTGGTACAAAACTGGCACAGTAGATCAGAGGCTGTTATCCAGCCAAATACCTTACGTACCACCACCGCTTCACTTTCTATTATGGTTCCCTGCTTAATCGCCTTGTAGTAGTTGAGCCAGCGGAGAATGAACGGCATGCGCTTATTCGACTAACAACAGGTTACCTAGTGTCCCTATCTCACCTGAGACACCGCTAGCTGCTTTAGACGCGGCGTCAGCCCTGTAGACATAAGTCTGGCCGGGCTCGATTTCTTCCATGTAGAGAACTTGTTCGTGTTCAGTGTATCTGATGATCAGTGAGCAAAAGTCGGGTCCTGGTAGAAGTAACTGGGCATACCCGCCTTGGTCAGTTCTGGAGCGACCGCTTCCTACAAGCACTACTTCAGCTTCGGAAACCGGGTTACCTTCATGGTCTATTACTCTGATTCTCAATGGTTGGCCAACAAATCCCGCATCAGGGATCTTTCCCACTACGTCGATCTCATACTCCCCCGCTTTCTTTGGTACCATCCATTCCTCACCATACTTCAGACGTAAGTAGTCTTCGGGTGGATTGGGCACAAGGAACTGCTCACCAA
This sequence comes from Chloroflexota bacterium, assembly GCA_003228195.2. Classification (GTDB taxonomy): domain Bacteria; phylum Chloroflexota; class Dehalococcoidia; order Lucifugimonadales; family QGNO01; genus QGNO01. The sequence continues at coordinate 11,947 of QGNO01000016.1, read as the reverse complement.
GGAATTCTATCTCTTTAGGTTGTGTGAACATACTGGCGGGAATCTTAAATCCTCCAGGAAACAGATATATGATGTCATCAACGGTGCGAACGCATTCCAGACTTATCCTCACATAGTTTTTCACAGTCGCGAAAGCCTTAGAGTTTGCCATTGCAAACTCGCGGATGAAATATCCTTTTCCCCTAAGTGCATCTGCAACGGCATCGACTTTTGCCTCAGTCAGACCATTGACGCCGAGTACAGATAGTAAGTCTATGTCGTCGTCCCATGGCATTAAAGCCTTGTCTCTAGTCGCACCAAGACACGTTCCAGAACCGAGAATGAACACTACGCCCAGTTGTTCCAAAACTTGTTTGATTTCCTTCAGATTAGTTTTTGCTACGGTAAGATCCATGGGCGGATTGTACTTGAGCGTGTACTCCATAGTAGCTTTGTCTGATCCGTTACCCAACATCATTCTCTCCTCCCTTATTCATATGGTGTCATGGTATCGTATCACTTTGAACTCCCCATTATAACCAGTGTGGGCAGATCGCAAAACAGTGGGATTTAGCCTACCCAGCTCCCTCCAACAGAACCGTCCTCTATATCCTCGACAATAGCCATCAGTTCGTCTATCTGCTAGTCGGTGAGCAGTTCCATACGGTCTAACTGGGCATGAACGTTCAGATTCATTCTCTAAATGCGCTCTATGAAGCCACTCTAGGCTTTGCCAAGAAACCCTGAGTCACGCCTCCTGTCCCGCGTATCCTTACTGTCATCACAGATGATGTCTGACCAGAATTCTTGCCGTTGTATGGCATCAAGTAAGGCTGGCGCAACCACTGCTGCACGGATATGCGCGAGCCTTACTCTGACATTGCTATTAGCAACAAGGAGTGAGGGGTTGGGATAAAGCGTCCCAAGTCTCTGTCTGGCCTCGGCGTGGTAAACTAGCTTGTACGCGTCCGTTTGGCTGTAACCCTGGAAGAGGAGTTGGGTGGAATGCTCCATCTTGGCGGTGAGCTTGTTGTTGCCGATAACCATTTAGTATCTATGCCCCCTCCAGTTGAAACTAATCCCCCATGGGACTCCTAACCGTTAGGTTCAATCACTTCGCATGAGTTCGCCCTTCTGGGTGTTATAGCCTAGGTGGCGAGGAGGTCGGTGTGAGGCGATATCGCCTCATGGGTAGATATGATTCACGGGCGGGATAACCAATGGGTGACCATCATGAATACACCACGCCAGCTGACTAGTAACACCCCTTGAACAGCTATTGCGACAATAGCAAAAGTCAGTATAAAGTGACTGTCGGTTAGTAAGGCTCGTGCAAAAAGCGCGACTACACCGCACAGAAGCCAGATTAACGGTATTTTCCAAGCCGTCGTCCTAGGATTGTAGAGCGTAGAAGACCTATACGCACCTAACCCCGGAGAACTAGCGAACCACACGATTGCGAATGGCAGTGCGGTACCGAACAATGCTTGCACTAGAGTGATTCCGTGCTCAGCCTCACCAAGGATTACAAACGCCAAGAAAACAGACATGTCTCCAAGGACAACCGCAACTATGTAGCGTGGCCCATTTGTTTTATTGTGGGATTGTGGCAATCAAACCCCTTTGCTCCTCTCAATATACGTTCCATCTTTGATGCACAGGAGGCATAAGACCATCGCATTATTTGACAGCGCCCTGTTGGTGCCAGCGATAGTAGAATCGAACTGGTTTAAGGGCTAATTGGTACAAAAGCTGGTACAGTAACGGAAAACTAAAGGCCCTTGGTTTGACAGCAAAGGCCTTTTTGTACGTAAGGAATGGAGCGGAAGATGGGATTCGAACCCACGACCTTCTCCTTGGCAAGGAGATGCTCTACCACTGAGCCACTTCCGCTCGCTAAAGACGACGATGTGGATTTTAGTATGCCTTTGGCAAGTGCCGTGCCGAGGGCCAGAGTCGAACTGGCGACACCGGCATTTTCAGTGCCGTGCTCTACCACCTGAGCTACCTCGGCATCCGCACCCCATGTTAAGCGACCCCTGTATGGGTGTCAAGGTAAGATGCCAATTCTCAAATCGATTTTTGCAACTCCAACAGCTCGTTTCGACCATCTATAGATGCAGGATGAATTAGTTTCCCATCCCTCATCATGGCTGTCATCTCCTCCTGAAGAAATGACAGAACAGCAACATCCAGGTCATCCTTCGCCAAACGTTCTATTCTCTCCAGAAATGGGTATCTACTCACCTTCTTATGATCCAACTTGTCTGCCAGAAAGGCAATCTTGGCAACAGACCCCAACCCTCTATTGAAGGTGGAGTGCCACCGCACCGCCTCAAGCACATCACGGTCGTCTATACCGCACTCACGTTGCAGAATCTCCGCACCCACACGGCCGTGGAGCAGCACCATCACTCTCTCCTCCACTGGGTGCGGAGTCAGTCCGTACGACTTTGCCATCTTCAACAAATCTGGCCCTTTCATGTTTCTGGCTATGTCGTGTGATAGTGCTGCCAGTCCCGCTTTGAATGGGTCGGCGCCGTGCATTGCAGCCAGTTCCACGGCCTTATCTCGCGCCCGAGCCAAGTGTTCCCTCAAGCCCGCTGGCAGTCGAGCTAGAATCACATCGAGGGCCGGGGTACCGCTGGACAAAATGGTCATATACTGACTCCTTGCACATTTTGGATGCGTGCTCAATAGTTACGTATACAGTCCCGTGAATATTATAACGATTGCTTCAGGTGTAAAAGACCATTGAATCCCACCAGTAAGTGAAGCGCATCCGCGTTGACACCCTGAAATCCCTCTGCTAGTCTTCTTTGACTGGTATTCTTTCAAAAACCGTATGATTTTAGTCACTGGCGCCACAGGCTTCCTGGGAAGACATGTAGTCAAGGCCCTGCGTACACGCGGCAAAGAGGTGCGATGCCTTGTACGTACCGCTGCCAGAGCACGTGCAGTAGCCGATTACCAAGTAGAATTGGCCTACGGCGATGTGCTCGACCCCTCCGCCCTGAATAAAGCCATGAGTGGTGTCGACGCGGTAGTCCACTTGGTGGCCATAATCCGCGAGAAGAGAAATCAGAGCTTCGATCTCATCAACAGACATGGCACGGAGATGGCCGCCCGGGCGGCCAAAGAGGCGGGCGTCAATCGTTTCGTGCACGTCAGTGCTATTGGTGCACAGGACAACCCGGACTATCCATATCTGTACTCCAAGTGGCAGGGCGAACAGGCAGTAATAAATAGCGGACTGAACTATACCATCTTCAGGCCGTCAATTCAGTTCGGAGACGGGGATGAGTTCATCAACACGCTAGCTGGGCTGGTTAGCGCCTTCCCTATGATCCCGGTGGTAGGGTCCGGAAAGGTTAGACTACAACCCATATCCGTAGAAGAAGTGGGGGCTATGGTCTCGCTGGTGGTGGACAACCCGCACTTTGGCGGCAGGATAATAGAAATTGGAGGCCCCGATCACCTGACCTACGACGAAATCGTGGATATAATAAGAACCACGCTCAATGTCAGACGATTCAAGGTACATATGCCCCTGTCGATAATGAAGCGCCTCATCCGTATAATGGAAGCCGTAACACCAAATCCTCCGGCAACCACCAGTCAGCTTGAGATGCTGGCACTTGATAACATTACAGACATGGATTCTGTCGAGAAAACGTTTAAAATGAAACCCAGACACTTAGAGGGCAACATAGGATATATCTGCAGTATATCCCGGCTGGAAGCCTTGAAAATCACACTTGGGTTCATACCCAAACGCATAAGGGATCACTGAAAAAGCAATGAAGTATCTGACAGCCATAGATCAGATCATGGGCATGGTGGACTACGAACGTCCGAGCACCATCCCAGGAACAAGGGCGCGTTACGACCTGGAACGTATCGGTGCTCTATTGGCGGCTCTGGATGGCCCTCAACTGGGAACTCCAACAATCCACATCGCGGGGACAAAGGGCAAGGGGAGCACAGCGGCTATGGTCGCCTCGGTGCTAAATGCGGCAGATTACCGTACCGGCCTATTCACCTCCCCTCATCTGCATACCTTCCGTGAGAGAATACGAGTTGGTGGCCAACTTATCACTGAGGAGGACTTTGCCAGCCTAGTCGAGGAGTTGTGGCCTACCATGGAGGTCGTCAGCCAAACAGAGCATAGCCGTGTGACCCTGTTTGAATTTTTGACCGCAATGGCCTTCTACCACTTCAGAGAGCAGGAAACAGGGGCACAGGTGATAGAGGTAGGGATGGGAGGACGACTGGACTCCACCAATGTGGTGCAACCCATGGCATGCGGTATTACCTCCCTAGGACTGGACCATACCGAAGTGCTTGGAGACACCATTGAGGAAATAGCTGCGGAGAAGGCTGGTATCATCAAGCCCGGAGTCCCTGTGGTCTGCGCTCCACAGAGGCCGAATGCACTGACTGTGCTGCAGGGCGTTTGCCGTCAACAAGGTAGCCAATTGGTTTTGGCTGGAGAGGACATACGCTGGCATGAAGAAGAGTCCTCACTAGATGGCCAAACCTTCACGCTGGACACCGCCAGCAACCACTATCACATGCAAATTCCTCTTCTCGGAAAACACCAGATGGAAAATGCCGCTGTGGCGATTGGTATAATCGAAGCCCTTATCGAAGCCGGTATGAAGATCGATGACGGCTCAATAGAGGAGGGCTTTCGACACGTGGAATGGCCGTGCAGGCTGGAAGTCTTGAGTAAAAGACCACTGTTGATAGCCGATGGCGCACACAACCCTCACTCAGCAGCCCGTCTGGTTGAGTCGGTCAAAGCGCTGTTCCCGGGACGTCGAGTCCTGCTTATAGTCGGGGTCTCAGGAAATAAAGACCTTGAAGGGTTGGTGGGCGAGTTGAAACTTCTGCCTCCAGCCAAAGTAATCACCACTCATTCACGCCATCCGAGAGCAACACCCCCCCGTGGCGTGGCCAGTGAGTTTAGACGTTACACAGATAAGGTACGCATTACAGACACCATATCCCAGGCACTCGATATGGCACGTGACATGGCCGCAGAGGGAGACCTGATCCTTATAACCGGTTCTCTGTTTGTGGCCGCAGAGGCCAGGGAGCACATGAAAGGCATTACACCGGAAATCTATCCGGTTTTCGATGCGCAAGCTACGATAACTCCCCCCAATTCATGAATATATACTGTTAGAATATTCTAGGGCAGCGGGAACCATTCAGCAATTTGGAGCGCCATGCTTAGCAAGAAAGGGTTGCCATGAACAAAAATAGAATAAGAGTTGTAGTCACTGGCATGGGAGCAGTCACGCCACTAGGAACTTCTGTGGAGCTGTTCTGGGAAGGCCTCAAAGCGGGGCGTTCGGGAATAGGCCCCATAACCCTCTGCGACTCATCCCCGTTTCCGTGCCAGATAGCAGGGGAAATCCCAGACTTCGATCCCGCACGCTACATCAACCCAAGAGAGGCCCGCAGGATGGCGCGTTTCAGCCAGGTGTCCATAGCTGCAGCTTCCATGGCTGTCGAAGATTCAGGCCTCGACATGGATCGGGAAGACATGGAGAGAGTGGGAGTGCTGCTGGGCAACGGGGCCGGCGGTCTGCCAACCACCCAGGATGCCGTTGACGACATGACCGAGAAGGGTGGAATGAAGATAAACCCATTCTTCATTCCGATGATGCTGCCAAACATGGCGGCGGCGAACGTCGCAAGGGTCTTTGGGGCCAAAGGCTACAACTCCACGGTGGTCACGGCATGCGCGGCCTCCAATCAAGCCATCGGCGAAGCAGCCGAAGCCATCCGACGCGGGGCCGTTGATATTGTCCTTACAGGTGGCTCGGAAGCGAGCATAAGTCCGATCGGACTGGCAGGCTTCTGCATCCTCAAGGCGCTGAGCACACACAACGAAGAACCGACCAAAGCCAGCCGTCCCTTCGATTCGCAGAGAGACGGTTTTGTGCCAGCAGAAGGGGCAGGCATCCTGATCCTTGAGAACATGAACCATGCTATGAACCGCGGTGCACCTATACTCGCAGAGCTAGTCGGCTATGGAGCCTCCTCCGACGCCTTTCACCTCGTGCAACCAGAAGAAACTGGAGAAGGGGCTGCCAGAGCCATGCGTTGGGCGCTAGCCGACGCAGGCATCGATCCTGAAAACGTCGACTACATCAACGCCCACGGCACATCCACCCCACTCAACGACGCAATGGAGACCAAAGCCATCAAGAGAGTGTTCGGAGACATAGCCTACAAGGTACCTATAAGCTCCACCAAGTCCATGACCGGACACGCCCTTGGAGGCGCCGGAGCACTGGAGGCCGTTGCGTGTATCAAGACCATCCAGGACCATATCATACATCCCACAATAAATCAGGAACACGCTGACCCGAGCTGCGACCTAGACTACGTGCCCAACGTGGCACGCCGCCAGAACGTGGATATTGTTCTATCCAACAGCTTCGGATTCGGAGGGCAGAACACCTGCATCGTACTGCGTCGTTTCATGGAATAGCCGCTCTAGGCTGGTGCGTCCGTAGAGCCGATCTCAGACAAGGCGGGTGCATTGTGGGCGCTCCACGGTTACCCTTGGGTCCAGTTTCCTGGAGAAACGCGGCTACAAAATAGCTGTAAGAGGAACTATCGACAACACAGACATACTTGACACGTAGGAGATGAGCATGTCTGTAGTCACACCGACAAAGAGTGGCGACACGACGGTGGACGCATTGCCAAGAGTGAGTATGGTAGCCTCCCCTAGGTGTTGCCGATAGCTGTATTTAAGATTTCACGTAGTGACACCGCCGATGCCCAGGCTACACCACACCGTTTTCAGCCAGAACAACCAGTTCCGCACGACTCAGTCCCAGTTCCTCACAGATGACCTCTTCGTTATGCTCACCTATCAGAGGCGCACGCCTGGAGATGTGCCACGGCGAACCGTTGTATATCCCGGCAGGGCCGGGGTATGTGAAGCTGCGGCCAAGTTCAGGGTGCTCGACAGGCGTCCAGAACCCTCTGTCATGAAGGTGCTCGTCGTCTACAAGGACGTCTGGACTTCGAATGGCGCCCCAGGTAAAGCCACGCTCCTGGCCACCATGATACACCTCATCCTGGGTGCGGCTCGCGACGAATTCGACAAATAGCTGATGGATGTGTGTACCGCTCTCCCGGATAACCTGAACATCCATATACTTGTCGTCCATCATGTCACCCGCCATGCCATATCCGTCCATCCACTCTGCCAGCGATCGCAGTTGCTGGGGCGTAAGCCTAATCGGCGCTATGGATGCGTTCACGTATTTGCCGTCTACGCAACGCAACTGGCTCTTAAGCTGGTTGAAGCCGTTTGGTGAAGAGGAGTGGCGTCCGGTATTTCGGCGGACCTCATCCCCCGTATAGATGTATGTGATTACATGCATTTCCGTGGTGAGTGCGCAAGCTTCATGAACAGAGGCGTCAATGTACTGCCCCTTGCCTGTAACGTTCCGGTAGTTCAGTGCAGACATGATGCCTATGTAAGCATAGTGGCATCCCATGTGCCAGGCCTGCCCACCGCCCCCAGCTATAGGTGGCGGGTCGGCTACATCAGCTACGTCAGCCTCGTTGTAACCGCAACAACCCATCTGGCCTCCAGCGGCAAGTTGCACAAGGTCGCTGGTGATGAAATCCTTCCAGGGGCCTGTCTGCCCGAAGGGCGTCAGTGAGCACATGATCAGGCCAGGGTTGTCCTTCTTCAAGTCATCGTATCCAAGGCCAAGTGAGGTCATGTACCCTGGCTTGAATGTCTCCAATATCACGTCAGCCTTCTCCGCCATCCGTCTGAACAGACGGCGTCCGTCTTCCGACTCAATATTCAATGTGATACCACGCTTGGAGGTGTTGTAGTGCCAGAAGGACAGGCTACGTTCCCGGTGCGGCAAGTCTTCGTAGAATGGCCCCACTGTCCGAGTTGTCTCGCCGCCTGGAGGCTCAATCTTAATCAGGTCGGCATCAAGGTCGGCCATGAGTTTGCCTGCCCACTGGCCCTTTTCGTCGGAAAGCTCTAGGACTCGCAGGCCAGCCAGCGGGCCGTGTTCAGTGCTAACCGGGCTTCCTTGGCGGGCACCTGAGACACTTGCAGGAGCCAGTTGCTGGCCCTCGCCGGGCTTTAGAGGGCCAGCCTGAATGATCGCTTCAACGTAGGCGTAGCGATCCACAGATGGCGGCCAGAAAGTGCCGTCCTCGTAACCAGCTGTCAGTTCCTCATGGGAAAGGCCAAGGAGTCCCTCGAACACCTCCCTGTTATGTTGCCCTATCATGGGAGCAGGCATGTGATTTAATGCTGGCGACTCAGAGAGTTTGAATGGGGCGTTTTGAAATTTGTGACGACCCAGGATAGGATGTTCTAGCTCGGTGTACATGCCGCGATGCCCAAGTTGTGGGTCGTTCTCAACACGATCCTTATTACTCTGGACCGGCATAGCACGGACACCTGACGCCTGGCAGCGTTCCATCAATTCGTACCTCTCCATGGTAACGGTCCAGCCCTCGATTCCCATGTCCAGTTCTTCCTGATGTTGAAGGCGTCCGCTTAAGGCTGCAAACTTACCGTCGAGAGCCCAGGCAGGACATCCCATGAGACCAACGAGGTTACCCCACTCCTGGTCTGAAAAACAGGCAATGGTACACCAGTCGTAATACCCACCACCCTTGGTGCGGTATGTATTGTGAGGAGCAACAGTGGCACCACGGTAGTTATTGAGGAGAGGTGTGCCGGGCCAGTGTGCGCGGTTGCCAGGCGGAAACCCCTCTCGGCTCAGACTTCTGTTGTTGATGGTGAGATCAAGGAGAGATGACCCGTTGAGAGGTATGCCGAGCATCATCTGTGAGAGATCTACGTGCTGACCCATGCCCGTCATGTTTCGATGATTGAGGGCGGTTAGGGCGGCCATGGCAGTATACATACCTCCAGTATCGTCCAGATATGACCAACCCCAGCCAGCAGGCTCCTCACCGGGCAGGCCGGAGAGGTGGGTCAATCCTGACAGCGCCTGAGCCACGGGGCCCATTGTCTGATAGTGGTGGTTGCGTCCTGTATGACCAAACCCGGCCTGTGATACGTAGATTATCCCAGGATTTATCCTGCTCATCTCCTCGTATGGCAATCCCCAGTCGTGAAGGACACGGGAACTGTAGTTCTCCACGACGATATCAGATACTGCGATCAGGCGTTTGACGAGTTCCAGCCCTTTTGTAGAACGGAGGTTGAGTGTTATGCCCAGCTTGTTGGCATTGGTATCGTTGAACATATAGTTGGAGTTCAGGCTTGGCTCGACGCCTTTGAGAGTGCCTATGCCGGGGTTCCTTATCATGTCCGGGGTCTGAGGCCATTCTATCTTGATAACTTCAGCGCCAAGGGTACCAAGCCAGCGGCATCCCCAGGGACCAGCGCGCACCCATGTGAAATCCAGAACTCGGATTCCAGCCAGGGCTTTAGGCTTGGAAATCGTCTCTGCTTGTACCTGTGTCATGATTTACCTCCTACATATTTAGAAGCAATATAGCAGGATACAGTCATCGCCACCGAACATAGCACCATTATAGTCGCGAGGCTTGAACCAGTCAATTTACCAATGTGCTAAAGGCAAGAACTGCAAGCCTGCACGGGAGGCCATCGCAATTGAGAATTAGAAGATTAAAGGAGTTATACGGGGTTCCTGATGTAGTACAGAGTTTCAGCCCTCGAGCGCACTCTTAAGCGAAGACCTCAACCCGTCCTCCTCACCTGGAAGCACGGTGCGTGGATCAATCACGACCCTGTCTTCCTCTATACGGGCAACGACCGGCGGCTCTGCCTTCCGCAGGCGGCTCACAAGACCTTGAGCACCTCCCAACAAGCCGCCGGTCGTCAAGGCCAAGAGCCACGTTGAAAGAGTCTCGCCTGGAAGACTCCCTCCTCCTATAGTGGACAAGCCAGGTACTACCTGCCCCCTTCCGTCGACGTCCTTCTGCCACAGATGGGCTGTAGCCTCCAATTCTTCTATGGGCATGGAGACCATCCTCCACACAGGGATCCTGTCCAACGCCTCTGCCCTGAGGTAGTGCAATAGGGTGGTTGTAAGAGCGGCCAGATTCAGCTTGTCGATGCGCATCGCCCTAGCAAGGGGATGCCTTGCCAGCATTGATATTTTTTCCTTCTTCCCAATTATAATTCCGGCCTGTGGGCCTCCCAGAAGCTTGTCTCCTGAGAAGAATACAAGATCAGCCCCGGCAGTGATGCTCTCCTGGGCCATAGGCTCGTGTGCAAGTCCAAACTGTGTGGTTTCCACAAGGCAGCCGCTGCCTAGATCGTGAAGCACGGGTATCTGGTGACGCGCACCCACTTCCACCAACTCCGCCATCACAGCGTCATGAGTGAAACCTGTGATGAGAAAATTGCTGGAGTGCACCTTGAGAAGCGCTCCGGTATCGTGAGTGATTGCCCCTTCGTAATCAGCGAGATAGGTACGGTTGGTAGTCCCAACCTCAGTAAGAGTGGCACCACTCTCCCTCAGGACATCCGGGATGCGGAAGCCACCCCCGATTTCGACCGCTTCCCCCCTTGATACAATAACTTCCTTCTTACTGGCAATTGCCGCTAGCCCAAGCAGCACGGCGGAAGCATTGTTGTTCACAACCAGCGATGCCTCTGCCCCGGTCAATTGACACAGGATGCTCTCAATATGCGCCTGCCTAGAACCCCTTACGCCGTCATGCAGGTCAAGCTCCAGGTTGGAGTATCCTTCGGCCGCGTTGAGAAGGGCTTCCGTGGCTTCATGACTCAGGGGTGCACGCCCAAGGTTTGTGTGAAGTATCACGCCCGTCGCGTTGACAACGTGACGCGGCCAGGGACTCCAGAGAGAGGCTGCACGCTTCACCATATCCTCTACCAGATTATCGAGAGAGGGAGAAGTATCACCGTCTGCTATCCCATGCCTCACCTCCTCCAAACGACTGCGCACTAGGTGGACGACGGCCTCATGGGAGTATTCATCAACGAGCCTGCATATGCGCTTGTTCGATAAGAGCTTCTCTACACTGGGTATGTTTCTATAACCTGTGGGCATGGGCATTTTCCCTTTTGGGTTCGACCATTCTAGCACACCTAGCATTACCCAGGGGTTTCTTGTCTTGTAGAAATACGCCAATATGTTGTCATTGAGCTCAGGGTAAACTATGGAGAGAGTACCCCGCAGCCAGATTGCCACGTCCGCCTACGCCGACTCCCTGATTCACCATGCCAACGCTCGGTTGCAGGAATGGGTCATAGCAGGGCACGCCCTACTATCCGGTGTCCACTCTTACAGGTGCATGGCCTCGACTTACCTGGCCCTCTTTGGCCAGAGCCGCTATTTCCGTTGGAGTAAAGAAGGTACGTCGTTGGCCCACCAGCGCATCGTGTTCGCTGTCGTAAGTGCCGTCGTAGGCCTCTTGAATCCTGTCGTATATGTACTTGATCACCCTGCTGGTGGTGCTGTATCTGCCCTGCTGACCTGTCTCCACCTTTATCTGTTGATTGAGCACAGCGACGATGCCGTCCATTCCCGAGAGAGCACCGATGACGCTATGCTCGGCTGCCTCTTCGCCAACGACCACCGCATCGAAGGCCAGGTAGATCGGCCCACCTTCGGCCTGCTCCTGACGACGCATCCCAGTCTGATGTATACCAGCTTGTGTGGAGAACACGTCCCCTATCACTGGCTGCTTTGGCGGTATCTGGATGACCTCTGCCGTCAACAGGTCACGTATCTGACTCAATGTCTTCAGGTTAAAACCAGGGTCACCATACATACGGACGTAACCCGCCACAATCTGTTCCAAGGATGTGTTACCTGTACGTTCGCCCAGCCCTGCGAAGGCCACGTTAACCCGCTTGCACCCGTAGCGGTAAGCAGCCATGCTGTTGGCAGTTGCCAGACCGAAATCGTTGTGACCATGGAACTCCAGCTCTGCG
>QGNO01000015.1 GCA_003228195.2 Chloroflexota bacterium | reverse complement strand
GGCGGGGGCGCGGGCAGCGGGGATGGCGGTGGAGGTGGGGCCGGGGGGGGGGCCGGCGGCGGCGGCGGACGTAGTGGTGGCGGCGGCGGAAATCGAACCCCTCGCTGGTAGCAATAGAATTAACTAACATTAGTCCTATAGGATTTAATTAGTCCTATAGGACTAATTGGCGAAACTGTAATTCCCCTAACGGTTTGTAATACGGGAAAGAATGCCTTAACTAATGGCTCAACTGGGATCCAGTAGCCATCGATTGGGTATTCGATCGTGTCGGAATCCCTCAAAAGGGAAACAAGAACTTCTCCAAACTGGAAAAGACACTCACTCTATTCCATCGCTCTCTCAAACTTAACCGCAATGGCAGGGAAATTATCTAGTCCCAGATCCGTCCGAATATTACGCTGCCCCTTAAGGGACCTATTCATAGCTAAAAAGGTGGTGGGCCGTGTGGGATTCGAACCCACGACACGCGGATTAAAAGTCCGCTGCTCTACCAACTGAGCTAACGGCCCAAGGGATTAAAGTAACTAACGAGAGGGTCTGATTCGTCCATCTGGCCCACACGCATTTTACAGCAACCGATATTAGAACATTATAACGGCAACCTAGTAAAGCGTTGCCAATCCTATGAAAATCTTTCAGTGATTACTAAACCCAGCACTTTATGGTTTTGTGAACCGACTGAAAATCATACACACGCAAGATTCTGAGCTACTATATCGCTTAACCTGGATGCGCTTATACCAGAAACGTCATCGAGATCTGCAACGGATTCGAGAGGGCGCATATTAATAACTGCTTCTGCCCTTGAAGCTCCTATATGCACAATTCGCTGTAACTCTTCTTTAGAAGCTGTATTTAGATTCACGCACAGCGCTTCCACAACAACTGTCGGAGTCTCTCGTACAACGTCTACCACAGTTGGCGTTGGAGATGGCCCTACAGTGGGAATGGTGTCGATCGAACTGCCCGCGTCCCCTACTGATACCTTGTCTGGGCAGGTATCGAGCATTTCTGTAAGGGCTGCCCATTCTGCATTAGTGGCCGTGAGTTCCCAAGTTGCCTTTATATTCATCCAATCTGTCGCGTAGGTACACCAGTAGCTCCTGTCAGGCGGACGCCACTCTTCAGGACCTTTTGCCCCTTTTGATCTATTCGCTGATGCCGTAACTGCAATAAGGTGACCTGAGTAAGATAGGTTATTCGAATACTCCTTCTTCTTCTCAGAATCCCAAGCCCATCCACCTGACCTGTGTGCATTTGCCAATGGCACCATATGATCGACATCTAATTTGCTTGCCGCTATAACTGTCACTCCCGTAAAAAGTCCAATCCATTGACCTCCCGAAACACTGCATTCTCGAGCATCAGTGAATGTAACGGGGATTACTGATTCTTCAACCAGCACTTCGTGCCGAGCATTCTGGCAGTCACCGTCAACATCGATCCAGTGACGCCAATCGCCCCTGTCATACGCAGGAATGTTACCTGAAGCATTCGAAATCTTCAGCGCTGTAACTTTCACGTTATCAGCTTGCACCACACTGGTAGGTATATGAGCCGGATCAGCTGTCGCAGTGGGTGTAGGCGGTATCTGGGTTGGAGTCGAAGTAGCAACTACCTGCGTAGCTGTAGGCGTAGGAACGAACGCTGTCTGTGTTTCCCTGCCACAACCCATCAACAGCATCAGAGCTGCGACCAGCAAAAGAAACGATATGGACCTGAGTAAATTCATAAGAGAATCCTTTCCTCATTATAACTTCAACCTAAAAACAAGTGACAGCCGTCACTTCAACTCCTGCTCCGAACTCTTGGGCGTTTCTGCCCTTGAGAGGGTTATCATAGAACGTGCCTCCTCCTCGGTCAGATTGAGTAGCAAAGAAGTCGAAAGTGCCTTCTTGTAGAGTTCCTTCAACTTGTCTCCGTTTGATCTATTGTCCATAAATAATCTCCTTCATTGATTTCTGATTCCTAAGAATCACAACTAGTTAATTTGCGGCAGCCTAGAATTTCCTATAGCCAGTGCACACTGCAGGGTTGTCTGTTTATCTATAACCTGCCTCAGCGTCTTTGCCAAAGAACAGCTTCGGGGCAGGGCACCATCCTTCGGGGTCCTCTGGCAAACCAAGTATCCGTCGCCTGATATCTCTGGGATTGCCATGCCACGGTGCGGCCAGTAACTCGCCGTCACATGCCAACAAATTTGCATCTTCAGTATCACCATATTTTGATACCGTCTGCATTTTTTCTAGCCAAGTACTATTCTCACCCGGGATTTTGCCCTCCACGGTTAAACTATGACTTTTTGAAAGCCGTTCTAAGGCACTACCATCTTCGCCCCATGGAAATCCTAACCCGGGATGTGGCTCCTGCGACGACAGAGGGCGCGGAGGGGCCCAGACCTCAACCACAGGCTCCCATTGCCAGCCATCAAAGCCTGGAGTTGATATGCCCAACAACACATCTTGGGGTGAGTAAGAACAACGAATCCACACGTAAGTGAATCCGCTCATTGCGTCGCCAAATCGCCCGGTAGTCGCCCTAGTAAGCCCTACTAGCGCCGAATCTAAATAGACAACGGTTGTGAGTGTTTCCTGTGCGGTATTGAACATACTGCCGCGTTCAATTCCTCTTACCGCATCTATCTCCAGGGTAACGTCCGGAGGCCAACCAAAGTTGTACGTGCCGTCCTTTTTTTTGATTATGGTGTAATGATGTTTAGGCCAGGGGTGGCGATGTTGTCGATATGGTGACTGGCTGGAAATGTCCTGCCAGTCACATTCCATGGTGCCTACAAAACGCCAAAGTGAATCGTCATGCGCAAATCTAATTATCGGGGACATCGGAAACCTCCTCTGTTTCTCGTCTCAGAGCAGGAAAACGAGGGGCATAAAAAACCCTCCGGAGTACGGAGAGCCGTACCCATTTGTCCATCAAGGACCTCGTCGTTTCCTCAGGGCACCTTAAAAGGTAAGGTTGCCGGGTAGAGTCTCAGGCCTGAGGGCCTCGTCTACCGCTCGAGACGTATATTAAATTGTTTTTATTGATAATCCGCCTACGTGTCCTTACCGAACAGCGGGTTCGGGTCAGGGCACCATCCTTTGGGGTCCACTGGCAAACCAAGTATCTGTCGCCTGATATCTCTGGGATTGCCGTGCCACGGTGCGGCCGGCAACTCACCGTCACAGGCCAGCAAAGTTTCATGTTCAGTATCACCAAATTTTGATACCATCTGCATTTTTTCTAGCCAGGCGCTATCCTCACCCGGGATTTTGCTCTCTACCGTTATGCTATGGCTTCTTGAAAACTCTTCAAAGGCATCACCGTCATACCAATAAAACCCTCCAGAGATACCCTGGAATTGGAGACCCTGCAGTGACCGAGGAAGTGGAGGGACCCAGACCTCAACCACAGGTTCCCATTGAACGTCATCAAAGCCTGGAGCTGATATGCCCAACAACACACTACCGGTCTTCACGTAGGTGAATCCGCTCATTGCGTCGCCAAATCGCCCGGTAGTCGCCCTGGTAAGCCCTACTAGCGCCGAATCCAAATAGACAATGGTTGTCATTGTATCCTGTCTGGAACCGGACATACTGATTTCAGTTCCACTTACCGCGTCTATCTCCAGGGCAACATCCTTGTAGATGTACCAGTGGTCCTTCCCATTAATTAGGCCGTAATGATGCCGTTCATATGGTGACTGGCTGGAAATGTCCTCCCACTCTACACATTCCATCATGGTTACAAAACGCCAAAGTGAATCATCATACGCAAATCTAAGTATCGGGGACATCGGAAACCTCCTCTGTTTCTCGTCTCAGAGCAGGAAAACGAGGGGCATAAAAAAACCCTCCGGAGTACGGAGAGCCGTACCCATTTGTCCATCAAGGACCTCGTCGTTTCCTCAGGGCACCTTCAAAGGTAAGGTTGCCGGGTAGGGTCTCAGGCCTGAGGGCCTCGCCTACCGCTCGGGACGTATATTAAATTGTTTGCCGATTATGACATATTGTTGGGGAATGGGCAATGTCTTAGATAAGTAGCTATGAAATGATAGATCTACGAATTAGACATTTCTTCTTTTAAGAAATACTATAAGCCCATGACAAAAGTAGGCAGAAAATTGAAGCTAACTTCTGAAAAAGTGGACGTAATTACTACTGTCGTCAGACAGGGTGGTTTCCTCTATGAGGCGGCTGTAGCCGCGGGGGTAAGTGTAGAAAGCGTAATCCACTGGAGAAATGAGGGTGAGGAGACCGGAGAAGGGATAAAGTTTCAATTGTTTCAAGCCTTAAAAAGGGCTGAGCGAGATTCGGAAGATGCTCTTCTTGACCTGATCTATACCCATTCACAAAAAAGTTGGCAGGCTGCAGCATGGCTATTAGAGAGACGTTGGCCTGAAAAGTACGGCAAGCAAAGGCTAGAAGTATCTGCGAAGGTCCAAGATACAGATAATCCGGATTATGAAGCTATTCAGAAGCTTTCAACCGACGAATTGGATGAACTTCTAAAACGTCTGACAGGCGGACGAGAGGAAGAGCAACAATACGGGTGGAAAAAAGCAAAGCAGTTGTCGGGATAAAATACAAAATCATAGTGCGATCGCCGCACTAGATGAAATTTAAGGATTAGGAATCAAAACTGGTCGATCAGAAATGCTGAAAATTGCTGGTGGCTTAAGTGGCCCGGAATGCCCCAATCGGGCGGTCCGATTAACGACTCAGTAACTATTACAGGAAATGCATCGGTCAACAGCCAGGGCAATTTCGACTGCCCAGTAGACATCAGAATAGGATATGGCTCTGATCTATATGGCGGCAATGCGCAGCTTATTCAGTCGTTCCGTTTGACATTTGTCTGGAGTAGCTGGTATTAGAACTTGGAGTTGATAAATCTATGCAAGTGGAGATAGGATCGCCTTATAGGTTTACGTAAACAACATTTCCGCACGATGATGAATAACCCTCACTCATACCCTCTCCGCCACTATTAACTATGAGTTTCCCAGGTCTACTCAAAATCTGATCTTCTTGCATTTGGTATCAAGATAATTGGCTACCAACTCAACCAGTACCGCCTCTTCGAGAGAATACGTGTAAACATCTCTCAAATCGTTAAGGAGATGCCTGAAATCGATCTTGCTTTTCACGATTTTTCGTCCCCAATTCATTAGACAACCAACTCTACAACCCCAGATTCACCCTCAAACTACTCTCAAGACTCTGAGCATCCTTCTCGGAGAGGCTGCCTAGCTTACGATCAATCGCATCTGGATTTACTGTCAGCAAAACACCCGCTACAAGTGATTCTCGTATCAGCCCCGCTTCGTTCCAGTCCCGGATGACCGTGTCGCCCAGAGAGGGCCTCTTCTCTGCACTGGTCACTAGCGCTAAAAGTAGCTGTCCACGGCCTTGTTGGTAAGTTTCAGAGCTCACTACCACCGCAGGCCTTAAGCCCGCCTGTGTCGCCGTTAAAGGCCTGTAATAGACAAGAACTACATCACCCCTACTATAGTCGGTCATATTTAGCGTCCTCTTCGTTGTCCCAGACCTGTGATACTGCAGGCCTGTCTGACTGATCAAAGGCGATGCCGCTTCTCTTACCTCTTACCCACTCTTCCACGTTTTCAGCGGCAAATCTGAGCCTGTCTCCCATATACTGCGCACCCAAGACGCCTCTCTGTCCCCAGGCTTGCACTGTCCTCAAGGAAACGCCAAGTCTTTTTGCGACCTCACCGCTAGAGAGCCAGGCCTTTCTCCGGATATAGAAATTCCTGCCTCCGATGTTCCGTTCTATAAGGCGGCCTGAAAGGTGTTCCATAACCTCTTCAAAAGAGGGCTTGCCCTCTTCATCCACGCTTTCGTAGGCAGAGCGCAGTTCCGATTCATCTACTGCTTCCTCTTCCGGCACAACCTCCAGTATCGCCTGGTGAACCCAACCCACATTACCCATTTCAAAGTCTGCTGCACTTATGCGCATCATACGCTCCTTGCGCGTTTTGCGTGTATCTTACGCTTATATACAGAAATAATCAACTGCGCTTTGCGTTAATAGCGCGTTTATGACGCATTCTCTGATTTATCCAAAATAGCTATGTCGTAGCCTAGACGCTATACTTCTGATGCCGCCGCGCCTCAAACGTCCAGTGAATCGCCACAATATCCGGAGCTGCATACATTAGATGACACTGCCTCAAAGCCTTACCATAACCTCTTCTCATAAATGGTGGGTTTTCTCAGCGGTATCGATTGGGCATTTCGTGTCAGTTATGGATCAAACTGGCCTTACAGTCGCCATTCCACCGATAGCAAACCACTTCAATGCAACTATTCCGACTGTCCAGTGGATTGTACTGGGCTACATCCTAAGCATCAGCGCGCTACTGCTACCAATGGGCCGTATTGCTGACCTAGTCGGGCGCAAACGTATATATATCCTTGGATTTATAATATTTACCACTGGGGCTGCCATTGCCAGCTTTTCTCCTAACCTGGGTGTTTTGATAGCCTTGAGAATGGCTCAGGGAGTAGGCACAGCCATGGTCCAAGCAACGAGCATGGCTATCGTCATCAGCACTTTCCCCAACGAGCAACGAGGCCGTGCGATCGGCCTCATCATCACTGTTGTAGGGCTCGGGGCAATCGTGGGCCCGGTTGTTGCAGGAACGATGGTAGGTAGTTTTGGTTGGCCATCGATTTTTCTTTTGAGCGTGCCACTTGGTATCCTATCCATAGCAATCGCTGCCCTGGTATTGCGGCAAGGAGAGGGGCAAGAAGCGCCAACTAGCCGCCTTATGGATTTCGATTTTGCCGGAGCGACTCTCTCGACAGCCGCCATGGTAGGGTTTTTAGTAATCCTTACTTTCGGCCAGCAAGTGGGCTGGACCTCGCTGATTATAATCACGAGTTCTACGGGAGTTTTAGCACTTAGCCTCGGCTTTATATTCTGGGAGATCAGGATCAGTGATCCTCTAATTCCCCTGACCCTGTTCAAGAAAGCTCGCTTTTCCTTCGGGGCTACTGCCAGTTTCCTATCATTCATGTCTACGACGACCATATTCTTTCTCATGCCGTTCTTTCTGCAGCAGATTCAGGGTTACACGCCCGGCCAAACAGGGTTGGTTTTAATTACCAGCGCGATATGCATGGCTACAGTGGGCCCAATGGCCGGCCGTTTATCGGACCGATTCGGATCCAAACTTTTTACCGTAACAGGACTTTCTCTTTCTACGACCGGATTCATTGTTTTCTCTCAGTTGGATCAATCAACTTCCCTACTGATCATTGTGGTCGGATTGCTACTTTCCGGCAGTGGAATGGCTATGTTCTCTTCGCCAAACTCCAGTTCGATTTTGGGTAGCGTTGACCGGGCTAGTTACGGGGTAACCACTGCTTTCCTTAACCTAATTCGAAACTCTGCAAACATCACCGGCCTTGCCCTAGCCACTACCATTGTCACTGCTACTATGGCATCCGCCGGATTCGAGCCTTCCCTGTCAGCCGTATCCGCCGAAGGTGGCGGGGTCACGCTCGCTTTTACACGTGGACTTGGATTTGCATTCACAGTTGCTGCAGTACTCAGTGGCACTGCGCTTATCCTGGCTGCCACTCACGGACAACCCGCTCGCCAAGCCTGACACAACACAGGATACGAAGGGTTTATCCAGATGACGCCTGAGAAGGGGTCAGTTTTACAGGTGGTGTTGCGAGGCTGATTATCACGGCACCTACAATGAACATTACTACCATCCCAATAAACGCTATCCAGTAAGAGCCTAGGCTATCGTACATTAGGCTCACTATGAGTGGGCCGGCACCGAGCAGAATCGTTTGAATAGGCGCCATCATTCCGCGAATCTTACCCACCGATTCTGACCCGAAATAGTCGGCGGTAACCACTCCACCAAGAACGGCATTGCCGCCCACATGAATGCCGTACACGATCCCAAACAAGATCAATAGCAGAGCCGAGTGAGCCCAAATTGCAAAAAGGAGAATCATCAGTCCAACGGCAGACCCCAAATAGGTTAGAGCTATACAGTACCTGACGTGAATACGTT
The DNA here is from genome assembly GCA_003228195.2 of Chloroflexota bacterium. GTDB lineage: Bacteria > Chloroflexota > Dehalococcoidia > Lucifugimonadales > QGNO01 > QGNO01. The sequence goes on along the minus strand of QGNO01000015.1, from coordinate 34,016 downwards.
CGACCATGAACCCCCACACCAAACGGGCTGCCGAAGCGGCAGTGGCGTGCGTGCTAAGCACAGCAGCGGCCAAAACCGGGGTGAAACCCTCGTCCGTAACAAAATTATATTCGTGAAGGATGACTGATCCGATTGGCCCACTTCCGATAGTATGGGCAACTATCAAAAGCCAAAAAGCTTTCGTCCGCATAGCCTCTTTCAAAGTGAAAGATTCAGCTGACGAGTGTCCTCTGCGACGACTTTCAGCAGCCTTAACCTCCTCTTCGGACTTCGCACCGTCAGGCAGGAGTCCAATGTCAGATGGCTGCCGCACCATCAATAAGGTCATAGGTATCAATACGATGAAAAGTGCTCCCTCTGCGAGCCAGGCCATACGCCAACCTACAATGACCACAACAAATGCTATAAATGGTGCCAATATTGCCCCTGATGCAGCGTTTCCCATGGATGCGAATGCCACGGCACGGCCTCTAAGGCGCACAAACCATTTAGGTATAGTAGCTGCTATCACTAGCCTGCCTGCTCCAAATCCTCCTATGAGCCCAACTAAACTGTACATGATGTAGAACTGCCACAAAGCTCCTACCCGACTAAGTAAAATCGCAGCTATGACGCCAACTACTGCAGAGAAGAACATCAGGAGTTGTGGCCCGTGGCGATCCAGAATAGCTCCGAACAAAGGGGCCATCACTGCGCCAGCATAGGTACGCATCGTCAGGGCCATCGTAAAAGCCGACCGCGACCAACCTAATTCCTGTGTCATCGGCTTCATAAAAATGCTGAAGGTGAAGCTTTGCATCCCACCACCGACAAAGGTAGCTATGAAGCTGGCAAGGACAATGATCCACCCATAGAAAAACGGGAGTCGATTAGCAAGGCGCTGGCGCCTATTTCCCTTAGCCTCAACTATCAATGGAATCTTCTATCAGCCAGCTCAGGGTTACCATAAGTTGCAGTTTATGCAAAGTACCCGGCATTTAATCCGCCCCAAAGAAACCTGGTCGCCAAACTACGGTATGGTCTCCATTTTTCAGCAATTTCTAGTAGTGTAGCGTTGGTGGTGTCCTTTGGTAGCGAGTAAAGTTTTGTAGTGGCAGATCTAATCCCTCCGTCGCTCAAAGGGAAAATATCTTCGCTTTCCATCTGAAATATCAGGAACATCTCAGCGGTCCATCTCCCGACTCCCCGTAAATGCTGAAGTTCGGCAACAACTTCTTCATCACTTTTCGAATACAGGGAACTAAGATCAATCTCACGATTGAGGACGGCTTGCCCTAGTCCCTGTATATACGAGGTTTTTGACCCTGACAGCCCGGTAGACCTTAACTCTTCAAATGTCATAGAAGCTACCGATTTGGGTGTTATTCCGGAATCGCCGGCAGCGGCTAGCAGCCTGCCAAATGTCGCCCTCGCACTGGCAGTACTGACTTGTTGCCCAACTATAGAGCGAACCAAAGATTCGTAATCAGACTCGCCACGCCCAATCATGGTGACATGGCCACTATCTACAACATAGTCTATCAAATTGTTAAGTAGGCCATCCTGTTCTTTTAGATACTTGACCGGGTCCACGTTTACCTAAAACCAGTCTCTGTAAAAGGTCTCATAAGGTACATAATCCGGGTTGGCCTTGTGAGGTATCGGCAGCTGTACTGGGCCAGACTCTCTGGAAGGCAGGTATACTGCAACAGTACCCTGCATCTGAAGCTCTCCCAACTGATTACTCCCTTCGAGCTTTAATCCTATGACATTGTATTCGGTCGTTCCTGGGGTACCGCCCTGCTCATTGTCACCTTTCTGGACCTCTTTGAACTTTTTCACCACTTCAGCCGTGTAGTATGTTGCGTCACCGTAGTAAAGCGGCTTTCTCAGGGCACACTGGAAACGGCGTATAAATCCATCATCTCCCATCCAGTCCGTGAACAACCTGTTAGCCGCCTGGGTACGCCTTACACCGGAATCAAATGGCAAGGGCTGACCGCGAGCCGGAGCAATGATCGCATCGGCGTGTTCGTCGCTATGACCCCAAGGCCAACGTGTAATAGGATGAATGCCTGATCCATTAGTTCCAAAATTCTTCCTGTTCCTATGGTATGCTCCGCTGAAATCAAGTCCTTCATATGTGAGATCATCATCTTCTGTGTATATCCTCGGCCCCTGAGTTTGGCCAACTATGATGCCACTTGAAATCTGGTCCAGAAGAGAGAATGGGGGATGAAGTAGAGGTCCCAATTTTTCACCTATATCAACATCCTCCCAATAGAGCGTGTCGGCGCCCCGTCGGGTTTTTTGAGACTCCATTTTTTCAACATATTCTTTAACGTGGACCGGGCTAGCTTCGGAAGCGCTACGTTCGTACATCAGCTTTTCACCGACGCGTTCAACGGGCATCGCTCTGGACCCGCCCATCGCCTCCATCGGTACCAGTATGAGAGTGCCATAACACTTTGCTATTAGGTCAGCGTGGGCATCCCAATAGTTGTTCTCCGCTATCAAGAACAGAAGGCGCCCTCTGGAACCTGTCTTTTCAAAAAATTCACTGGTCTTCTTGGTTGCTCTGATACGGCTGGTCCCCACTCTTAAAACGTCGTAGAACTCCCATGCCACGCCTGAGAAAAAGTCGCCGACGGGATATCCTTGGGGTCGGTTAGGCCCCTGGCCACCTGCTCCCCTGACTAGTATGAGGGCCGGATTAGGCACAATCTGACAACCGTATCGGGTTTTCTTAGCATATTCGGGGTCTATAAAGAGCGGATTATCATCGCCGGCACTAAGCGCATAGTTTCGAATCGTCCTCTCGTCGAACCTTACGGCAGCTTCAAATCCCTCAGTGTAAGGTGGCTCAGACCATGGGAACGGAGTCCCTTTCCCGGGAGGCCTGTACTCATCTCTTTCTGCTCCCACGGACTCCTTACATCGTTCTACGTACTCTAACATCGCCTCTTCAAAAGTTTGTTCTGTTGTCATAAATCTCCCTCCTCAATACCAATCCATAGAAAGACCATTACTTACAAAAGACAAGCTAAGATCGTTTCAACAGCCTATTATCTCCTCCATTACTCGAAGAAGGTTCTCTCCTAGAACCTTCTTCACTGTAGTTTCCGGCTGCCCTCTTTTCAGTAACTCTTCAGTTATCAGTGGTAACTTAGTACAGTCCTCGAGTCCAACCGGAAGCGAAGGGACTCCATCAAAATCCGAGCCCAGGCCTACGTGGTCAGGGCCTGCTACATCAATCATATGTTCGACGTGATCCACTACTACCTCAAATGACGGTATCGGTATCTGTTTTATCAAGGTGTCAAGATGAGCCATCTTTGCAGCGTCCGGGCCCTTAATTGATCCCTTGTCTCCTCTCAGGGCGTCAGCTATAGACATGCCGGCTATTCCATGTTCGTCTCTTAATCTTTCGTGGGTCTTACGGTACTCATCGGATATAAATGCAGGTACAAAAGTTGGACACACAACACCACCACCTTCAGCGACAGCTCTGATCTGGTCATCCCAAAGATTGCGAGGGTGATCGCAAATAGCTCTGGCAGCCGAATGTGAAGCTATCACCGGTTTAGTCGTCACTTTTAACACATCCCAGAAAGTCTCTTCCGAAACGTGAGAAACATCTACCATCATACCGATTCGGTTCATCTCCTTAACCACATCAACACCGAAATCAGTAAGGCCGTGATGCTTAGGAGGGTCCAGGCAACCATCCGCCCAGTTATTGTTGTTACTCCAGGTAAGGGTCATATAGCGCACGCCAAGATCAAAAAACTGGCGAAGAACTCCCAAATCGTCTTCTATCGCATGGCCCCCTTCTACACAAAGGACTCCGGCCAGCTTCCCTGCTTCAAAGCAACGTTTAACGTCTGCCGCACTTGTAGCGATCTCTATCTGATCGGGGTAGTCGTTACAAAGCTGTTTCACCGCATCTAAGTCCTGCAGAACTCTCTTAATAGATCGCTTCTCATCAATTAGTTCAGGTCTGATCCATGCAGAGAAAAATGCGACATCCAGACCACCAGCTCGCATTTTTGGGAGATCAACATGACTTAGGCTCTTATCGCTCCCCAAGTCTTCACCGTAGTCGACTATTCTGTCCGGTGTATCAACGTGGCAATCAATTAACAGAGAGGAAAAATGTAGTTCCTGCGCCTTAGCATCCAAATGAGGGCCTCCTCAAATACCTGAAAGATGGCACATTCAGTATTTCAGCGTCATACAAGCCCTATCTTATCAGAATTGGTAATTGAAATGCCGAAGGTGGTAAAGAAAGATTTATAGATCAGCTTTTTGTGCTCAATAAGCCTCTAAGTTTGAAAGAGGCCAATAAGACACCCACACCTTTCCAATTATGTCCTCGAGGTTAACAGATCCCCAGTTTTTCGAATCGTGACTTCGCATTCTGTTGTCACCTAGGACAAAATACTCCCCCGGAAGCATTATCTGGTCACTCAGGTTAATCAAGCTGGGCTTCTCATAGAGATAAGTCTCTTTGGCTCGCAGACCGTTGATTCGAAGCTGCCCATTACTGATGCCTACTAAGTCACCTGGTACTGCAACTACTCGCTTAACTAAGTTTTTGTTGCGCTCATCGGGGAGGCTGAAAACTATTATGTCACCCCTTTTGGGAGGATCAAATAAATGTGAGTTAGGTTTTTGCTTGAGGCTTAAAAAAGGTATCTTGTCCGATAGTTTAGAAAAGTCAAACCGAGCATAAGCCACCTTATTTACCATAAGAAACTGGCTCTGAACCAGTGTTGGAAGCATACTTTCGCCCTCAACTCTATAGTTCTGAAAGCTACTTTGAAGGGTGGCAAACATTATTAAGCCGATGAGTATTGTGTTAAGAGCTTCGCGGAGTATTCTACGCATATTCACAGCCTCGCCAGACCATCATTTTAACACACGGGACATTCCCATACGATTTTGCTTATAATAGAGTATCTGTCGAGGAAATTAGTGATTATTAAAGACATGCTCAAGTTAATACTTTTCGCCTCTCTGCTTATCGCCGTTGCATCAGGCTGTACCGGTAGCTCAACCGAATCCCCGGCTATCAGCGAAGTGTCCAGTAACTCAGAGCCATATCTAGATATCAGTTCCGCCGATGCCCGTGGCTTTGGAGGAGACTCTTATTCGAATAGTTACGGGTCATCCAGTCAATCAACCGGTATTTTTGTAAACGGTTCTGGAAAGATTTCCGTTAAACCGGACCTAGGGATCATAAACCTCGGGGTTTCGAAAACGGATAAGACGGTATCGAGAGCCAGAAAAGCGGCTGGTACGGCGATGAACGCTGTTATGAACGCGGTAAAGAAAAGCGGCGTAGCTGACAACGACATAAAAACACAACATTTCGGGATTCAACCCGAGTACCGATGGACTCAGAATAAGCAGGAGTTTCTAGGTTACAAAGTGACAAACAACATTTCCGTTAAAGTCCGCAATTTGGACAACGTCGGGGACCTCATAGATGAAGTGGCGAATGCGGGGGGAGACTTGATACGATTAACTGGTATTAGCTTCACTGTCGAGGATGCTAATCAGTTGGCCGTTAAGGCCAGAGAATTAGCGGTTCAGGACGCCATTACAAAAGCAAAGCAGTTCGCGTCGCTCACTGATGTGACACTAGGTAAACTGATCTATATATCTGAAACAGGAAGCAACACCCCGATACCGATGGTTAAAGCAGCCGGAATAGCATTTTCTGAGGCAGCAGACATCTCATCTTCACCCATTAGTGAGGGGGAGGTAGAGATTGTTATAAGAATTCAGGCCGTTTTCGGGATCGTCTAACCGGGCGAAACAAACGAGCTGAGCAATCCGGTTTAATCCAGACAGAGTGATGCTAACCAGAGAAATTCTTGCGGTCGTGCCTATGGGGTGGTTAGAATGGGAGGATAGTAAATTGCGGTTTAATGTGAAGTGGTAAATTGGTACTAAGTGACAAAACAATTAGAGATGAAATTGAGAAGGGTCGTATTGTTATAGATCCTTTTGAGGAATCTGCCGTACAGCCCGCGTCTGTAGATTTGCGCCTAGGAAATAAATTTCGGGTTTTCAGAAGCCATAGACTGCAGGTAATCGATGTTAAGCAGCCGATGGAAGAACTTACTGAACTTGTTCAGGTAGATGAAATGACTCCTTTTGTGCTACATCCAGGAGAGTTTGCCCTAGGAGTTACTTACGAATCAATGACGTTGCCCGACGATGTCGTGGGTCGCCTTGACGGGAAAAGTTCCCTTGGAAGGCTGGGACTTGTGGTCCACTCGACTGCTGGGTTCGTTGATCCTGGGTGGGACGGTAACCTTACTCTGGAATTGAGCAACTTAGCGAATCTTCCAATAAACCTTTATGCACACATGAAGGTTTCACAAATCTCATTTATGCGGCTGACAACGCCCGCAGACACTCCGTACGGTTCTTCCAAAATAGGCAGCAAATACCAGGGGCAAGACGAACCTACACCAAGTCGTTACTACCTAAACTATGAATCAGAAAGTAGTAAACGAAGCAAATAATCAATCTGAGTTCATGCGCAGTGCATTGTCATTAGGGCAACAGGCGTTGGGCAATACGGCACCTAATCCTGCAGTTGGCGCCGTAATCGTGAAAGACGACAAGATAGTCGGGCAAGGTTTCAGCTTACCCGCCGGCAGAGACCATGCGGAAATTGTAGCTATTCGCGACGCAAAGGAACTGGCTAAGGGAGCAACACTGTACATAACATTGGAGCCGTGTTGCCACACCGGCCGAACCCCACCATGCACTGAAGCCATAATTAAAGCAGGTATCAAGGAAGTTCATTTCTCTGTAACTGACCCTAACCCACTAGTCTCTGGCAACGGAGCCAAATTACTTGAACAAGCCGGGATCCAAGTGTGTAAGGGTGAAGAAAAAGAAACTAGCCTTAAGCTTAATGAAGCTTACTTCAAATATATACGAACCAAGCAGCCGTTTGTGACAGCTAAATGTGCCACCAGCCTTGACGGAAAAATAGCCACTCGGTCTAGAGATTCACGCTGGATCTCGTCTCCAGAAGCTCGGAATTGGGCGCATAAGCTCAGGGGACAATCAGATGCCGTGATGGTAGGCATTGGGACTATTATTTCTGACGACCCCCTTCTAACCGCAAGAGACAAAGAAAATAGGCCATTAGAAAAACAACCCGTCAGAATAGTTGTAGACAGTGGGCTGAAAACTCCTTTGAACGCAAACCTATTTACCGATAGCAATTCGATAATTATTGCGACTAGTAGCAATTCTGAAAAAAAGATGGCAACCCTAAGAGACTTGGGTGCCGAAGTGATCTCACTGCCAGGAGCGGGAGGACTAGTAAACCTACCAGCACTTCTAGACTTTCTAGGATACCGCGAGATAACCAGCGTGCTAATAGAAGGAGGCTCTGAACTACTCGGTGCATTTTTTGACGAACGGCTCGTAGACAAAGTTGCCTTTTGCGTGTCACCTGTGATAATTGGAGGCAAAACCGCGATACCATCTGTAGGAGCGACAGGAGCAAACAAATTATCCGAAGCTTACAGATTGCAAGATGTGAGCGTCGAAACCGTAGGCACAGACTTTATAGTAACTGGCTACTCGGCCAAGTCTGTCCTCAATAATGGGAGGGGAGTAACTTGTTTTCAGGAATCGTAGAAGAGATCGGAACGATCATCAGTTTGAGTGAGAATAAGATTACAGTACGAGCGGATACTGTGATAGATGGTACCAACACAGGGGACAGCATCAACATAAATGGCACTTGCCTCACAGCTGTAAGCTTAGATGACTCCAGCTTTTCAGTAGAAGTAACTCCGGAGACTTTAAGGCGAACTAATCTGGGCGAACTTACGCTAGGAGACAGTGTCAATTTGGAACGGGCCCTCAAAGTAGGCGACCGCATTGGCGGCCACATGGTGCAAGGGCATATAGAAGCTACTGGATCCGTCCTTTCAGTGGAACCTGAAGAAGATTCACTGTTAATAAGCTTCGGAGCGCCCGAAGATTTGATGAGATACGTAGTGGCCAAGGGGTTTATCGCGGTGGACGGAGTAAGCCTGACTATTGTCGAGTGCGATTCTTCCTCGTTCAAAGTATCTGTGATACCATACACTCGCGATCACACCGTAATTAGGTGCGTCCAAACAGGGGCAAAAGTTAACCTGGAAACAGACGTGATAGCAAGATACGTAGAACGGCTGGTTAACTATGAAACATCTCCGAACAACTCTAGGACTTAAGGACATTTATGCCATTCTGCACCGTTGAAGAAGCGGTAGAAGACATACGAGCGGGAAAATTCGTCATCATAGTCGATGATGAAGACCGTGAAAACGAAGGTGATTTATCCATAGCGGCTGAATTCGCTGATGCTGAATCTATCTCCTTCATGGCTAACCATGGGCGAGGACTGATTTGTATGCCTATGACAGGCAAAAGATTGGATCAGCTTGAAATAGGCCTAATGGTTGGTGACAACACTGCCCGTCTGAGCACGGCCTTCACCGTTTCGATAGATGCGATTAACGGAACCACAACTGGCATATCAGCTACCGATCGTGCCGAAACTATCCGAGCCCTCATAGACCCAGAAACAAAGCCCGCTGACTTAGCCCGACCAGGTCATCTTTTCCCGCTTCGATATGCTGAAGGGGGGGTACTGGTCAGAGCCGGGCAAACAGAAGGAATTGTAGACCTGGTCAAGATCGCCGGACTTTATCCGTCAGGAGTCATATGCGAAGTCATGAACGAAGACGGCACTATGGCTCGACTAAATGACTTGGAAAAGCTCACTGCAGCACATGGAATAAGAATAATCAGCATCGCACAGATCGTCGCTTACAGAAAAGCAAATGAAACACTGGTTAAGCGGGTAGCGGAAACTAAACTTCCTACGCAATACGGGGAATTTAAAGCTGTCGCGTATGCAAGCATAATCGATAGTGACGAGCACGTGGTTTTGGTCAAAGGAGACATCTCAACGAATGACCCGGTACTGGTAAGAGTTCACAGTCAATGCCTAACCGGTGACACGTTTGGAAGCCAGCGGTGTGATTGTGGTGAGCAAATTCATAGATCTCTAGAGGCTATTCAGGCTGAGGGTCGAGGGGTGTTCCTATACATGAGACAAGAAGGCAGAGGGATAGGCCTACACAATAAACTTCGAGCGTATCAGCTTCAAGATGCCGGCCTAGACACAGTAGAAGCCAACGAAAAGCTGGGCTTCCCAGCCGATCTCCGTTGGTACGGCATTGGTGCACAAATACTTGTGGATCTGGGAATTAAGAGAATTCGCCTTCTCACTAATAATCCGAAAAAAGTTGTGGGCCTGGATGGTTACGGCCTTGAAATTATGGAGAGAGTTCCGATTCAAATTCCGGCGAACAAGACTAACCGAGCATACCTTAACACCAAACTAACGAAACTTGGACACCTTTTGGACTCAGACCTTCTTGAGATTGATTCTCAGGAAACTGTATCCCCAGAGATATAAAAATGGCCAGGGTACTGAAGGGCGGTTACAATGGAGAAGGTCTACATATAGCCATTGTAGTATCACGTTTCAACTCTCAGGTAACAGAGAAACTCCTTGGTGGAGCATTGGATGGTTTATCAAGTAATCGAGTCAATGATGAAGATATAACTGTCGCTTGGGTACCTGGCTCTTTTGAAATACCAGTTGTTGCCCAAACCTTGGCGGACTCCGGAGAATTCAATGCAATTATCTGCCTAGGCGCCGTTGTCAGGCATGAAACTGATCACTATATCCATGTTGCAACCCAAACAGCCGAAGGCATCGCAGCAGTGTCGATTGAGACTGGCGTCCCCACAATATTCGGAGTGCTTACCACCGATACCGAGTTGCAAGCCATCGAAAGGGCTGGCGGCAAAGAGGGCAATCGTGGTTACGACGCCTCACTGGCGGCAATAGAGACGGCGAATCTCATGCAGGAAATCGAGAGCCTGAATAAATAGCAACGATCTGTAAAGTTGCGAATTAAACTGGTAGGTCTATCTGATATTGATTAATCAGATCTCTCAGGAAACCTGCGATGTTCTCATCAGGCTCAACCAGTGGCAATCTAGGAGCCCCAACGTTAAATCCAACAAGGTTAGTAGCAAACTTCACAGGGATCGGATTTGAGACTACAAAAAGCCCCTTGAAAATGGGCAACAGCCTTAGGTGTTCTGCGGCAGCCCCATTAAGGCTACCATCCATTAGCATTTTCATCATAGCTCTAATCTGAAGCCCGACCAAGTGTGAGGCAACACTCACTACTCCATATCCACCCATACACATTAAGTGGAAAGTGTCTGCGTCATTGCCGCTCCAAACCTTGAAGCCTTCTGGTGCACCTTCAATAATAGTAGCAATCTGCTCAAAGTCAGCGCTCGCCTCTTTAATGCCGACAATGTTATCTATTTCACTGAGCCTGAGCGTTGTTTCTGCTGAAAGGTTTGTTATCGTCCTACTAGGTACGTTATACAAAATCACTGGCAAACTGGTGTTTTCTGCAATCGACTTAAAGTGTCTGAAAAGACCTTCTTGGGTGGGTTTATTATAGTAGGGCACCACGTGTAAGGCTGCTTGAGCACCGGCTCGCTGAGCATCCTTCGTGTATTCTATGGCCTCGTGGGTATTGTTACTGCCAGCTCCGGCTATCACAGATGCCCTGCCCTCAATTGCGCCCACAACCTCCACAAACATACGATACTGTTCATCTTGGCTTAACGCGGGAGATTCTCCTGTTGTGCCCACAACAACCAGATCATCACTCCCTGATTCTAGTAACGCGCCGGCCAGTCTTTTGGCTTGATCGTAATCTACTTTACCTTCCCCATCAAACGGGGTAACCATAGCAGTCACAAGTCTACCTATGTCCGTCATCTACCCTCTCCCACAAAAAAGTTAGATCAATGTTAGCACGAAAATTGATTGTCGGCTGCAACCTAAGAGGACTAAGATAAACCTAAAACGCCTTCAAGGCCGACCTCAAAAATCCTGCGTTTAGTAACCTCTTTAGCTGCAAGCATAACGACTGGCATGAAAGATTCACGACTAATTGAATCGTGCCGCAGTGTAAGCGTTTGACCCAAAGCACCAAAAATCACCTGATGGTGAGCCAAATAGCCGGGCATCCTAGTGCTGTGTATCGAAATACCATTGTAATTACCGCCTCTTGTGGCCTCAAGTGACTCTTTTTCTGGCTCCTGTCTTTTGAATTCCTTATCTTCCGCAATCATTTTGGCTAGAGCCAATGCTGTCCCTGAAGGAGCATCTATTTTTGCCTCGTGGTGAGCCTCATAAATGTCTACATAGTCAAAAAAGCGCCCGGCAATCTTTGAAAGGTATCCTAAGATTATTCCTCCAAGAGCGAAGTTTGGAACGACTAATACTCCAACCTCGTGACGCTTGCTTAAAGCTTCAAGCTCTGTCAATTGCTCCTCTCCAAGGCCTGAGGTTCCAATTACAACGTTCACTTTTCTCTCTATAGCGGCCTTGACCGCGGTAAAGCTGGCTGAAGCGATTGAGAAATCTATCAAGACGTCAGCTTGAACAGATTCGAGCAGACCCTCCACTGTAGAAGCGTAAGGTATTGAACCAAGTCCTCCCGCCAGATCAACTGTTGTCACGTCCTTACGTAGATCGACACAACCCACCGGAGCTATCTCAGAATCCAAGCACAAAGCAGCTAGGACCTGCTGTCCCATCTTACCAAGGCCTCCATGTACTACCGCTCGAAGTACCGCCAATGGCTCACCTCACTAATGCCGTTGGGGGCCACGACCTGGGCCTCCAGATCCACGTCCGCCTTGCCTGTCATCAGACCTCGAAGGATATCCGCCTCTCCGATCACCGCCACCATCATTTCCTCCTCGATTAGGCCTGTCGTCATTAGACTGTCGATCCCCGTCGCCTGTCCCTTCTTCAGCATAGACGGCTCGTCGAGAAAGATTGATTCTACCCATTCTATCAACCTCGGCCAACATAACGGTGATCTCATCCCCTACGCTGACTTCATCTTCAACTTTTTCTACGTGGTGATCGGAAAGCTGACTGATGTGAACCAATCCCTCTTTACCGGGCATTATCTCAACGAATGCACCAAAGTCCATAACTCTGGTGACCTTTCCTGTATAAATCTCTCCGACTTCAGGGTCTCTGGTGAGCCCGTTCACCGCATCTATAGCAGCTTTGGCCGACTCTTCGTTAGTAGAACCAATTGTTACCGTACCATCGTTTTCTATATCAATAGTCGCCTTGGTTTCTTGTATTATGGCCCTAATAGTTCTTCCACCAGGGCCTATAACAGCTCCTATCTTATCCACCGGAATAGACATCTTCTGCATACGTGGCGCATAAGAGCTCAACTCACCTCTGGGCTGTGGCATCACTTCCAACATCTTATCCAGAATGAACAAGCGACCCTTTCTTGCCTGTTCCAAAGCTTCTTTCATAACATCAAAACTAATGCCTTTTACCTTGACGTCCATTTGAAGTGCGGTAACTCCTTCATCAGTGCCAGCGACTTTAAAATCCATGTCCCCCTGGAAATCTTCTACGCCTTGAATATCCGTAAGAACTGAGTAGCGACCACCTTCTTCAGCGACTATCAAACCCATAGCTATGCCTGCTACTGGCTTCTTTATGGGAACTCCTGCATCCATAAGGGCGAGGGTACTGCCACATACACTTGCCATTGATGTACTGCCATTCGAGCTCATAACTTCAGATACGATTCGGATGGTGTAAGGAAACTCGTCTTCATCAGGCATAAGAGGGACAAGCGCTCTTTCGGCAAGTGCGCCATGACCTATCTCTCTGCGCCCAGCACCCCCCATTCTACGAACCTCACCCACAGAAGAAGGTGGGAAATTGTAGTGATGCATATAACGTTTCGTGTCGTTAGGGCTTAGGGTGTCCAGATTTTGTTTCATAGTCAAAGATCCAAGTGTAGCTATAGAAAGTACCTGCGTCTGTCCACGCTTGAACATGCCAGTTCCATGAGTTCTCGGCAAAACACCCACTTCAACGCTAATCGGGCGTATCTCTTCTGGACTCCGGCCATCTGGTCGCCTACCATTGTTAAGTATGTTGTCCCGCATAATCTTTTTCAAAAGTTTTCCGAAAGCTTCTGCAACGAGCCCAGCTCCATGCTCTTCAGTAAAAAGGTCTTTGGCTTCTTGTTTTAATCCATCTATAACCGCGCTTCTCTCTCCCTTAGCTCCACCTTTATCAAGAAAATCGGATAGCCTTCCTTTGAATTTAGATTCCATCTCGGAAATTAATTCATGTGACGGCTGAGGGACTGATACATAGTCGGCGTTTGCTTTTCCGAGCTTGTGAGCTATCTCTTCCTGAAGAGAAACGAGCTCTGCGTTAACACTCCTGCCCAACTCTATAGCTTCCAGAAGAAGCTCCTCTTTGATTTCGTTGGCACCGGACTCAACCATGACAACAGCGTCCTTAGTGCTAGAAACCACTAATTCCAAGTGACCTTCAGATGTCTGCTGATAGGTTGGGTTAATTATAAGTTCACCATCAACGTACCCAACTCGACACGCACCGATTGGTCCTTCAAATGGAATATCAGAAACGGTTAGAGCGGCAGATGCACCGATTATTGAAAGTATCTCCGGAGGATTCTCGTGATCAACCGATAATACAGTTGTGATAACTTGGACTTCATTACGATAGTCTTTAGGGAAAAGTGGCCTCAAAGAACGATCGGTGAGGCGATCAGCCAGAATAGCGTCCTCAGTAGGTCTTCCCTCTCTCCGAAAAAAACTACCTGGAATTTTCCCGGCTGCGTACAGCCTTTCTTCATAATCGACAGTGAGCGGGAAAAAATCTATACCCTCTCTAGCCTTAGCACTGTTAGCCGTAGTAAGAACTATCGTATCTCCGCATCGAACTACTACTGCTCCATTTGATTCTTCAGCATACCTACCTAACTCAATAGTAAGCGTCTTGCCGCCAATTTCGCGGGAAAAAATATCAACCATAAAATATAAAACTCCTCTAATTTAAGGAGCGGGCATCCAGGAAAATGGAAATTCTATCGAAGGATCGGGAGAGTACTACCTACGTAGTCCTAATGTTGAAATAAGACTGGTGTATCCACCTATATCTTCTCTACTAAGATAAGCCAACAACCGCCGCCTTCTACCCACCAATCTCATTAGACCGCGCCTACACTGAAAATCTTTGTGATTAGATCTCAGGTGATCAGTGAGTTGCTTGATCCGCTCCGTTAATAGAGCTACCTGAACTTGACTCGATCCAGTGTCTTTTTCGTGAGAGCCAAACTTTGTGTAAATGACCTGCTTACTTTCTGTTCCTAGCATCCGCTCTTTTTCTTATACCGTCTTCTTTTCTTGTCAGGGATAATACCATATGAAGGTTACTTTCACAAACCAGAACGTTGCATTCGCTTCTTGAATCTAGTCATAGTATCGGAATATGATGTTGGGTAAATAGCTTAGGCAGGTTATTCAAATATTATGTACGCACTTATATTAGCGGGCGGAAAAGGAGAAAGGCTCAGACCTTTGACTGACACTCGTGCCAAGCCTATGGCTGAGGTCAATGGAAAACCTATAATGTGGTACCAAGTATCTAAACTTGCAGCCACCGGTGTCACTGACGTAGTGGTACTTTGCGGTTACAAATGGGAGACAATTAAAGATTACTTTGGAAATGGTTCCAAATTCGGGGTGAGAATTCACTACTCCAAAGAGAAAACTCCTCTGGGAAGAGGAGGGGCTCTGAAGCAAGGCTTTCGACTTGTGCCAAGTAGCGAATCAACGGTAATCGCATGTAACGGGGACGTTCTAACTGGAGAGGACTTGAATTCCATGATTGACGCTCACAAAAATAACGGAGCAATCGCTACAATTATGCTAACGCCATACCCCAGCGCTTATGGGGTTGTTGAAACAGACGATTCAACCCGTATAACTGCTTTTAGGGAAAAAGGGGACCTCCCGTTGTGGATAAATGCCGGAATGTACATTTTGGAGACCTCAATAGCACCTCGTCTACCAGAGATAGGTGACCACGAAGATTCTACATTTCCAGAACTTGCTGCAGAGGGAAAGCTTTTCTCATATAAAACCACCAAGTTTTGGAAAGCTGTAGACAACCACAAAGACTTGAAAGAAGCAGAAGAGAATTTACCACCCCTTTAATTACCTAAGTGACCTAAGTATCCTTAATTAAGAAACGGATAGCAACGAATCGCAAAATTTAGCGAGAGGTTTAATTTGAGTCCTCAACGAGCCTTAATCACCGGAGGAAGTGGGTTCATAGGCTCCCACTTAGTTGATCGCCTAATTAGGGAGGGTTTCGAAATTACGGTGGTTGATAATCTCAGTGCCGGCGATAAGGAACACCTTGATTCCCGAGCATCTTTTCATCAACTGGATATCTGTGATCCCGCTCTAAAAGAGGTGTTAGAGGCTGAACGCCCCGATATAGTTTTTCATACTGCCGCGCAGGCTAGCGTAGCAAAATCAGTTGCAGACCCAAAGACTGACGCGACAATTAACGTTTTGGGAACACTGAATCTACTCAGCATATGTAGCAATCTTGGAATAAAAAGATTTATTTACAGTTCAACTGGAGGGGCACTATACGGAAATCCCGAAGAGATCCCCTGCCCAGAAATCCATCCGATAAGACCTGTCTCCCCATACGGAGCGAGCAAGTACGCTGCTGAAGTCTACATTAGGGCTTTCGCGGAGTCATCAGGTCTAAAATATACTATCTTGCGATATAGCAACGTGTATGGACCAAGACAATCCCCTTTTGGCGCAGCGGGAGTCATAGCAATATTCGCGCAACGAATGCTAACAAACAAAAAAGTGACGATTTTTGGCAATGGTGACCAAAAGAGGGATTTCGTCTACATAAGTGACGTAGTGGAGGCAAATCTGAAGGCTGTTGAACAAAAAGAGAATGAAGAATATAACATTGGAGTAGGTGAGGCTACTTCATTGAATACCATAGTCTCACTGTTGGCCAAATCTACAGGTTATACGTTAGCGCCAACTCATGAGGCAGCCCGCGAAGGAGACGTATTCAAGATTGCCTTGGACAACAAAAAGGCAAAGCGATTACTCGGCTGGTCTCCGAAAGTCGATTTATCAGATGGAATTGATCTTACTGTCGACTATTTCAAAAACAAACTTGCCACAAATCATGCCTCCTGAGGTAACAATCTGTGTACGGTGAAATAATCGCCTCCGGTACTGAATTGCTAATGGGAGAAATCCAAGACACAAATTCATCTTGGCTCGCAGCCCGTTTACCAGAATTCGGTATAGAAGTTCGTAAAGTAACGCTAATCGGAGATGACCCAGAACTTTATGAAGAGGTTCTAAAGCGTTCATGGGAAAATAACTCTTACACCTTTACAACTGGTGGCCTAGGACCCACCAAAGACGATGTGACTCGAGAAGTTGTAGCTTCTGTCTTGGGAGAAAAGACCTACGTAGATTCGGCACAACTCGATCACCTAAAAAATATCTTTATAGCCCGTGGGAATGAAATGCCAGAAACCAACATCAAGCAAGCCTGGCTCATTCCATCCGCAAAGGCTATACCCAATAGGATGGGAACTGCTCCGGGTTGGTGGGTACGTAAAGACAAAAGAGTAATTGTGGCACTCCCAGGCCCCCCTCGCGAAATCCAGGGTATGTGGTCAGAGCAGGTTTCAAAGCTCCTACTCGAGACTAAAGAAGGTAACGTCATAATGACTAAGACGCTCAAAACTATTGGTTTGTCCGAAGGCGCCGTTGACGAAATGGCGAGCCCAGTTTTGGCTATAGATAACCCTTATGTAGGCATTTACGCCAAACCAGACGGGATTCACATTAGGATCATATCCCGCGCAACAAATCAAAACTCAGCGAATCGAATGCTTGAAGAAGTCGACCGTCAGTTAATGTCAATCTTTAAGGATTACGTCTGGGGCACTGATGAAGAAACCGCTGAAGAAAGTGTAGGGAGGCTGTTGAACGATCTTGGATTAACTTTAGCCACTATGGAGTCATGTACCGGAGGACTTTTGGCAGACTCGATCACCAACGTATCTGGAAGTTCTAAGTACTATAAAGGAGGTGTGGTTTCATACACCAATGATGCCAAAATCGCTTCAGGTGTGCCTACTGACCTAATATCGAAATACGGAGCCATTAGTCAAGAGGTCGCTAAAGCCATGGCGGAAGCCATACGCCTCACACTAAATGCCGATATTGGTGTTGGAATCACTGGTGTTGCCGGCCCAAATCCGATGGAAGGGAAGGCACCTGGCACCGTGTACATAGGCATTTCAAAACAAACCAGCAATGAGTCTTATTACCACCGCTTCCCTTCAAGTAGCAGATCTCTCGTCAAGAATCGAGCAACGGTTATGGCTCTACTACAACTTAGAGATACTATCCATCGAAAATAAACAGCGGGTCAAACAGTCAGTTTTCTGTACAAAGCCGGCAGTCGGGCTGGCAAAGCGCTAATATCGTCCAAGACTTCATAGCCCATATCCTGACACATTGTCGCCAAATAATCATGTCCAGTCTTGTCTACAGTCAGGCAAAACGGAGTTATGTTCTTTCTCCTCGCTTCCGTCAACGCCATCTTCGTATCATGCACCGCATATTCTTTTTCGACTCCTTCTCTACTGTAGCCCCTATCTTGCGGTCTACCATCACTGATCAAAAACAGTACTTTAGTTCTGGAATCCTGCTTCTCTAACTTGGTTATCGCATGCCTTATGGCTGGGCCCATTCTGGTAGCGTGCAACGGCGTTACCCTGTCAATCCTCTTCTTCACCCTTTCAGAAAAAGTTTCTGCAATATCCTTAATCGTATAGAACTCCACATTTTCTCTGCCGTAACCTGAAAAACCGTATATGCCATAAACATCACCTATAGTTTCTAAGGCGTTGATAAGTAAAACCAAACTCTCTTTTTCCAAATCAATTATGCGTTTATAGCTACGCCCGTGCCCCTCTAAGCGTCTGGTGCGCAACCAAGCCATATATTCCACCGGATCATCAGGCGCTTCCCAAGTATCACGCCGAGCATCATCTATAGCTTCGGCCGTAGAGGCACTCATGTCTAACAAAAACACAACAGACACATCTCGCTCAACTTTATTTCTACGCCAGTGAACTTTATCCGTAGGTGATTCGCCAGCCCACTTGTCAATAATGGATTCTATAACTGCATCTAGGTCAAAATCTTCACCATCAGGCAAATGCTTAGTTTTCCTGTAAACCTCAGGCGCCAACATCTCAAACTGGCGACGTATCTGTCTCATAAGGCTAGAGTGTTCCCGCAACGTGTCGGCGAAATACTGCTGATCTCCCTCTGGAACCCACTTTTCCCTGACTACGCACCAACGAGGTTTATAGTCGTCAGCGCGAAAATCCCACTCGTCATAAACATAAGTTAGTGGCTCCCCAATCTCTATCGGGTACCCTTCCTCATCAACGTGAGGAATCATCCCTTGCCCTTGGCCTGACTCCGAAGTCTGCCCAGAACCTATCTCCTGTACCAAATTTTGAATTAGAGCACCTAATTCTTCGGGAGAAGCTCCATCCATATCTTGCGGCATATCTAATTCCGCACTATTTGCTAACATCTGTTCCAATTCCTCTTTTGACAGGTCAGACCTGTTTTCCTGCAATCCAGTTTGATCACCTTGCATCCTCAGGGTAGACAGTAACTGACTAAGTTCTGGCTTGAAGTCACCACGATAATCTACCTGAGGAGGTGAATCGTAAGCCTGCTCATCAGACAATCCAATTTCAGCCGCGTCAGAGGCATCCGAAGAATCATGCATTTGCTCCAATTCTTCATCCAGTTGATCAGGCTCGGACATCTGCTCTTCCTCCATGTCAATGTCCATAGTGGTCCACTCATCTTCAGAAGCTTCCACGTTTGGAATATCGGACATAAGGTCGTAAATGCGAATAGTCGCTTCTGCTGAATCCTCCACCAACGCTTCTACATTCAACATACGGCGAAATATCCTGGCCAAAGCCTTGGCTTGTTCCAAATACTTTTTCGGAGCCGACAGTCCCTTTCGCTGGTGAAGGCTCAGCCTCACCAAAAACTCGATCATCGCTTCCTGTAGCGGCATCTCTTTCATTTCTGGTCTTTCAGCTAGAGAATCGCGCTGCACCACGGAGTAAGAATTAGAGAGACCCTCATATTCAGTGCGAATCCTAAAGTCAAGCCGCCCATCTTCAATTACCGTGAATATATCTAACGCCAACCGTCTATTATCAAAAAGATTGAAGAACCTCTCCATATCAGTCAAGAACACTCGATCTGATTCAACTTCTTGAGAACTATTCGCACCCTCAGATATATTCGTTGATTCCTCACCTAAATGGGTTTTAGATCTGGCTAAACGTGTTTCGTTAAACAGAAAGGACGGTTTATTAAAAACAAAATTGAAACTACCAAACTCAATGTGGCCAACTTGATGAGTACAAACAACCTTGAACAGCGAATAATTCTCCTCTTTTGTTTCGTATTTATCCACTGCATCTGGCAAATACACCACGCTGCCCTCAGTTGTAGCGTGGTCTTCAGAAACCCACCCAATATTCTTAGACATCAGTTCGGTTGCATGAGCTACTTCTACTCCTGAACCTGCCAAAGCTCTACAATACATACCCAGTAATCCCTTAACTTTGTCCAGTTCCACTGCAGAAGAAAGGTTATCTAGAACTCTCTCGGAGGTAGCCGACTCCACTTTGAAATAAGCTAGTCCACCGTCATGATTATCTTTTAATATACCCATACCTGAATCGAACCAGGCCATAAGTTGGTCCTGATTCATCCGATCCAGTAAATCGGGGGCACTGCTAAGAAACGCGGCCACTGCTTCGTGAGAAAACGGCAATAGCATCTCAGCGCTATCCAGTAACTTGCCTCTATCAACAGCATCTACCTTAGCCAACGGCCTAACACTTTCATTTATGAATGCACTAACGTTGGTCAAGCCCCCTCTAACCATCTCATTGCAAATCTCTAATACCCGGCTACGTTGGCCAGGCTCCAGGTATTTAATCAATTGAGACGTAGATTCAAAACTGCTCTTTACTTCTCTCCAGTTGTGCTCTACTAAGGAATGAGACAATTCAATCAGAGCACTCATATCGTCGCTAAATTCGGGCAATATTTGTTCGCCCAGCAACAAACAGTCCGTCGCCAATTCCGTCGACTTGTACGAAAGTGCATCTAGTAATTCAACAAATCTGCCTACTACCCCAAAAGTCATGCTCTCTAAAAGATTTGGGCTTATTTCAAAGAATTTGTTAGCCAGCATGACTGATTTCCACGTGCCTTTGTACAAACGCTTTCCAAGCAAAGCCCAGTCTTTAATATCCTCGGCCTTAATCTGTTTAAAACACGAAGCACTGACTCTAAAAAAAGCGTTCCCTAAACTTGGTGAGTCTAAACACAAGTCAACTCCAACTTGACCCCAATCCAACAACTCCTGTTCACTTAAATAAGGTCTCACATCAGGGCTAACACGATAGTACTCAGACGCAGGCTCCCAAGACCTTGCCGTCTGGCGAGCTATCTGCAGACCAAAGGAAGCCCAAGCAAACACTTGCTCGTCCGTAAGGTTTGCAGACAATATGCTGCTGGATTGCCGAAAGTTCTCTCCAACTGACGGCGGGAATCTCGATAAATCCTGCTCAATTTTCTGTAAAGATAAATCCATCTGCTAACTAAGCTCCATCCCAACCAGATTCTTCCATTACACGAATCATCTGTTCAAGTATTCGGGCGGTAGCGCCATAAATTTGATGGTGCTTGTAACTGTAAAGTCGAGAGTGAGCCCAGTCTACTTCACTTACATTATTGGGATCTAGTAGCGTTGCCACCGGCACTTCTAAGACCTCTTCTACCTCATCATCATTGGGGTTGAATTCATACGGGTAAGGTATCGTGCCCAAAAATGGCTTGATTACAAAACCAGTCCTAGTCGTAGTCTCATCAAGCTCTCCCAATAAATCAACATCAACAGATCTTATACCCATCTCTTCATGCGTCTCCCTGAGTGCCGTGGCAAGTAGGCTATCATCCGATTTATCCATTCCACCGCCTGGAAAACAAATTTCACCCTTATTGAATTTTACTTTCTGAGTTCTCTTATTTAACAGAACTACATAGCCAAAATAAGTTCGATAAAGCAGAACGAAAACTGCGGAAAGCTTTAGCTTAAGCCCTTGCAAGCTTTTCGCCTGCCTGCTATTTAGCAATCGTTCTATTTGTTCAAGCTTGCCATCTTTTATCAAAGTAACTTCTAACCCCAAATCTATTCGAAGATTGACGTGACAACTTCTTCTATACTCTCTTGTATCTCCTCATCATCGGTTACACCCCATACTACGGCAATTTGGCTTGCACGACGCGGGGCAATGCCTTGTTTAATTAGCTTGCCAGCGTAAATTAACAAGCGAGTACTCGCACCTTCCTGTAAACCATGATCCTTGAGATTCCTTACCTTCTCTCCCAACTTAGCAAGAGAATTAGCAATCTTGGCAGAGACCCCGCTTTCATGCCGAATAACCTGCGCTTCCACATCAGCCGTAGGGTAATCAAATTCGAGTGAGACAAACCTTTGTCTAGTGCTGTGCTTCAAATCCTTAAGCGCGCTCTGATATCCGGGGTTATAAGATATGCAAAGCAAAAAACCCTCAGAGGCCTCTAAAATTTGGCCCTTCTTCTCAATTGGCAAGACCCGCCTATGATCCGTTAAAGGATGTATCAATACCGTTGTATCCTTACGTGCTTCAACTATCTCATCGAGATAACATATACCACCGGCTTTAACAGCTCTGGTTAACGGGCCATCAATCCACTTGGTCTCCTCACCCTCAAGAAGGTATCTACCCACCAAATCGCTTGCAGTTAAATCTTCGTGACAAGCAATAGTTATGAGAGGTATCGCTGTACTACCATTTTGCGTTCTCTTATTATCCTTTACGGTAGTTAACGGGCTACCTAATCTCCAAGCCATATGTTCAATAAATCGAGTTTTCCCACAACCGGTGGGTCCTTTCAAAAGCACGGGAATCTTCGTTGCGTAAGCAGCCTCAAAAAGTTCAATCTCGTCCCCGACTGGGACATAGTATGGTTCTTTTTCAATCACATATTCCTCAATCAGAAATTCCCTGCTTATCAGTTTAGTTTCTTTTGCCGTAGTCAACTATGCCTCCCTTTTAATCCGCGTAATCCAGATATCCTCAATTCTCCTTCTAAGTTCATTGATGTCATTGCTATTATCTATGACCTCATCAGCTTTTTTTGATCGGTCTTCATTTGTCAATTGCGATCTCAGGCGTTTCCTTATATCTTCCTCTTGAAGTCCGCTCCTGATTTTGACCCGCTCTACCGCAACTGACTCTGGCACTTCTATAGTCCAGACTTCATCTACCAGAGAAAGCCAGTCGGCCTCTATCAGGATTGCTGCCTCCAAAATCGCAACCTTCGCTCCATTTTCAGAAAACCCTCTAAGCATTTCCTGAAGCATCTGGCGCATTCGCGGGTGAACAATCGAATTCAGCTTGTCTAGTTGTTCTGGGTCCGAGAAAACTATTGTTCCCAGTTTCCGGCGATCTATTTCACCATCGGATTGCAAAATG
Organism: Chloroflexota bacterium; assembly: GCA_003228195.2. Taxonomy (GTDB): domain Bacteria; phylum Chloroflexota; class Dehalococcoidia; order Lucifugimonadales; family QGNO01; genus QGNO01. Next base: position 11,343 of record QGNO01000015.1, on the reverse strand, counting down.
TCCTCACCAAAATTACGGACTAACTCGTGCCAAGTTTCTGTATTCTGGAGATAAGCCTTATGGCCGACTTGATCAGCATAGATTACCTCCGCACCCAAATCGCTAAGGATACGGCTCGCTTCAGTCTTACCAGACCCCATTCCGCCAGTCAGCCCTATAGATATCATTTTCACCTATCTCTGAACGAAGACGTAACCCCCATTCTAACAATCGTATTTACGAAGGGTCAAGAAACAGGCCGACAGAAAATCACTCCCGTTGTGCTACAATTTCTCCATTCACTTGTCGAGGGGGCCTTGTGACCCACAGATTCCGAGGAATTCCAAGCATTCACTCCGTATTGGAGCAAAAAATAATACAGGATCTTATCGCGAATTACTCACATCACGCTGTCGTTAATCTCCTCAGGAGTCAAATGGAGATAATTCGCAACTCTAATGTGCTTGATACCTCTAGCTTTGATCTCAATCAATTCATATCGCAAGTAGAGACTGAAGCCCACAAGCTATGGGCAAATAGCCCAAGACGAGTAATAAACGCAACTGGAGTGGTACTACATACCAATCTCGGCCGTGCCCCGCTCAGCAATCAGGCGCTACAGTCAATTGAAAATGCATCTGGTAGCTACTCCGATTTAGAGTTCGATCTCGATTCGGGAATCCGCGGATCGAGACAAACTGGAATCAACGGGCTACTTTCGTTAGTTACAGGCGCCGAGGCAGCGTTAGTGGTAAACAACGGTTCCGCCGCAGTTATGCTTGGCTTAGCTACTCTCGCGAAGAATAAAGAGGTTATCGTTTCCAGAGGAGAAGCCGTCGAAATCGGAGGCGGATTCCGAATACCAGAAGTCCTAGCCCAAAGTGGTGCCAAGTTAGTAGAAATAGGGACTACCAACCGGACATATGCCACTGAATACGAAGGGGCAATTGGTGGTGAGACTGGTGCGATTCTCAAAGTGCACTCGAGTAATTTTCGCATAACAGGGTTTACTCATTCTGCAAGCTTAACCGAACTGTCTCATCTAGGACGATGGAAAAGCATACCCGTCCTACACGATCTGGGATCTGGATGCTTACTGGAGACTACGCAGTTTGGCCTGATAAAGGAACCCACAGTGCAGGAAAGCGTCTCATCCGGCTGTGACCTGACCTTTTTTTCTGGGGATAAGCTTCTAGGAGGTCCTCAGGCAGGCATCATAGTTGGCAAGCAGCATCTTATAGAACAACTTTCAAAGCATCCTCTAGCAAGAGCGCTTCGCATAGACAAACTCAGCCTCGCCGCCTTGACGGCGACTATCTTACACTACCTACGAAATGAGGCCACCGACCAAATTCCAGTATGGAAAATGATCTCACAGCCTGAATCTGTGATACGGGAGCGTGCTTCTCAACTACAATCTAAGATACCTCATTACTCATCTATAATTGAGGGGGGATCTCCGATAGGAGGCGGAAGTCTGCCTGGAGAAACCTTGCCAACTTGGCTACTAGCCATAGATGGTAACGCTGAAAAAGTTTCTTCACTTCTCAGACAGGGCAATCCACCTATAATCACACGGATCGAAAATGGTAAAGTTGTGGTTGATCTAAGAACGGTCACAGGTACAGAAGAGCCAATTTTGGAGAAATCTCTATTGTCGGTTCTAAAAGAAAATCAATCATGAGCTGTCCAAAAAACGATCGGGCAACTATTGCCCACATTTATGGTTAACTTCGATCCCGAGATTCACCTTAGGCACTTGCCTGTAGAAGACGCGTTATACAAACTGGAGAAGTATCTCGATAGTGCATTCGTTAACGAAATTGGCACCGTGCGGGTAGTGCACGGCAAGGGTTCTGGAGCCGTATCTAGAGCAGTGTGGGATCTATTAAAAACTCACCCTTTGGTTAAGGATTTTCGATTCGCAGATCACGGCGAGGGTGACTACGGCGTCACGATAACCGAAATGGAGGAAAGGTAACTTAGCTGGTAGATTTATCAAACCTTGATATGATAAGACCGAAAAGTCGCAATAAAAACAGTTTCGTCTAATTACAGCAGGATTAAGATGACTCTCTTTGAACATCACCGACAATCCATACAAAATCTAAATGCCCCACTGGCTGCCCGTATGAGACCACGTAATTTTGATGAGCTTGTGGGGCAAGAACACTTAGTGGGGACTGAAGCCGTCCTTCGCCAGAGCATAGAATCCGATCAGATTCCATCAATGATCTTATGGGGACCTCCTGGTTCTGGAAAGACTACTTTAGCCTCGCTAATTTCGTCGGTGACTAAATCGCACTTCGAACAAGTATCTGCAGTAACTTCTGGGGTAAGCGATCTACGTCGAATATTTCAGGAGGCCAGAGATCGTCTAGGAATGTCCGAGCAACGCACTATTTTCTTCGTCGACGAGATACATAGGTTCAATAAAGCTCAACAAGACGTAATTTTGCCCCATGTGGAAGATGGCACTGTAACTTTTATAGGAGCCACAACTGAAAATCCATCTTTTGAAATTATATCACCACTCCTGTCCCGCTCTAGGATTTTCACCACGCATCCTCTGGCCGAAGACGAGATTGCGCTGATAATAGAAAGAGCCTTGAAAGATTCAGATCGTGGCCTAGGGCACATGAACGTGTCCGTCGATCCGAAAGCGCTAACTTTACTGTTGGCAATATCTAACGGCGATTCTCGCGCGGCACTTAACACCATCGAATTAGCGGCTTCTGCTTCGGAGCAGACCGAGAAAGGAGCTCACTGTATAACACTTCCGGTTATGGAAGGGGCTTTACAGAGGAGAGCATTGAGCTATGACAAAAAAGGTGATCAACATTACGACACTATTTCAGCATTTATTAAATCAGTTCGAGCTTCTGATCCAGATGCCGCTATCTATTGGCTGGGGCGCATGATTGAAGCTGGAGAGGACTCCCTTTTCATATCGCGTCGCATGGTAATCTTGGCAGCTGAAGATATCGGACTTGCGGATCCGCAAGCCCTCACCATCGCAGTGGCCGCTCAGCAAGCGGTACATTTCATTGGAATGCCAGAGGGTCGCATCCCTATGGCGGAGGCAGCCATTTATCTAGCAACGGCTCCCAAAAGTAACGCGGCCTATACAGCAATCAACAAGGTACTGGAAGACGTTAAAACAAACCGAGTCGATCCTGTGCCTCTACACCTACGCAACCCTGTCAATTCAACGATGCAAAAGATGGGCTACGGGAAGGGTTATCAGTACCCTCACCAGCTCAACGATCACTTCGCTGGGCAAGATAATTTGCCCGATAATCTAAAGGGCAAAACATACTATCATCCATCAAATCAAGGATATGAAAAAACGGTCGCTGAACGGTTGAATCGTTGGTGGGGTGACAAACATAACAAAAATGAGGAGAGGGGTTCAAATAAGTCTTAGGGTACTGCTTTTTGAACGGTTCTCTTTATGAACCCCTGCACAGATACAATGTATGTAACTATAACTAGTCCCCCTAATCCAACTGCCAACGGCGCACTAAATAAGCTAGCGATGGTCCCTACAATAAAGCCACCTAGTGGCGTAAAGCCAAAAGTCAGACCGTAAAGACCCAGTACCCGGCCTCTGATTTCATCAGTAGACAACAACTGTAATAAAGCACCCATAATTGCGTCATAGGACATGAGGGCAGCCCCAACCATGGCGCTAAAAACTAACGATAACAGGAACCAAGGAGAAAAGGCGAACAACGAAATAGATATACCGGCTGCGAGCGCCGTAAATATCAACAGGTTCGCCTTTTCTCGGAAATCACCTAACCCCGCAACGGTGATAGTGCTCACGGTAGCTCCAAAGGCTGCAGCAGCTGACAAATATCCCAAGCCAGTCGCGCCAACCCCCAATACATCTCGGGCCATTACAGGCAACATTACGTTAAACGAGAATCCAAAAAGCTCCATTAGCACGCTCATCAATAGCAAAACCCGAATTGGCCGATTCTCATATGCATACGACAGCCCCACTTTGGCAGATTGCCAAAACGTTTCTCCGCGACCCTCAGATCTATAGTCACCATTCACAAACAGAATCATGAAGGCGCTAAACCACGAACTTGCAGCCATGAATACATAGGCATATCCAACGCCAAAATCATCTATTGCGGTTCCAGCAAGCAATGATCCAAATATTCTAGAAAGGTTAAAAGCAAGGAGTTGAGATGCTAGGGCATTTAGAATAACTTTTCGACCCACCATCGTATATATCATAGAGTTGCCCGCTGGAAGTCGGGCCGCCATGAGCATACCTTGAAGCACAGCAGACAAGGCCAAATGCCAGAGAGTAAGAGTATCGAAGAAAATAACAAGTCCGATTGCTATCGCCACCAATCCAGATAGTGCTTGGACCCATAGTAAAACCCGCCGTTTGTTCAAACGATCCACCAAAACTCCGCCGAAAAGCCCGAATCCTACCTGTGCCAATCCCCCCAACCCAGCTATTAATCCTACCCAGAAAGGATCATTGGTTAGCTCTAGCACAAGCCAGCCCCTCGCAAGCATATCTATACCAATACTCATTGAGGAAAAGCCGGCACCTACCCAATAAAATCTGTAATTCCGATTAGACATAGCAGAAAACAGGCGAGATATTCTCGCCTGTTTTCTGCTATGAGAACCGTTTGTATATTTATTGCTTAGCAACTTTCACCTATTTACGCTACTGCCTCCACTATGTTCAAAATCTCCTCTATATCCTCCGGTGTAATCCCATAATGAGTAACCATCCTCACGCCACGACCCCCAGTATAAGAAGCAAGGACACCTTTGATCTTCAAGGCACTTAATAATTCAGGGATAGGGCCTGTTTTCACGTCAAATATCACAATGTTTGTCTGTATCATTTCGGGATTAATTACGAGTGACGGGATAGACGCTAGGCCCTTTGCCAAAATTCTTGCGCTTTCATGATCCTCACTCAATCTATCGACCATAGTTTCCAAAGCTACAATCCCAGCAGCAGCAATTATCCCAGCCTGGCGCATGCCGCCTCCCAGTAACTTTCTGTTTCTTCTAACTAAGTTAATTGTGTCCCTTGTCCCACATACCAAGGACCCAACTGGGCAGCTTAATCCCTTAGATAAACAGAAACTAACCGTATCGGCTGTTCGGACGAGATCAGATACAGATACCGATAAGGCAACCGCAGCATTAAAAATACGAGCGCCGTCTATATGCAGAGCTATATCGTGACTGTGAGCAATAGATGCGACTTGTTCAGTGTATACAGAATCTAGAACGGCTCCACTACACCTATTTTGCGTGTTTTCCAAAGATATCAACGCGGTCCGAGGCTGATGAATATTATCAGGACGAATTGCTGCCTCGATCTCATCAGGGTCCATCATTCCCAAATTATCGTTTGGAACGGTACGAATATGCACTCCACCCAACGCCGACAAACTACCAGCTTCATTCTGGAAAATATGTGACTCAGCTCCAATGATAGCTTCATCACCACGCTGGCAATGAGCTAGGCCTGATGCGAGGTTGGCCATCGTTCCGCTAGCAACATAAACTGCAGCCTCTTTGCCAAATCTTTCAGCAGCCATGGCCTCCAATTTGTTAATTGTTGGATCTTCTTCAAATACATCATCTCCTACCTCAGCGTTCGCCATTGCTATGCGCATTTCTTCCGTAGGATGGGTAACTGTATCGCTTCTAAGATCAAAGATTCGCATTCAAACTCCTTTTGATAGCCCCCTACACTCTAGCAGGGAACGCTCCGAAAAGGCCCTTCCTTCTTTCCAACCTGTTTTAAGTGTGTGCTAGACTTTATGTATAAAGAGGGAACAGTACAATGCAGCTTCCTGATAATCAACATAGCAAACCTTGCTCTACCACAGACAACGAAAAAAAACCAACTGATTCAAACACTGAAACAATGCTTAGGATCCTTGGATGGCGGTCAGATCTCTTGTTGGCAACTCTGATATTTGTTGTTTTCTTGATAGATCAAGCCACAAAGTCATGGGTAAGGAACAGTCTCATAGAAGGAAGGTCTTTCCCCACAGACGGTTTCTTTAGAATTACACATGTTAGTAACACTGGGAGCGCATTTGGGTTCTTCCCAAACCAGACGCTATTCTTACTAATTGCGTCCGTTATCGGTATAGGTGTACTTCTACTTTTTTTCCGAAAACAAGCTGGTAGAGACTGGCTTATAAGGACTAGCCTAGGTCTACAACTGGGAGGTGCAACCGGAAATCTTGTAGACCGAATCACGATGGGCAAAGTCACTGACTTCCTTGATGTAGGACCTTGGCCAGTGTTCAACCTTGCAGACGTTTCCATAGTCTCAGGAATAATAATACTTGCTTGGCTCCTGTATAGATCACCAGTTGAAATACCGAGCGAAGACTCTGAACCAAACTCCATTGAAGAACTCAACGATGAGTCAGCCCAAAAAGCCCATAAGCATTAAGAATCTGAGGCGAAAAGTACATGCTCCAAATTGACAACGGGCAACAACTCAATCATCAAGTTCATTCTAAAAAAGCTCAACGATTAGATACATTTGTAGTTGCTTTAGTACCTGATCTATCTAGATCGCAAGCTCAACATCTCATCGAAAACGGTTTTGTGATATTGAATAAACAGGTAACGAAACCATCGCAGAAGATAAAGCTTGGAGATCAGATCCAAATAACCATACCTGATCAGCAATCGGCCGCAAATCCACAACCTGAAGTAATCCCTATTACAAAGATTTTTGAGAATGACGACTTGGTGGTAGTGGACAAGGCAGCAGGACTAGTAGTACACACGGCTCCTGGCCACCGCAGTGGCACGTTAGTTAACGCACTATTATCCCATTATCCAGACATCGCCAAAGTCGGAAATGAGAGTAGGCCCGGGTTGGTTCACAGACTCGATGCGGAAACTTCAGGACTAATGGTTGTAGCTAGAAATCAGAAAGCCTATAAAGAGTTGATTGGCCAAATCAAAAGTCATTCATTTAACAAGACCTATCTAGGCCTTGTAAAGGGAACTCCAAAATCACCGCAAGGTAGTATAGATGCACCTATAGCTCGTAACCCTAGATCACGGCAAAAAATGGCCGTGATAGAAGGTGGACGGGAGTCCTTTACGGAATATAGATCCCTATTGTCCCTAAGTGGCTTCACATTGCTGGAGATTAAGCCTAGAACCGGCAGGACTCACCAGATAAGGGTTCATTTTTCGACCATGGGTCACCCTATAGCGGGGGACAAAAAATACGGAGGCAAAGTCCCATTTCTTGACAGACAGTTTCTGCACGCACATAAACTTGGCTTTACTCTTCCGTCTACAGGAGAATACGTAGAGTTCACCTCCGAACTCCCAGCAGACTTAGAAAAAGTTATTAACGAATTAAGATAATCCTAGATTATGAGCCCTTCTTGCCTCTGCCCACAGCATTAAGCTCAGCCTGAATAAATAGTAAAGCCAAAGGTGGAAACAGCCACATTAGAAATATTAATGTCGCTCCGATACGCTCGTGTCCGTCCCTCATTGAAAATTTTTCCACCGCTTGAGCGTGGGAAAAGACCGCAAATATATTTAGGAGAGGTATAAGCGCCATGATTAGCCATGCAAGGGGATTGCCCTCTTGCTTGTTATATCTGATCAACTCATCAGAAGTCTTGTAGAACCAAACCAATCCATACAATCCAAAAGTTACAATCAATAACAGGGGAGGCACAAAAATAGAACGATACGTAATTGTTGGAGCACTAGATTGTTTCATATTAAGTAGTTCCTGAACAAAATTTGCCTGACGGGGCTTCGATTTACGCACACCTTCTTATCGAAACGTGGCTAACTCCACAGAACGGTGACAATTATATGATAACTTAGGAAAAATGCACAGGCATGAAATTGCAAGATCTCTCTAAAGTACGTGACCGCTCGTTTTCTTAGACATAAATTGCCCAGCCTAGTATCCTATTAAGTAAGATGAATGAATCTGACATTCGAGTAAGATATGCCCCCAGCCCTACCGGTTACCCTCACGTGGGCAACATTCGTACTGCACTATTCAACTGGCTATACGCCAAGCACTCTGGTGGCTCTTTCATAGTCCGTATCGAGGATACCGATCAAAGCAGATCTGTTGAAGGTGCCATTGAAAATATTCTCGAATCTTTACAATGGCTAGGGATAGATTGGGACGAGGGCCCAATAGTAGGAGGGGATTTTGGTCCCTACCTACAATCAGAAAGGCTAAACATATATCAAGAGGCAGTCGACAAGTTAATTGAGCAAGGCGATGCCTACTATTGTATTTGCTCTCCTGACAAACTGGCCTCAATGAGGAAAGAGCAACAGAAACTCGGGAAGCCGCCAGGATACGACCGTCTGTGTCGTTCCGCTGGGCATTCCAGAAAGGATAAATCTGGGCTTAACCGCGTTGTAAGATTTGCTACTCCAATCGAAGGGCCTCCAGTAACCACCGATGATCTTATACGCGGAAAAGTTAACGTTGAACTACCAGTTATAGACGATTTCGTAATTCTGAAGTCAGACGGTTTTCCAACTTACCATTTAGCGAATGTCGTAGACGACCATCACATGCAAATTAGTCACGTTATGAGAGCCGAGGAGTGGCTGCCAAGCACGCCTCGCCACTTATTGTTATATAAGGCGCTCGGTTTCGATCCGCCAATCTTCGCCCATTTGCCTATGATATTGGGTTCGGACCGTGCAAAGCTTTCCAAGAGGCATGGTGCGACCACCTTGCTTGAATACCGCGACGAAGGGTATCTACCTGAGGCAATGCTTAACTTCCTCGTTCTCCTTGGCTGGTCATTAGATGACAAGACAGAAGTGATCCCTTTAACAGAGTTAATAGAGAATTTCTCGCTATCTAGAATAGGCAAATCTCCTGCGATTTTTGACATCACCAAACTCGAGTGGATGAATGGGATATATATACGAAGTATGCCAGTTGAACAACTCGCGGAGCATATAAAAGGTTATAATTATCATCAGAAAAAAGATGTGTCTACAAGCTTACTCGATAACGATTACATCAAACAAATTGTAGAGCTAGTTCAAGACAGAGTAAGAAAAGTGTCATCAGAGGAAATCTGGAGCCTGACCTCCTTCTTACTGGTTGACGACCTAAATTACTCAATAGATCTCAATCCGAAAGGACTAGGCAAATCTGAAACTGCTAGTGCCATAAGATCTGTAATAAGTGAATTGGAATCTACCAAAGATTTTAACGTTTCAACGCTAGAACCATCCCTACGGGAATTAGCCAAAGAACTGAATCTCAGTACCAGGCATCTTTTTGGTGCTATACGACTCGCAGTTACCGGCAGCAACGCAACTCCACCCCTCTTTGAAACAATGGTAGTTATAGGCAGAGACAGAGTTATCAAAAGATTGCACGTTGCCTTAGCCATCCTAGAAGAGATGGGTTCAACAAAATAAAGTGGTCATTGCCAATCCTGCAACGGGTTTCTATAATTAATCCGCCATTACCAAGGCAGCAAAGAATCAAACATTAAGGAGTCGCCTGTTGACATACATCATTACGGAACCATGTATCGACGTTAAGGACTTAACTTGTGTAGATGTATGTCCGGTCGACTGTATTTATGGTGCTGACGACCCAAATGACCGAATGCTTTACATTCACCCCGACGAGTGTATCGACTGTGCAGCCTGCGAACCGGTGTGCCCAGTTAATGCAATCTTCGCCGAGGAAGAAGTGCCTGAACATTGGGCAGAATGGACCCCAGTAAATTACGACTACTTTAAAGATCCTGTCGGAACCAGATCAAAAGTAGATGAACTCAAGCCTAAGGAATAGTTGCAGCTGTAAGACATAGGCAGGTAACCTGATGGACCAACCATCCGATGTAAAACTCACCCCTCAGGACATTCGCATCAAATGGAGTGATGGCCATGATAGTGTGTTGGAACACCGTTATTTACGCTCTCAATGCGGATGCGCCGCTTGCGTCAGCGAAATGACGGGCAAACGCTTAATCTCCATTTCGGATATACCTAAAAATGTTGAAGCTTTAGACTGGATGCAGGTAGGTCGTTACGCCATACGCTTTCTCTGGAGCGACTTCCACGATACAGGCATATACCCTTTCAATCGCCTGCGCAGTCTTTGTCAGTGCGTTGAATGTCATTCGCATCAACAACAGCACAACCTATAACCGTCTGATAGAATCTGGTCGATCATTTTCCGCTGACGGAGGCGAGTATGAAAGCTGCGGTTTTGTGGGATGTAGGCCAACCTCTATCGATAGAGGAGGTTGATTTAGACCCTCCCAAGACGGGTGAAGTTCACGTTAAAGTTGGCGCTGCGGGTATATGCCGAAGTGACCTTCACGTAATGAAAGGTGAAGCGACGGCCAAACTCCCAGTCGTATTGGGCCATGAAGGTGCAGGTACAGTCCTAGATGTCGGTCTAGGGGTCACCTCTGTAAAACCTGGCGATCGCGTTATCCTTTCATTTGTGCCCAACTGCGGTCGGTGTTTCTTTTGCGTTTCCGGAAGAGTCAATTTGTGCGATGTCCACGCGGCAACTGGCGGGTTTTTGTACGATGGCACCACACGCCTCCACAAAGGAGGCGAAAGAATCACACATCAGGGTAAAGTAGCCTGCTTTGCTCAGGAAACGATTGTGCCAGAAAGTGGCTGCATCCGAATTGACGACAGCGTACCAATGTCGGTTGCCGCCTTTATAGGTTGCTGTGTCACTACAGGTGTGGGTGCCGCAATGTTTACAGCCAAGATAACGCCCGGACAAACTGTTGCAGTTATAGGTTAAGGAGGGGTCGGGTTAAATGTTATCCAAGGAGCACGACTTTTGAACGCGTCCAAGATAATTGCCGTAGATATCAAAGAAGGGCAACTGGAATTCGCAACTAAATTTGGGGCAACTCATACGGTCAATTCAACTATCCAATCTCCTGTCGATCGCATACGTGAAATCACAAACGGATTAGGAGCCGATTTTGTATTCGAGGTGTTCGGCTCTACCGAAACCTTCACTCAAGCTTACGAAGCTACACGAAGGGGAGGAACGGCCGTAATAGTTGGTCTTGCTCCGATCGGCAAGCCAGCCGGCATAGAGGCCATGTCAGTTGTGCGTCAAGAAAAAACGATTAAGGGTAGTTACTACGGCAGCTCCCGACCTTCTATAGACATGCACACCATGGTCCAACTATATAAATCCGGGAAAATTGAGATAGACAGTTTAGCCACTCGTGAGTATCATCTGGACGACATCAACCAAGCATATTCCGATCTAGAAAATGGTGAAGTGGGTCGCGGAGTAATCACTGCTTTCTAGAACAAGTTCGCCCCTACACCCCT
>QGNO01000014.1 GCA_003228195.2 Chloroflexota bacterium | reverse complement strand
GATCGAATTACTGGCGATCGAATGGGAGCCAATTTACGATTTAATGCAACTGATTAGAAATAGAGCGTCTTCGATATACTACGGTTGGTGGATATTGGCGGCTGGAAGCGCCATAACCATGGTCGGATCGGTCCATTCTTCGGTAGTTTCTGTATTCTTCCTTCCGCTGACCAGGGAACTCGGCATAGGACGAGCGGCCTTATCTTTACTGTTTTCTCTTGCTAGGCTTGAGGGCGGCATTGAGGGGCCATTAGTAGGCTGGATAATAGATCGCCGCGGGCCACGGCTACCGATTTTTATCGGAGCCTTGTTGGGAGGCACAGGCCTTATCGCCTTAACAGCGGTACATAATGAGTTAACGTTTGTCTTGGTTTATGTTGGCTGGGTCGCCCTAGGATTTCAAATGGGATTTCTCCAATGTATGCATGCCGTAGCCAATCTTTGGTTTATGAAATACCGGACACGAGCAATGAGCATATGCTCGTCGTCGGTTAGATTAGGTCCGGCAATTTTCACCCCCCTAGTTGCTGCCATTGCCATAACTCAGGGGTGGAGGGCTGCATCTATTCTGTCTGGAGTTGTCGTGCTTATAGTGGCATTGCCATTGTCATTGTTGATTCGTAGGTCTCCGGAGTCCATGGGACTTTTGCCAGATGGCTTGGTAGCTTCTAGCGCTGAAAGAGAAGAGCCGGCAGCTACGCATGAGCAAGTAATTACTCAGATAACTTCACCAGATGGGTTCGGTTTTGGGGAGACGTTAAAAACGCCCTCGTTTTGGCTAATCGCGTTTAGTACAACCGTAAGAACCACTATGAACTCGGCGTTTCAGGTGCACTTTATCCCGATTTTTGTTTGGAAAGGCCTGACTGAGCAGGGAGGGGCTAATATGGTTGGCCTAGTAGCTTTGACCGCTACACCATTAATACTACTTGTGGGTTGGCTTGGCGATAGGTGGAGTAAGAAAAATATTTTGATAATGGGCCAGATTGCGGTTGCTATGGCTTTAATTATTCTGAACTTTGCCAATGGTAAATCGGCAATTTATCTGTTTACTATATTGTTTGCTTTTGGTGCCAATGTGTCCCCGGCCAACTATTCTATACTTGGCGAATATTATGGCCGGAGGTCATTTGCGAGACTCAGGGGAATACTCAACAGCTTGGGAATTGTAGGAATGGTAGCGACCGTATTGGCTGGCTGGATATTCGACACTACGGAAAGCTACTCAATATTCATAGTTGGGACTGGAATGTCAGCGGGCTTAGCAGCTCTCCTGTTGTTCCTGTTCTTGAGGAAGCCAGAAAGAAATGGTATCTAGCTTGGTATTTCAGGTACTTAACCAGCGTGGTATCATGACCATCTGGACTTTGGGTGGGGATAATCGACCATGACGGAAAGACTTGTCTCTGGAAAGTCGATAGAAGAAGATACACTTCTTGAATCAAATTTGCGCCCACGCAAGATTGCCGACTATGTCGGCCAAGACAAGATTAAGCACAATCTAGGTATTGCTATGGCTGCTGCCAGACAGCGTGATGAGGCGCTGGATCATCTCCTTCTATACGGACCTCCCGGATTAGGCAAAACTACACTTGCGAATATCGTGGCCTCTGAGATGGGGGTGAACATTAAGGTTACCTCAGGCCCTGCAATAGAAAGACCGGGGGACATGGCAGCCATTTTGACTAGTTTGCGCCCGAATGACGTACTTTTTATTGATGAAATCCATCGATTAAATAGAGCTGTAGAAGAAGTTTTGTACCCTGCTATGGAGGATTTCTTCCTTTCGTGGCTCATGGGGAAGGGTCTTGGAGCTAGGGCTGTCAATCTCAAAGTCCCACCTTTCACTCTCATTGGTGCGACTACCAGATTTGCTCAGATTAGCGCTCCCCTTAGGAATCGTTTTGGCCTATTATTCCGCTTAGACTTCTACGAGCCTGATGCGATATTGCGACTGCTGCAGCGATCCGCCACGATTCTCCAAATAAAAGCAGAAGACGAGGGATTAAACGAGATTGCAAGAAGAGCTAGAGGCACCCCTAGGGTGGCGAATAGATTATTAAAACGGGTTAGAGACTATGCCCAGGTGATGGTTGACGGAACAGTCGGCGTAAATGTTGCTAAAGAAGCACTTTTAGGGCTTGAGATTGATGGACTGGGGTTAGACGACCTTGACCATAAGATACTCCGAGCCCTAGTGGAAAAGTTTGACGGGGGACCTGTGGGCTTGGAGACTATAGGGGCTTCGATTAGTGAGGAGCCCGACACAATAATGGACGTTTATGAGCCCTACCTGATGCAGATGGGCTTTGTTACTAGGACTCCACGTGGCCGTGTGGCAACTTCAAAGGCATATAAACATCTGGGCGTACCTTACAAAGGAAAAGACCAAGCGCAACAGGTCTCTTTTTGGGAAAGCGCCCCCAATCAAATCCCCGAGTAATCCATTCGTGAGGTTATTGCAGGCTCTATATATTTTTTGCTTTTTGTTGATGCTGAGTTGTTCTGGCAACGCAAGTGAAGTAGAGCCGATCGCGACATCTGAAAGGCTTGAGTCCGATACAATAGACGAATCTTTGCGGAACCCAAGGGTGAAGATAGGCGAAAAGACGTTTGCGGTAGATTTGGCGATATCTGTGGACGAGAAGACACTAGGGCTTATGGGGCGGCCATCACTACATGCCAATGAGGGTATGCTGTTCATATATTCAGAGGATGTTGCCCCAGCTTTTTGGATGAAGGGCATGTTGATTCCATTGGATATAGTTTGGATTGATGCGAAACTAATGGTAGTTAGCGTATCTTCGAATGTGCCTCCTGTCAGGGCTGGCGTTACACCCCCCAATTACTATCCTGAACGTCCAATACGATATGTACTCGAGGTTAACTCTGGGTTGGCTTTCGAGAACGGTATTGGCCCGGGTAGCAGAGTTGAGTTTATGGATGTCCCGTTAAGACATGACTCGGATTATTGGACAGAATGAATGTGACTGAGGTGACCGATGAGTGAATCAGTGGTTTACGAAATTCAGGATAAGATAGCCGTTATAACTTTAAATCGACCTGACGCGCTAAACGCACTTAACAGGGACATGATCGGAAATCTGCGGAAAGCGATTATCAGATTCGATCAGGATGATCGGGCTTGGGTAGCCATAATAACCGGAGCCGGCAGAGCTTTTTGCGCAGGACGCGATCTTAAAGAAAGAGCAAACGACAATTTGTTTGGCAGACAAGTCTCTGCAGAAGAAACGATGTACGGCGGCGGTCTATCGATGTGGCCGACGCCTTCTAAGCCTATGATTGCTGCGGTGAATGGTTACGCTTTGGCTGGCGGCTTTGCAGTTGCCCAGGTTTGCGACATAAGAATTGCTTCGGAGTCGGCTATGCTGGGAATTACTGAAGCCAGAGTGGGCCTTATGGCTCCATTTGCCATTCACTTAAATAAGATAATTTCAGAAACTGCGGTAATGGAACTTGTGCTGTCCGCTGAACCAATTCCGGCGTGGAGAGTTCTTGAAATGGGGTTTCTTAACAAAGTAGTTCCATCTGAGAGATTGATGGATGAGGCTATGGAAATGGCTCGAAAGATTATAAAGAATTCCCCCCTCGCGCTTCGAGCCTTCAAACAGTTGGTGAAAAAGGGCCGTGGCTCCAGTGAAGGTGAGGCAGCTTCCAGCACCGCCCGAACCTATAATGAGCTTCTGAAAAGTCATGATGCTGTGGAAGGCCCACAGGCCTTTGCTGAAAAAAGAGATCCGATTTGGGAGGATGAATCGAAACAAAACGTTTAACTTAAGTCAAACGGCTTAAGTATCTGTCGGATTTTGGAAATTCAGCAAATACAATCGCGAGTATATTGGCGAATCTTGAAGGAGCTCCTCATGGGTTCCAGAGGCAATGATTTCACCTTGTTCCATGACTACAATCATATCAGAATTTTGTATGGTAGACAGCCTGTGGGCAATTACCAATGCCGTACGGTTCTTAAGAACCGTTTTTAGAGCTTGCTGAATCAGCACTTCGGTGAAGGTGTCGATATTAGCCGTGGCTTCATCTAGAATTAAGATCCGTGGGTTTGCTAATAGGGCTCTGGCAAAACTGATAAGCTGCCGTTGTCCTATACTTAAATTGCCGCCTCGTTCGTAAAGAACGGTGTCGTATCCATTCTCTAGTCTCATGATGAAATCGTGGGCCCCAACAGCCTTAGCTACGTTAATTACCTCTTCCATGGTGGAACCTGTATGTCGATACTTAATATTGTCGCTTACCGATATGGAGAATAGGAATGGTTCTTGAAGCACCATACTGGCCTGGCCTGCGAGCGAGCTCCTTTGTATATCACGTAAGTCTTGTCCATCGATAGTAATACGCCCGCTGGTTACGTCATAGAATCGAATCAATAATGAAGCCATTGAAGTTTTCCCTGCTCCGGTTTGTCCAACCAAGGCAACAGTTTGCCCGGGTTTGATGTGAAGGTTCACATTCTTCAAGACTTGAATGTCTTTAATATATTCTAGGCAGACATTTTCGTATTTGATTTCACCTTTAATGGCAGGCAATGGGAGAGCGTCGATTTTGTCAACAACTTCGGGCTTGACATCCATTAATTCAAATATGCGTACTCCCCCGGTCATTGCCCTTTGAAACTGGGTATACTGCATTGTAAGATTACGGATAGGGTCGTAGAAACGCTGTACGTATAGAGCGAACGCCACAAGCGCACCGGCACCCAGGCTATCGTTCAACACCATTGTTCCACCCACTACTATCACTAAGCCCAGTGCTACCCCGGTAATCAAATCAACTGTTGGCATTAGGATGGCAGAAAGCTTAACGGCATGGATGTTTGCATCAAGATGGTCTAGGTTAACCTTATCGAATTGCTTCAGGTTGAGATTTTCACGATTCATACTTTGTACAACTCGTACACCTGATATGTTCTGCTGAAGACGAGAGTTAACAACAGATATTGCGTAACGGATTCTAATAAACGCTTTCTTGGCATAGCCTTGCCAGATCGCCATAATCGTCGCTAAAACAGGTAGCACCAGAATGGCAATCAGCGCTAACTTGACGTCCATCAAGAACATTACAGCTATTATTCCTACTAAGCTGAGCAAATCACCAAGAGTTATAGTTACCATTGGAAGGAACTCTTGAAGTTGGCCAACGTCGCTCATTATACGGCTCATAATGCGGCCAACTTCGTTTCGATCAAAGAATGGGACTGAGAGTTGCTGCAAATGGTTGAACATGTCCGTTCGTAGCCTATAAAGAACTTCTTGACTGATCTTGCCCAACAGTCGCATATAAAGGTAGTTGCCAACGAGGTTGGCTATAATTACTGCTATCATAACGACGCCAATGCGGTTCAAGCCAGTCAAGTCGTTAGCAAGTACGTAGTTATCAATAGTGTAGCCAATTAGCCAGGGTATTAATACTAAGGTTGAGGTATAAACCAACATCATTACCATCGAAATAGTGAACAAGCCAAGTTGGCTCTTGAAATAAGGAAAGAGTCGTTTAACTACCTGATGGTTATAGATTTCGCCCGAATCGTCATCGTCAAGACCTCCGTGGCCATGCCCCATGCCTCCTCCATGCCCCATGCCTCCTCCGTGCCCCATCATGGGCCGTGATCCTTTTCGGTAATTGGCTCGTTTGCCAGTTTATTGGCAGTACTCCCAAGTTGAGAGTTTGTCACGTCTGTCATTTCAGGGCGGAACTGCAAGTTGTAGATATCCTGATAATGCCCAGGAAGTTCGATTAATTCTTGGTGTGTGCCCCTCTGAACGATTTCGCCATTGTTAAAGACCAGGATCAAGTCGGCACTCAGTACAGTACTAAGTCGATGGGCGATAACAAAGGTAGTGCGCCCCTTCATTACGTGTTGTAGGGCTTCACGAATATGATGCTCTGTTTCGGTGTCTACACTTGCTGTGGAATCATCAAGTATAAGTATGGGAGGGTCAAGCAGCACAGTTCGAGCTATGGCAAGACGTTGCCGTTGCCCTCCAGAAAGTGTGGTTCCTCTTTCTCCAACCCACGTGTTGTAGCCATCCGGCATGGCCTTAATGAAATCGTGAAGTTGAGCTATTTTTGAAGCATTGATTATTTCGTCTTCAGAGGCATTTATCTTACCATAAGCTATGTTGTCCCTTATGTTAGAGGTGAAGAGGAAGACATCTTGTTGTACGATGCCAATGTTCCTTCTCAAAGAATCCGTGGTCACATCACGCACGTCATGGCCATCTATCCTCACTGTGCCAGATGTCGCATCATAAAACCTAGGAATGAGGTGTACTAAGGTGCTCTTGCCACTGCCAGGAGCTCCAACCAAGGCAATAACTTTGCTTGGCTTAGCGTCAATGTCAATATTGCTTAGTACCGGAGTGGTGCCGTCGTAAGCAAAAGAAACGGATTCGAATTGTACGTGCCCTTTGACTCTCAGTAGGTCAACAGCGTCGGGCATATTTTGAACTGGAGATACTGCGTCCAAAGTTGCGAATAACCTCTGCCCAGACCCGTAACCCCTAGAAAACGAATTGACGACCCAGGCGATCATGCGCACTGGTTGGGTCAATATGCCCAGATAGAAGATGAACTGAGCGAGTTCGCCATGTGAAAGAGTCCCCTCTATAACCTGTCTTCCCCCTGCCCAAAGGATCAACACGGTTATGCTGACATAGAAGAACGTAACTAGTGACGAATTAGAAGCTTGATATATAGCCGCATGGTAAGAATAGCGAGACACGTTGTCTGCATGATAATAAAATCGGCTCTGCTCATGTTTTTCAGCAGCGAAAGCCTTTACAACTCGCTGGCCAGAGAGATTTTCCTGTAGTGCAGTGGTCATCAACCCAAGCTCTGTTTGAACCAAAAGCCAAACCCTGCGCATTTGGACCATTGTTTGTCCGCTTCTCCAGGCGATCACGGGGGTAAAGAGCAAGCTAATTAATGCTAATTGCCAGTCCAGAAGAACCATAGCTGTGCCAACACCGAGAAACAATAGCACTGTGAAAGCAGCGCGGATCAACCCCATCTGCACGAACATACGAATGCCTTCCATGTCGGTAGTGGCCTTTGACATAAGGTTCCCGGTCTGTTGTTTGTCGTGGAACCCGAAGCTCATTCGTTGCAGATGGTCATAGAACTCGTTGCGCAGATCATATGCCACTTTTTGGCCTATAGTTTCACCAAGATATTGTTGCCAATAAGCAAAAGCACCCCTCAGGGCATTGGCTGCCAACACGGCAAGGCCTAGCATTAAGAGTTCCCTTTGACTGCCAGAAGAGAGAACTTCATCGATGGTGGTGCCCAGAAAACGAGGTATGAGCATAGAAGCCGCCGTTACGCCTAATATTGTTGTGTAGGCGAAGGTGAGTTCAAGCTTATACTTTGAAGCTCGCTTAACTATTCTCCACAGGACATGCATGCAGGGGTTGACCTTTCTCCGTTAACAGACACTCTTCGGGGGGTTTAAGTTGAGATATAGACCAAGACTGGAAACACAAGGATAAATTATACTCCTATAATCAAGACGCAGTAAAGTATCGATCCCCACAAATAAATTCCCTGCATTGCCGATCTGGTCGGCATGGCTTTTGCCATGGTAGAATCAGTGAGCATCGAACATCCTGATTGACGACCAGTAACATGGACTTTAAGATTCGGCCAATGAGGCCTGGCGACATTTCGCAAGTATCCGACATAGAACGGGAGGCTTTCCCAACTACTTGGCCACCAACTTCGTTTGGCAAAGAGTTAAAAAACCGGCTGGCGAGATATCTTGTAGTTTATTCACAGCTTGTACCTACCGCCGAAGGGTCCGAGGCGGACATCCTGGCTCCCGTAACCGATTTGAATCAACCTATGCTCCACCGCATTTTTTCTAACTTGAAGATTTTGTTGGGATCACCTCGAGATGTGCCGCACTGGAATGGTCATCTGATTGTTGGATATGTAGGAGTGTGGTTTATGGCAGATGAGGCCCACATCACGTCGATTGCAGTCAGAGAGGAATTTCGAAGGAGAGGGCTTGGAGAAGGGCTTTTGTTAGCAGCATTGAAGATGTCCGTCGCAAGGAGGGCGCAAGTTGCTACTTTAGAAGTGAGAGTCAGCAATCATTCGGCGCAAGCACTTTATCTGAAACATGGGTTTGCAAAATGTGGCCTAAGGGGGAGATATTATGCTGATAACCATGAGGATGCTTTAATAATGACTGTTAGCGGGCTGCATTCACCGGGGTATCAGAGAGCCTTGCGGGAACAGCTAGGCAGGTTAGATACTGGTATCGATCTTAGCGATTACCCTGAATAGTTACTGGCAAGGACAACCCTGTAGCATAAGGTGGTCCAATAAAATCAATTAGATCCAAAATGACACAATGGTAACCGAGCTTTTGCGAAACTTGAATCCTGCCCAAGTCGAAGCCACTAGAACCGTGGATGGTCCATTGTTGATTGTGGCTGGGCCAGGCAGCGGAAAGACACGTGTTATTACTCACCGAATAGCGTATCTTATCAACGGTTGCAGCATTGACCCTAACAGAATAGTTGCCGTGACTTTTACGAATAAGGCTGCCCGTGAAATGAGGACTAGGCTTGATAATCTATTGGGTGAACTTTCCGAGGGAGTTATTTGTAAAACCTTCCATTCACTTTGTGTATCCATATTGAGAGTAGATGGTAAGAAGATTGGACTGGATAACAGCTTTGTAATTTATGACGATGATGACAAATCCTCCTTGCTTAAGAGAGCAATGGAGGAAGCTAACATTGACCCTAAGCAATACCCAATTAGGGCAATTGGAAACGCAATATCAGATGCTAAGAGCAACCTATTAGACCCCCAGGCCTTCGCGTTGTCTAGGTCTAACAGTTACTACGACGAGATAGTGCTCAGGGTTTATGAAAGATACGAGTCATTGAAATCAAACATGGCTGCGTTGGACTTCGATGATCTAGTGACTCAGGCGGTCGGACTTCTGCGACAGGTAACGGAAGTTCGCGAGAAGTATCAAGAGAGGTATTTGCATTTGCTTATAGACGAATTTCAAGATACCAACCACTCTCAATATGCCCTGTCCAGGCTCCTTGCCGATAAGCATCGGAATATTTGTGTGGTTGGAGACCCTGATCAGTCTATATATGCTTGGCGTAATGCTGACGTGGGAAACATACTTTCTTTTCAAAACAATTACCCCGATTCAAAGGTAATCAACCTTGAGGAAAATTATCGATCGACAAAGAATATAGTCGAGGCCGCAAAACACGTAATTTCTCCCAATCGAAATCGACTAAATAACGACCTTTTTTCTAAGAATGCGGATGGTTGCCTGCTGGTTGTGAATGAAGGACACGACGAGAATGAGGAAGCGCAGTGGGTATTGAGTGAAATAGATCGACTAGTTAGACAAGAAGGGTTGCGGTTTGGCGATTGTGCGGTTATGTATAGAGTCAATGCGCAATCTAGAGCCATGGAAGATGCTTGTCGGAGGCATGGAGTTAGTTACAGATTAATAGGTGGGGTCAGATTCTACCTAAGGCGAGAGATAAAGGATCTAATAGCCTATTTGCGAGTAATTCACAATCGTAGAGATGAAATTAGCCTGATGCGAATCATAAATGTGCCCCCGAGAGGGATAGGCTCGAGGACCATAGAAGAGGTTAGGCGTTGGGGTGAAGCACATGGCTTTTCAGTGTATGAATCACTACAGGCAATCAGCGATGATAAGGAAAAAGGAGGGCTACAGGTCAGCCTTACAGGCAGAGCCGTATCTGCCATTCGTCGGCTGATGACCTTGTTCGAGGAACTGTCATGCCAAGCCCAGCTTTTAGGCGTATCTGATTTAGTAGATTTGGTGTTGGAGAAGGTGGGATATCGTGAATACTTAAGAGGTGGAGAAAGGGAAAGCGAGCAGCTTGAAAATGTACAGGAGTTTCGAGGCCAAGCCCTAGAGGTGCAGGATTTGTTGAGTGAAAATCCCGCCCTCTCCCTTGAAGCCTTTCTGGAAAGTGTCGCTCTTGTTTCGCCCGTGGATGGCCTTAACGATGCTCAGGATGCGGTGACCCTTATCACATTGCATCAGGCGAAAGGATTGGAGTTCCCGGTTGTTTTTATCTTGGGAATAGAAGAGGGATTATTGCCTCATTCGCGCTCTATAGATGATCCTCTACAGGTGGAAGAAGAAAGGAGGTTATTCTACGTAGGGATGACAAGGGCAAAGGAAAGGCTTTACCTATCCCGAACATTCTTACGCCGAATTTATGGAGATAGCAGGAATAGCCAGTATTCTGGTGGTCGAACCGCGAGGACTCCCAGTAGGTTTCTGAGGGATATCCCAAGGAGCCTGATAGAGAAAATAGGCAATGATAGTAACTCTACTCGAGGTGATTCTGTTGAGTCGGACACTCCTTCAATCAGAGTAGGAGATAAAGTAAAACACAAGACCTTTGGTGAAGGCATAGTGCTTAATACAATTGCAACAGGGGATGACGTCGAGGCCACAATTGCGTTTAAGGGGCCATCAGGTGTTAAACGGATTATGCTTGGCATAGCGCCGCTTGAAAAGTTGATTAAAAAAGACGAAGCTTTCCCCAATAATGAATGAGTAACTGCCTACACTAAGATAGACTTTCGGAATTTATCGTTCATGTAAGAAAAAGTGAACAATAGGATTAATCATGTATAACCTAAGAACTTTGGATAATGGGATTCGCCTACTTACTGCATCAGTCCCACATGCTATGTCAGTTTCAACATGCATATATGTGGCAAGTGGCTCCAGGTATGAAGAAGATGAAAAAGCGGGCGTGTCCCACTTTCTGGAGCACATGGTTTTCAAAGGGACGCCGCGCCGGCCATCTGCTCTAGAAATCTCTGGGTCTATAGAAAGAGTTGGGGGCTTGATGAATGCCAGTACAGATCGAGAGATCACCAGTTATTGGTGCAAAGTGGCACTACCTCATTTTGCGGACACGTTGGATGTAATAGTTGATATGCTAAGGAATCCACTGCTAGCTCAGGAGGAAGTCGAAAAAGAAAGGGGAGTCATTCAGGAGGAGCTGGCGATGACAAACGACTACCCCGATTATCGGGTTAGTTTGCTAACTGACCAAATGCTATGGCCGGATCAGCCGATGGGCAGGGATGTGGGCGGCACCCGAGAAAGCGTCGAGTCTTTATCGCGAGACACGATGATTGATTGGTTTCGACACCAATACGGAGCATCTAGCATTGTGATCAGTATTGCAGGAGGGCTTTCTGACGACGAAGTATTGGCGACCTTGCTACCGAAACTCAAGCAGTGGCCTTCGAATGCCCCATATAATTTACAGCCAACTGTAAATAGAAACAGTAAATCACATCAAGCACGTTTGGAATACCGTGAAACCGAACAGGCACACCTGTCTATATCTTTTACAGGGATTGGGCGCAGTCATCCTGATAGATTCCGATTGGATTTGATGTGTGCTGTTTTAGGCGAAGGAATGAGCAGCCGTCTATTTCTACAGGTAAGAGAGAATCTTGGGTTGGTTTATGATATCCATAGTTCGGCGAGTCATTACAGTGATACTGGATCCATTGTGATCGATTTTGGAGTTGATCCTGCTAAAGCGACTCTGGCTGTAGGAACCATTCTAGAGGAGCTGGACAAGATCAAGCAGGGTGTTACTGAAGAGGAGTTACATAGAGCTAGGGAACTGCTGAAGGGTCGTCTGTTGCTACGAATGGAGGACACACGAGCTCTAGCAGCTTGGTCAGGGGTCCAAGAGTTGTTAACGAATAATATTTTAAGCGTGGCAGAGGTGGTCGATTTCCTTGATGCCGTCCAACCAAACGACATAAGTACTATTGCAAGCCGATTCCTCAAAAGGGATGAACTTAATCTGGCTGTGGTTGGGCCTTATCAAGACATAGAACCTTTCAAGCTAGCTCTAAGCCAGTGGAAGTCAGATTAGGTGCGATCAAAGCGGCGGGCGGCAACTTTCGACCCTTGTACACAGTGAACAATTCGCAATAACTTTGGTTGATTAACTTAGAATCTTCAATAGGTCGTTTCTTGCCTCTATCGCTGCAGGATGCACGAGATTTTCGTTTTTGAGTCGCCAAGTAATATCTTCTGTAAGGTATCGCAACACAGCTGATTCCAAGCTATTTTCAGCGATCTTGGCTACCGTTGCCAGGTATTTAATCCCAGTCAATTTTGCGGGTTCGATTTTGTCAGCCAAGAACACAATAAGGCCTACTTTATTCATGCTTGGGCAGGCTGTAGTATGCCATCTGACAGCTTGTAAGACATCAGGGTCGGTGATGTCGCATTCTTCCTCAATCCTGATTGCAGCGAGCGGGCCATGTAGCATAATTGGCAGGCACTCCTCTATAGGCGAAATGTGGATTTTCTTACTCTTGGCCAGCGACAAAAGACACTCTTCGTCATGTGCGCGATAGATGTCATGCCCGAGGGATCCTAGTTCAACTTTTAGTCGGTCAACTTTGTGACGTTCCGCAAGTCGGATAGCTACTTTACGAACTCGCTCTAAATGGCCTTGCAATTCAGGAGGGAGTGTTTCTGTAATACTGCGAAGCTTGCTAAGTGAAAGGTCCATTCTATTATTAACTAAAACCCGGTGCCCCAAGGGAGTTCGCGCCCTCCCATTAGGTGCAAGTGGAGATGAGGTATAGTCTGTCCGCCATCCTTTCCTTGGTTAATCGTAATCCTGAAGCCGTTTGCCTTTAAACCAGTTTGTTCGGCGACTTTACTTGCAACCACTAAGAGATGGCCAAGCAATTTCTCTTGATTATCCCAAAGTTCCACGATGTGTTCAGTTGGTATCAGAAGCAGGTGTATTGGAGTTATCGGATTTATGTCTTGGATTACAAAGCAGTAGTCGTCTTGGTATATACGCTCAGCTTTTGAGTTATCGGATCCGATCTCACAGAAGATGCAGTCGCCCATTAGATATAACCTTAATTGAGGCCTACATTTCTTGCAAGGTGATATAATTTTGGACTACACGATGGATGAACAATTTACCACTCTCAAGGACGCGATAGATCTCGGGATCAAGCTGTCACCGGCGCAAATGGGGCAATTCGAGACTTATGCTAGACAGTTAATTGACTGGAATGAACGAATTAATCTTACTTCTATAACTCAACCATCCCGAATATACAAACTTCATTTCTTGGATTCCCTGACTGCGTGCATGGCCATTCCGAATCTTGTCAATATGCCACTTTCAGTGTGTGATGTGGGCAGTGGAGCTGGTTTTCCGGGGATCCCGTTGAAAATTGCCTTTCCTGCAATCAGGCTGACGTTGGTTGATTCAATTTCGAAGCGCACTGATTTTTTAAAACGAATAGTCAGCACACTTGGCTTGGATGAAGTTACCGTGGTGACTGATAGATCTGAATCAATCGGGCAAAGCGATTCCTTTAGAGAGGATTTCGATGTCGTGGTATCTCGGGCTGTTGCGGAAACGCGGATTCTCTTGGAGTATACTCTGCCGTTATGTAGGATAAGTGGCAGAACCATATTGCTGAAGAAAGGCGATGTAATGGACGAAATGCGGGATGCCTCAGCCGCAATGAGTGATCTGGGTGGCACAAATATGAGAACAGTCGACATTCCCACAGAAATCTTGGATGGAGATCGTAAATTAATAGTTGTAGATAAGTTGACTGAAACCCCGTCGAAATATCCTAGGCGGATCGGCATTCCTGCTAAAAGGCCTTTGTGATTTTGGGAGGATACGTATAGGTAATCATCTTGAACAGCAGCATAAATTATCGTTAAGTAGGAGATTTCTGTCTGCGCCGACTCTATTTTCCTTTCTTTTGGGCTTGGCGATAATCTATTTCCTTATATCCAGATTTTCGATTGATTTCGAAGCAACGTTGGGAACCATTAAGAGAAGCAATCCTACCCTTTATTTACTTGCGGTCTTCGTTCACTACACAACATTTCTATTTAGGGGTCAGCGTTGGCGATTGTTGCTGATAAATGCCGGGGTGACTCGATCTCAAGAAATCTCTTTACCTTCTGTTATTGGGTCCGGGCGATTAATCTTGATTGGATGGTTCGCCAGTTCTGTCACTTGGTTTCGTATCGGAGATGCATATCGCGCCTATGCTTACGCAAAGGAGAGCGGAGCATCGTTTGCTCGTTCAGGTGGTACGGTAGTGGCGGAGCGACTGATGGATATACTGCTGGTTTCTGGATTACTTTTGATTGGATTCTTGTCAATATTGACCGACTCTGATAATGGACCACCGCAAATTCTATTAGTTGTCGGATTCGGCTTAGCTGGTGTTTCCTTGCTAGCACTTCTTGGGCTGCATTTGTTTTGGAAACGGGCGGCAATGTTTTTCCCAAGAAGGCTTTTCAGGACGTATGTAGGTTTTCGTCAAGGAATAATACAGAGCTTCAGGTTGCTTCCGCAGGTCGGAGTATTTGGTTTATTGGGGTGGCTTGCAGAGGTAGGCAGACTCTATTTGGTGATCAAGGCAACTGGATTAGATGTTGGAATAGACTTCGTATTGTTTGTTGCAATCGCTGGAGCTTTGTTATCGGCTACCCCAATTACACCGGGAGGCCTAGGTGTAGTGGAGGCTGGAATTGCTGGAATATTAGCTTTGACTATATCGGAAGGTGCCGCGGTTTCTATTGCATTACTCGACAGATCTATAAGCTATCTAAGCGTAGTGATTGTTGGGCCGGTCGCCCTTGCATACCATCAACATATCGTGATCAAAAAAACTAGAAGTGAATCACGATTAGCCAGCTAATATTCCGGGATGGTTTGTTTATTGAGTAAAGATTGACTCTATAAGGCGTTTGTGTAATCCTGCTGCTGCAAATTTGCTTATTGTGGAGAATTTATGACTTGGGCGGAAGACATGGTTGGATGCCTTAAAGAGAGCGACGTTTCTCTGATTGCATTCGTGCCAGACATTTCCATAGCGCAGGTCACTCAACTCTTGCAGGAAGATCCGTACTTTCATGTTGTTTCGGCGACGAGAGAGGAGGAGGCGATAGGGATTGCAGCCGGGGCCTATGCGGTCGGACGAAACGCAGCGGTATTTATGCAGTCCAGTGGCTTCGGAAACTCTATAAATGCTATTAATAGTCTTTGCATACCATGTCGGATACCCATACCTTTGTTCATCAATTTGCGTGGCGAGTTGAACGAGTTCAATATTGCCCAGGTTCCCATGGGCCGGTCCACGAGGCCGATTTTGGATGTACTTGGAATAACGAACTATACTTTGGACGATCCTCGAAAAATGCCAGCTTTGGTATCCGGGGCCTTAAAGCTGTGTTATGCGAGTAGAGAGCCATTGGCTCTTTGCATGACGCCTCTTTTGCATGAGGGGAAGCTTGCATAGACTAGAAGCTACGAAGCTGATCATTAGTCAACTGGGTGATGAACCGGTGGTTGCGAATTTGGGACCCACCACTGACGAGCTGTGGCACGCGGGGCACAGGGACAGAAACTTCTATACATTTGGATCAATGGGTCTGTGTTCATCCAATGCTTTGGGGATGGCTTTGTCTATACCGGATAAAGTCATTTCTTTGGACGGTGATGGATCTCTATTGATGAATATGGGCACCATAGCGACTATAGGCCAGGAGCAACCCAAGAACTTGATTGTGGTGGTATGGGATAACGAGGAATGGGGGCAAACAGGACATCAAACTAGTCATACGGGGAGAGGCACTGATCTGGAGCAAGTTGCAAAGGCGTGCAACATTCCACACACTGCTTCAGTGAACACATTGGAAGACTTAGACCAAGTGTTTCAAGAGGCTATGAAAAATGATGGCCCTTGGTTCATTGTAGCTAAGATCGAGGAAGAGGAATATTTGCCTTTGTCTCCAAACGAGCCGGAAATGACCTTGTATAGGTTTAGGACTTCGTTTGTGGGGCAAGAATTGCCTTCCCACTGATTCTAATTAGACCTCATACGTCTTCTGATTTATTGGGGGCGTAATCGCGAGCCGATTCTTACACCTTGTATATTCGGTCTGTTCGGTACTTTTAGCTTGTAGACTAACTTCGTTCTGATTCCGTTTTCCGTAGCGCAGGGAATAGCGCTATAGTGATTGAAAGGAAGATGAACCCTATAACACCCATGGCTGCAGTTGCTACAACTGTTCCAATTAACTCGGCAACTGTACCTAAGGCTATCATTCCGATAGGACCGATCCCGAATATGATCATCCTAATGCTCAGGACTCGCCCCCTGATTGCGTCCGGGACCACTATCTGCACTTGGGTGAAGTTACTCGTCATGAAAACTTGGAAGAAAAAGCCGAGGATAATAACTAAGGCGATCGATAGTGCATATGTCGAAGAAAGTGCGAATAGAAGGATGAATATAGGGAGTCCCAGCGATCCAGCCACTGTTAAGATTTTTATCTGCGAATGGCTACGCATCGAAGCTACTATTATTGATCCGATTAAAGCACCAACTCCTTGCATAGCGGCAAGCCATCCCAGACCGTTCGCACCCACGTCTAGAACGTCCCTAGCGAAGACAGGCAATATGCTCATAAATGGGAAGCCGAACAGAGTTGCACCGAGACCGAGCATCATAAGACCGAGCACTAAGTTGCTCTTCTTAACGTAAGAGAATCCCTCTGCCACGCTTTGAATAAATGCCACGCGATTGGTATCCCCGTTGGGAGCACCACTACTAATTGTTTTCAATGGTACAAGTATCAAAAGTGCAACAATTAGTACTAAGGCGGAGCTTAAGAAGGTGACTCCCATGCCCAGAGATTCAATGAGGACCCCTGCGATAGCCGGTCCTATGAGTTGACCTGCGCTGAAAACCGTAGTAAATAGAGCTACTGCGCTTGTCATATCGTTTCGTTCAACCAGGCTTGGTACCAACGATGTACGGGCTAGAAACCCCATAGAAAATGTGATGCCTCCCATAAACGAGAGCACGAAGATTTGCCAAACCTCTACTACATTCGTGATTACTAACAACGATAAGACTATCAACGTGGACATGTTAAAAAGCTCTGCGAAAATGATGATCTTTTTTCGATTGAATCTATCGGCTAGGAAACCTCCGATCAGTGATGTGAAGAGTTGAGGCAGCATGCTAGCGGCTTGGGTGGCGGTAACTAAGAATGCCGAATCAGTCATCTCTAGAACAAGCCAGCCGCGAGCTATCATCATCAAAAAAAAGGAGATGATCGAAATGCTTGAGGAACTCCAAAGATAGACGTAGCTATGATATGTTAATGCTCGTAAAGGACCATTGCTTAGGAATAATAGTGGTGCAATACGATCTTTGACAGCGGAATTCGTAATTTGATTGGGATCGTTTTTATTTTGCAATGCACTTTCTAGCTTGAGGAAACTGGGCGTTTATTATAATTGACACTGAGGACGCCGTTCAGCAAGCATACAATTTATTAGTTGGATTCTCTAGTAGGAGGTAGATATGGCAAAGGTATCCATTTCTTTGGTTAGTCAAATCAATCGCGTGCCGTCCATGACGGTCGACCTGTCAAACGAAGACGAGGAGAAATATCAAGAAGTCATGGAAGGCATATTGATGGTTGACATGCATGAACACCCTATGGTTTTTCCGGAAAACTTGGATCACTTCATTGAATACTTACGTGACAGCGATTATGAGTGGGGCTACGAGGCAGCGAAGCATGGCGGTTGGTCTACGGTAGCCACAGCAAATGGTTTTCGAGGCGGCATTAAACCTACACACGCTTCTTCGGCGGAGTTTGATATAGTCTTGGATGAAATCGGAATAATGCTAGCAGATATGAGTTTACATTCTGGCATAGTAACGAAAGTTACAAACCCGGATGAGATACTTTCTGCCCACCAGCAAGGTAAGTTGGGGTTTTTCCCAACGGCGGAACATCTTGCTATCGGTAATCAACTGCACAGGGTGGATGTGCTGTACGCTATGGGCGTACGAATGGCAGGACTTACATATTCCCATAGATCCTATATTGGCGATGGGAGCTATGAAATAACCGATGCTGGCCTAAGTCAATTTGGTGAATCAGTAGTTAAAAGGATGAACCGATTGGGTATGGCAGTAGACTTGTCTCATGCGGGTCACGAAACGGCATTGCAAGCGATAAAGTATTCCGAAGCTCCTCCTATACTAAGTCATAATGCGTCTTTTACTTTGAGGCAGACCAAGAGAACGGTTCAAGACGACGTATTGGTAGCCTGTGTGGAGAAGGGTGGCATAATATGCGTGACATCAGTGCCCAATTCCCTGAGTGATGACCCGAGTCAAAACATTAACGTCGTTCTAGACCATTATGACTATATGGTGAACCTGGTTGGCATAGATCACGTAGGAATAGGAACGGATACTTTAATTGGGGATCACGTAGATTACTCAACTCGGTCTATCGGAAGTAACGCTCCAAATGCCCGGTATTTGGATGGCTTAGAATCTCCAGCTGATGGCAAGAACATCATTCGTGGCTTGGTGTCGCGCGGGTATTCTCCAGATCAGATCAGGAAAATAGCGGGCCAAAACGCCATATCCTATTTGAGAAGAGTAATGTAGCTATAACCACTGGAGAGGTAATCACCTAATTCTAAGATGCCGTTACAAGTAGATTTTGTCATACCAGTTTTGAATGAGGAGGAGAAGCTGCGCAAGTCCGTAGAGACACTGTGCAACTATCTTAAGTCTGCAATTAATAATCCGTGGCGCATAGTTATAGCGGACAATGGATCAGAGGATGGTACTCCCTCAATTTCACGTGATTTGTCTCGAGAGTGCGTAAATGTGACTTCACTGAGATTAGAGGTAAGGGGTAGAGGGAGGGCATTGCGGCAAGCTTGGCTGGGAACTGACGCCGACTTAGTAAGTTATATGGATGTAGATTTGTCTACTGATTTGAGTGCCGTCCCTTGTATGCTCAAAGCGCTGGAAAGCGGGTACGATATAGCGGTTGGATCACGACTAATGAAAGGTGCCAAAGTGCACTCCCGAACGGTTAAACGGGAAATGATTTCAAGGGCGTATAATTATCTTATAAAAGCGCTTTTTTTAAATAAGTTTACCGATGCCCAGTGTGGCTTTAAGGCTATGACTCGAGATGTGGCGGTTTCATTACTGCCATGTGTGAAAGATCAAGATTGGTTTTTTGATACCGAGCTACTAATTGTCGCGGAAAAGAACAACCTTAAGATCAAGGATATTCCAGTCCTATGGACGGACGATCCGGATTCGAGAGTCAAATTGATTAGCACAGCGTGGCGAGATGTGAAAGGGTTACTACGGCTACGCATTGGTGGGATTCCAAGCTTGGAATCCCCAGTTTAAAAAGCGTTATCATGACTCCCCGAGAGTTTGCGGAAACTGACTTTCAATATGGTTTCAGTTTCTGCCGTTACTTTTGCCCAATTAGCAATCCTATGACCGACGACCCAGGCTATGCGCCCTCTGGATATTAATAGAGGGACGGCATCCCTATCGTGACGTGGAACGTGATTTTTAATCATGAACTCTTTAAGTTTCTTTTCTGAATTGAATCCTAGGGGATTAAAGCGGTCACCTGGAAGTCGGCTACGTACTGTCAATACGTTTCCTAATGTCTCGTGGCTCATATAGGAGTGGTAACGATCGGGTTGGCTTAGATTGGATAGTTGATGACCATGATGGTCAGTGATGATGCTGACTTCCCAATCACGGAACTCGGTTTTTCCAGGAACCGACAGTGAAATTTCTACAAATTCATGTTGCTCTTGAGATGGATCCTTCTTAGCGATCGAGATGTGGTCATAAGTGGTAAGGAAGTCAAATCCACGAGGTAGAGAGAAAGAGCGACCAGCCCCCTTGCTAGTAAGCGACTTCATGGCACCTATCTGCTGCGAATTTAGATATAAGGAATCACCCGCCAACAGCATGTATGCCCTATGCAATAAATGGGATTGAATGGACGGATGTTGATTATTGAAATCGAGGCGTTTGATCTTGACGCCGTTTAACTCGAAAGTAGCGATTAAGGGCCAGATGACTGAAACTTGTTGATCTATATATGCGATATCATTAGTTGCAGCCAGGGCGAGTCTAGACAAGGTTCTTTTTATCGAAGGATTGAACGTGGCCAATTTAGGTATTAGCTTGTGCCTAATACGGTTTCGCGTAAAAGCTTCATCGAAGTTAGATGAATCTAGTCTTGGAGTTATACCAAGCTCTGTGCAGTAGGCCTCTGTTTCTTTGTGGCTGACCTTCAGTAATGGCCGAATAATTCGCAAATGTTCTGTTTGGGATATGCTCCAATTAGATATAGCTGTCATTGCGCGGAGTCCACGAACACCAGTCCCTCTAATCATGTTGAGAAGTACGGTTTCTGCCTGATCATCAGAGGTGTGCCCTAGTGCCATGGCTGACCCTCCAACATCCTTCGAAACGCTGCTGAGAAATTTGAGCCTTGCTAAGCGAGCCGCTTCTTCTAAGGAGAGGCTGTGTTGCTTCTGAAAAGCGACTACGTCCACTTTTTTCTTGAATAAGCGGACATTTAAGTCTTTGCACACTTTTGTGACAAAATCGGAATCTGCATCTGATTCTTCTCCACGTAATGAGTGATTTAGGTGACCTGCGTAAAGGCAGAAATGGTATTTGGCGGCAAGGGAGTGGAGTGACAACAATAGTGCGAGTGAATCGGCACCTCCTGAGACACCTGCAAGGACGATCTTGTCGGAATTCAGTAGACCGCCAGTCTCTAAGGTTTCCTTTACGGTTTTGTTAATATATCTCGAGGCCACTTATTGAGGACCCTGTGGGTTATCTTCAACTTTTGCCACTCTAGTTACCTTCACTTGCGCTATTCTTACTCCGCCCATTTCTGTGATTTCCAGAATGAACCCTTTGTGTAAGAGTCGTTCATGCTGAACTGGTATTCGCCCTAGTTGGCTTAGAATAAAGCCTGCCACGGTTTCATATTCTCCCTCCGGTATGGCAAGGCCGATTCTTTCGTTGGCTTCATTTATGTCCATTCCACCTTCAACTTGGTAGGTGTTAGCATCTATAGCCTGGTAGTCTTCCTCTGGCTCCTGTCCCTCTTCTCCTACTCTTCCGACAATTTCCTCAATGAGTTGCTTAAGAGTCACCAAGCCGGCTACTCCCCCAAACTCGTCGGCAACCATTATAATTTGAAAGGGAGACTGGCGCAGTTCGGGGAAAATGCTACTTACTAATTTGGTTTCCGGAACAAAGTAAGCATCTCTAACCAGCTGGGTTACATCGTAGTTTGGCTTTAGATTGTTGTTAGACATGGCTCCAACCACATCTTTGACTGAGAGCGTGCCTATTACGTTGTCTAAGCTTCCTTCGTATATGGGAAATCTCGTGTGAGAATGTTTGCTATAGACCGAAAGGAAGTCGTTAAGAGAGGAGAATTTTTCCAATGCTACGATTTCTGTTCTGGGAGTCATGACTTCACGTAGCTGTTTTTGCCCGAAAAATCGAAAAACCTGCTCGAGCATTTCCGCTTGGGGCTGATCGACTTCTCCAGATTCACGCCCAGCCATTATCAGAGCTCGTATTTCTTCTCCAGCGAACATATTGTCTGCAGATACTCCGAATAATTTCCCAACCAAACGGGCCAATCTTTCAAGTAGCCAGACAGAAGGAAAGAGTATTTTGCCTACCCATTCCAGAGGCTTTACAGCAATAAAGGCAAACCGTTCAGCGTTTCTGGCTGCGAAAGTTTTAGGTATGGTCTCAGAAAAAATTAGGAGAAGGATTGTAATTACTACGGTAGAAACGATTACACTTTGGCTAGGGCTTAGCCTAGTCGCTATTAGAGATGTTCCAAGTGCTGCGGCAGCCGTGTTGGTTAAGTTATTGCCTGTAAGGACGGTCGGGAGAAGTTTTTCGGGGCTGGCCGCAATTCTAGCAACGTTTTCCGCGCCTCGGACCTTATTGCGTACCAGAAATGCGAGCCTAGTTTTCTGGAGTGATAGGAACGCCGCCTCAGAACCAGAGAAAAACGCTGATAACAACAGCATAACAACCATAATTGACAACCAAACAAACTCAGCTGTATTCATTGTGCTCCTATGAAAAACAAAAGGAACCCCTTAATTCGCTAAGGGGTTCCTTTTGTTAAACATTTATATAGTGGACTGCAACCCGCAGTTCGCGCCTTCTGGTAATGGTGACTATAGCATTCGCCAGACACGGGTGTCAAAGGCTGATTAGCCATCATAGAGATAACAATCAGGGTTTCTCAATCTGAAACTTATTCAGCTTTTTATAATCAGCGGATGACCGTAAAAGGTCCTTTGCATTTTGGCGACTTGCCTCTGAAACGTGCCCCAGCATTTCGGTGATCTCTTCGATTCGCTGTAAGGTTGATAAGACTTTCGTCATAGTGATAGTACGGCCGTTTTTAAATACTTTTGTAACTTGAATATGGTGATCAGCAAAGCTGGCAATTTGTGGTAAATGAGTCACACAGAGAACCTGACGACCTTGGGATAAGTTGCTAAGTTTCCCTCCTACTGTATTTCCCACACGCCCCCCTATTCCGCTATCTATTTCATCGAAAATCAATGTGGGGACTTTATCAATTTCGGATAGAGTAACCTTGAGCGCCAGCATTATTCTGGAACTTTCTCCACCAGAAGCAATCGTTGCTAGTGGTTTTAGAGGTTCCCCGGAATTTGGTGATATTAGGAACTCAACTTGGTCTATTCCAGTATAGTCGAAAGAGTACCTTTGTCCGTTTATAGGTATGCCTTCATCGGAGGCGCTCTGTGAAATACTGACCTGTATTTTCGTACGATCCATGGCTAGCTGAGATAATTCAGCCTCGACCGAATTTACCAACTTTTCGGTAGCGGCACTTCGGGCAGCCGACAACTTTGACGCTAGGCGTCCTATATCTGCTTCGCTTTGTGACTGCTGCTCATATAATTCTGAAACCTTTTCTCCTTGTTCAGATATTGCTTCCAAGCGCGCTGCTGCATGTTCCCTGTATTCGAGTATTTGTTGAACAGTTGGACCGTACTTACGCTTCAGTAACAATATTACATCCAGGCGCTCCTCTATTTCCTGTAAACGACCGGGAGTATATTGGAGGCCATCCAAATAGCTTCTTAAGGACATTGCCAAATCTGCCAACTTGATAGATATATCTTCTGCAATTTCCCTGAAGCTTTTTAAGTGTTCATCTAAGAATTCAATTTGATGGAGTGAGTTGGCTGCCAGTCCTACCATGTCACCAGCGGATTTACTTTCTGCTTCTTTGTCGTGGAGGGCTGAATATGCGTTAGATAAGGATGTTATGAGCTGTTCTTGATTGGCAACAATTCGCCGCTCTTTGCTCAATGCTTCGTCTTCATCCAACTGCAGTCTGGCATTATCAATCTCGGCAACCTCATTACTAAGGCTTTCAATAGTTCGGAGGCGCTCGGTCTCATCAGTATAAAGTTCACTCAATTGATGTTGTAGAGATCTCAGGCTGGCGATCGCTAAGGATAACTGGTTTCTGTTGTCGGATATACCTGCATAATGGTCTAGAAAATTGACATGTTCTTTTACTCTCAAAAGTGACAGGTGTTCGCCTTGGTTGTGTATATCTACGAGTGATTCGGCGATTTCACTGAGCAAACGACGAGTAACAATTCTACCGTTAATCCGGCAAATACTGGGCCCGTCTATGCTAATCCTTCGTGACAAGATTAGGGACCTGTCTTCATGGTCTAGACACAGTTCGGGGTCGATCAATATCGTGTTTATAGCATCTATTGCAGTATTGTTGACATGAAATATGCCTTCTACAATTGAATGACTTGCACCGAATCTGACACTCGCAGTATTCGCGCGTCCTCCCATCAGTAGGTTGATGGCGTCCACTATAATGGACTTGCCAGATCCTGTTTCCCCAGTGAGCACATTGAGCCCCTTAGCTAGATCTAACTCAATGTGGTCAATGGTAGCAAAGTTAGTGATTGTTAGAAATTTAAGCATAAGACCGCTTTACTTTTTGAGCTGTTTTGCAGAATGTCAATTTTAACCAATGCTACTATCAAAGTGTCCGTCATCAATGATCAAGTGCTGAAACCGGAGCAAGAAACCAGGGGGGGGGAGAATAAAATTCACTAGAAAGGGTCATCGGAATCTCTAGTGGAGGAAGTGCCTGGTTCCTGTAAATGCCATAGCTATTCCCAGATTGTCGGCTGTCTCTATGATTTCTTTGTCTCTTATTGACCCACCCGGCTGGACTATCGCGGTTATTCCGGCAGACGCCGCTTCATTAACGTTGTCATCAAATGGAAATAAAGCATCAGATGCTAACACTGCTCCGTTAGATGCATCACCTGCAAAATGTGCTGCCAGCCTGATGCTTGTGACTCTGTTTGGCTGCCCGGCCCCCATGCCTATGAGGACCTGATCTTTTACCATGGTTATCGCGTTTGATTTAACGTGCTTGCATAAAGTCCATGCGATACGGAGATCTCTGATCTCAGATTCTGAAGGATGCTTTTTGGTGACGATATGGAAATCGGTCTCGGTTGATACAGTTGAATCCGACTGTTGTAGCAGGGCGCCTCCTCGGACAGTTTGGATTTCTCTGTAGGTGCCTGATGGTGATGGCAAGTTGGCCGTTAGGATTCTGAGGTCCTTTGATTTTCTTTTCAGGTGGTCTAAGGCTGGATTTTCTGCATCCGGAGCCATTATTATTTCGTAGAACATCCGTGTTCCGGTAATCGGACTCAGCGTTTGTCGTAGTGTTTTTGAGTAAGCCATGTCAATCGGGCGATTTGTTGCAATGATACCACCGTAGGCTGAAATGGCATCGCCTTTAGATAGGGCCATCTCATATAGGGTTGCAATAGCCATATTGCCAGTCGCGAAGCAGCAGGGATTAGTGTGTTTTATGATGGCTATTGCTGGCTCTTTAAAGTCTGAAACTAGGTTAAAGGCTGCGTCTGCGTCCAAAACGTTTACAAAAGAGAGGTCTTTCCCATGATGTTGCGTGAAGCTGCCGATGCCATCAATCACTTCCGAATCGAAGATGTAGAGTGCGCTTTTTTGATGAGGATTTTCACCGTATCGTAAATCCAACCGTTTATTCAGACCTATGGTTAACTCGTTGGGATATGTGCCGACAGGGTCATCAGAAAGATAATGTGATATTGCGGTGTCATATAGAGCCACATGTTGAAAGGCCTTATGGGCTAAGCTTTTTCGATCCTCAATCGACAGCCCAGTACCGCCAATTTTCTCTGCAATCCAACCGTAATCACTAGGGTCGACTATCACTATGACGCTTGGGAAGTTTTTAGCTGCTGCGCGTAGTAGAGTTGGGCCGCCTATATCAATGTTTTCAAGAACCTCATCAAGCTCCGACCCTTTTTTGCTGGACACCTCGCGAAACGGGTAGAGGTTACCCACCACAACGTCTATGGGGTCAATTCCGTGCTCGGCCAATTCAGTTACATCTTTAGGGATAGTCCTTCGTGCGAGAATACCTCCATGGATGTTTGGATGCAGTGTTTTAACGCGGCCACCGAGCATTTCTGGGAAGCCAGTAATAGTAGAAATCTGCTGAACTGGGATTTTGGCGTTAGCAAGCTCGCTGTGAGTTCCCCCAGTACTAACAAGTTCGTATTTCAGATCGTGTAGGACTCTGGCAAAATCTGCGACGCCGGTCTTATCAAATACACTAAGTAGTGCTTTCAATGGTTCACTTCCAAAGACAAGAATTTAGGACGATTTTGAACACAGTTTGGCGGATTGAAACGCTATCTATGTACTGGCGATCTCCCCCAAAATCCAAGAATCTGAAAGCATTCCGGTGATATCTCTGGCTTGCGTAGGATCACATACGAGGATAAGGCCTACACCCATGTTGAACACCTTGCGCATTTCATCAATCTCTACATCTCCCGAATCTTGGATAGTTTGAAAAATAGGTGGTGTTGTCCAAGACGACCAGTCTATTTGTGGGATTACTCCTTTTGGCATGACGCGCTCAAGATTTTCAATTATTCCACTGCCAGTCACATGCGCAATGGATTTTACCGAAGTTAGTACGGGCTCTACCAATGGCCAGTAACTTCGATGAGGGGTCAACAAGGATTCGCCAAGGGTACAACCTAATTCGTCCCAATATGTAAATAAGGGAGACTGGTCATTTTCTAGCCCAAAAACAGCCCTGACCAAAGAGTAGCCGTTGGTATGAAGTCCGCTAGAAGGCAACCCGATCAAAACATCGCCTTTGGAAACACTCTTTGGGTTAATTAGCTTGGACCTTTCTACAGCACCAACTACGAAACCAGCAAGCTCGAAGGCACCTGGTCGGAACACGTCTGATAATTGTGATGTTTCTCCGCCCAAAAGAGCACAACCTGCTTCATTGCATGCCTCGGCTATTCCTTTAACTATTTCCTCTACCTGCTCGGGCACCAAAGATTCCATCGCTAAATAGTCTAGGAAGAAGATTGGCTTTGCCCCGGTGGTTAGAACATCGTTAATATTTTGATTGACTACATCCTTTCCGATTGTGTCGTATCGACCTAGCCAAGATGCAATTTTTAGCTTTGTGCCTACTCCGTCGGTACTGGACACTAACACTGGGTCGACGTAACTATTAAGGTGAAAAAGCCCACCAAAAAGACCAAAGTCCCCTATTACCTCTGGGCCCAACGTGGAACGGGCATGGGGCGCAATCAGGTCCTTGGTGCGCTTTGCGATCTCGAAATCAACCCCGGATTCACGATATGTGATTTTACCCATTGATCAAGAACGCTCCAAGGCAAGTTTATCCATTTCCAATTGAACAGGCATGGGATATTTACCGGTGAAACAGGCTGCACAATAACTTTTCTTGTTTCCGTCGACAGATGCGAGTAACTTTTCCACGCTTAAATAGCCTAAACTATCCGCGTTAATAAAGCTTCTTATTCCTTCAATAGATAGCTTGGCAGCAAGCAACTCACCTCGCGTCGCCATATCTACCCCAAAGTGGCAAGGGAAACGGATAGGAGGAGCACATACGCGCATATGCACTTCCTTGGCTCCTGCCTCTCGTACCATGGTTATCACCTGTGGTGTTGTAGTTCCCCTTACGATACTATCGTCTACGATAACAACTCGCTTCCCTCTTATCACCTCGGGAATTGTGTTGAATTTCATTTGAACACCAAGCTCTCTTATATGTTGTTCCGGCTCTATAAACGTTCGTCCCATGTATCTATTCTTGATTAGGCCATCACTGTAAGGAATGCCAGATTCTTGAGAATATCCTACTGCGGCAGCAGTTGCTGAATCTGGTACTCCTATCACTATGTCTGCGTTGACGGGATGCTCTTTCGCAAGGCGCTTTCCCATTTCAACACGTGAAAGGTAGTTGGAGCGACCGCCTAATAGGCTGTCTGGTCTAGCGAAATAGATGTACTCGAAAACGCATGGGGCGGGACTAGGTAACTTCCAAGGGTATTTCACAGATCGCAGTCCATGATCGTTGATTATTATAGTTTCACCGGGGTCTATTTCGCGCACGAATGTCGCTCCTAAGTGATCTAAGGCGCATGACTCCGAAGCTATCATCCATCCGTCATTCAAAGTGCCGAGACAGAGAGGTCTTACGCCGCGAGGATCGCGAACTCCTATGAGGGTATCTTTAGTTAAGACGGTAAGTGAATAGGCACCTTGAAGCTTTCGCATTGAGTTGGTAATTTTTTCTTCTACGGTTTCCCCCGGGGCATGAACAAACATTTGCGCGATTACCTCTGAGTCAGTACTTGTTGAGAAGGTGACTCCCTGTTCCAAGAGGTCTGCCCGTAACTCCCTTGCGTTAATAACGTTGCCGTTATGAGCTAGGGCTATTTCCAGCTCTCCATTTCTGGCAATAATTGGTTGAGCATTCTCAAGACGATTTGAACCTGTAGTTGAATACCGAGTGTGGCCTATCGCAATGTGACCTTCAAGTCGTTGCAAGTCACTCTCCCTAAATGCTTGGGAAACTAGGCCCATCCCAGTGTAATTGTGGAGTTTCTTTCCAGTGGCTGTGGCTAAGCCAGCGCTTTCTTGGCCCCTGTGCTGAAGAGCAAAAAGTCCATAAAAAGCAATTTGGGCTACGTTTGTGCCTGGCAGGAATATCCCGATAACCCCGCAGCTTTCGCGGGGAGAGTCGTCATGATCAGATTCAGTTCGGAAATCAGGATTGGAAAATAGCGCCACCGATCGCTCCCAGAAAGACGGATAAATGGATTATAAAGCTCTGTTGACGGTAGGGTCAAACACCTGCGTAGCTTTACAAAGGTCAAATCCTTGCGCTAAACTCAATTTCGTGGGTAACGAGGGAGTGTACTTGCTTTGAAAGCCTAACCTGATGTTGCTAGATCGATTGTACCGGTTAGCTAGGAGAAGAAAATAACGGGAAGTGAAACGGGTTGGTCGGTAGCTGGAGCCCAACAGGATCATTAGGTGTACCCTCAGCCATTAACTCTCGGTAGACTGTCGAATAGTTTCATGTCGATGAGCGAAACTGATGGTCTCTTATTACCAATTCATCACTTACTCGGACTTTCGTTATGACACAACGGAGCAAAGCCCTCGCTGAATCACGTCTGGACAAGCTTGAAAGAATCCTTGCCCTAGGCATAAACCCATACCCTGCCTCATTTCACAGAACTCACACCAATCAAGAGGCGACAAATTGGTATGAGGAGACGGAGTCCAGAAAAAAGCATGCATACGTTAGCCGTAAGAAATTCACTGTTGCTGGGAGAATAACTGCTCTTAGGCAGATGGGAAAGGCTACCTTCCTGGATATAAGAGACAGCTCTGCAAGAGTCCAAGTTCATGTAAGGGCAGATGTTCTTGGCAAGTCATACGAACTTGTTCCAATGCTCGATTTAGGGGATTTCCTGGGAGTAGAAGGAGTCATGTTCAGGACACGTAGGGGTGAGATAACGGTCAGGGCCCTACAGCTTGTACTTTTGTCAAAAGCTCATCGTGCACCGCCTGAAAAATGGCACGGACTTCGCGATGTCGAAATCAGATACAGACAGCGATACTTGGACCTGATTGCAAATCCAGAGGTTGGAGAAGTTTTTCAGTCCAGAAGCAAGATAATTTCCACTATACGGGGATTCTTGGAGTCTAGGGGCTATATTGAGGTGGAAACACCAGTTATGGTGCCAGTGGCTGCAGGTGCAATGGCAAGGCCGTTTGTCACAAAACATAATACGCTTGATCGGGAGCTTTACCTAAGGATAGCTACGGAGCTTTATTTGAAGCGGCTAATCATTGGAGGATTGGACAAGGTATATGAAATCGGGCGTATCTTCCGAAACGAAGGTATAGATATGGATCATAATCCTGAGTTTACGATGCTAGAGAGTTACGAAGCTTATGCTGATTACGGGGATATTATGGTGCTCGTGGAACAGATGGTTGTGGAGATAATCCGGAAGGTTAACAGTGGGGTGTCGGCAATTAACTTCCGTGGAGACGAGATCGACTTTGCCCCTCCATGGCCCAGACTTCAACTTAAAGAGGAACTGGTGGCGGCAGGGATTGACCTAGAACAGCTGAGCGATACGGATTCCCTGGTCAGTAAATCCAAATCTTTAGGAGTGGATGTTGCAGCATTAGAAAGTAGAGCCCGGATTATTGACAAGCTAGTAAGTTCTCTGATCGAACCCAAGTTGATCCAACCCACATTTTTGGTAGATTATCCAGTAGAGATGTCTCCCCTCGCTAAAGCGCGGATCGATGATCCTAGGTACGCAGAAAGATTCGAGGCTTTTGCTGGCGGGATGGAGATAGCCAACTCATTCACTGAATTAAATGATCCCCGTGTCCAAAGGGCCAGATTTGAGGAACAGGAGGCATTGCGCCAGCAGTTTAGAGCTGAGGACTTTGATAGATTGGATGACGACTTCTTGGTCGCTATGGAATATGGGATGCCTCCTACTGGTGGTCTTGGTGTTGGCATTGATAGGCTTGTAATGCTCTTGACTGGCCAACCAAGCATTAGAGACGTTTTGCTTTTTCCACAATTACGGAGCAAAGGGGAAAAATTTGAAAGAGCGTCATAATACCGTGACA
This sequence comes from Chloroflexota bacterium, assembly GCA_003228195.2. GTDB lineage: Bacteria > Chloroflexota > Dehalococcoidia > Lucifugimonadales > QGNO01 > QGNO01. The sequence goes on along the minus strand of QGNO01000014.1, from coordinate 16,179 downwards.
GCTTTCATTTCATCCGAAGGAAGTACGATGTTACATTGGCACTCTAAGAATAAAATGTGGTTGCCTCCTGGAGGCCACATTGAGCCTAACGAGGACCCAATTGAGGCAGCCCATCGTGAAGTAGCAGAAGAGACGGGATTTAAAGTCGAGATTCTTCACTCTGGTTCTAGATTTAACTATAACCACCCACCTCAGATTACTCCGCCAGTTACCGTAATGCTTGAAACTATAGTAGCTAACAAAGCTGAGCCTGAGCATGAACACATTGATATGATTTACTTTACCAGGCCGCTAGAAGAGTATGAGGAATGTGATTTAAGAGATGGCTGGTTTTGGGTATCTGCAGAGTCGCTAATGGGAGATGGATTGGTTGATGTTGACGATGAATGTGCTTCGAGTCAGATCACAACGGATGTACGGGTTTTGGGTTTGGCTGCGATAGAAATGGCTTCTGGGGAGCAAGATTAGCATGCTCGATTTAGAACTGATACGGCGGCATCCCGAATCTGTTAGCTCGGCACTCGCAACAAAGGGCGAGGATGCTCCGGTTGAGTCGATATTGGCTCTCGATGCTAAACGACGTGAAATAATACAAGGGCGAGATGAACTTAGATCTCGCCGCAATTCTGTTAGTAAAGACCTAGGTCGTACGGGAGAACGCCCGCCGGATTTAATTCAGGAGATGCGTGGACTGGGTGAGGAAGTCAAAAGGCTTGAGGCGGAGATCAGGGGCATCGAGAAAGAGCTTGAGGCTTTATTGTCGAGGTTGCCTAACATTCCAAGTAAAGATGTGCCTGTGGGTGCGGACGAGTCCTTCAACAAGGTTCTGAGAGTGCATGGCGATATAAAGGAGCTTGGCTTTGAGCCTAAGCCGCATTGGGATCTTAATGAGGACTTGGGGCTCATAGATTTTCAACGAGGTGTAAAGCTCTCGGGCTCGCGCTTTTATGTTTTGCAAGGACTTGGTGCCAAGCTCCAACGCGCATTGATTTCATGGATGCTTGATACGCATATAGAGGGGCATGGTTACAAGGAAATATACCCGCCAGCACTTGTGAAAGAGGAGATAATGCGTGGCAGTGGGAATCTTCCTAAATTTAGAGAAAATCTTTATCAAGACACTGAAGATGACCTTTGGTTGGTGCCTTCGGCCGAGGTACCACTTACGGGTTTGCATCGTGATGAAATTCTTGACCCCGGACTACTACCAATTTACTACGTTGCCTATACCCCGTGTTTTAGAAGAGAGAAAGCTTCTGCGGGACGCGACACAAGGGGAATCAAGAGGGTGCATCAGTTTGACAAGGTAGAGCTTTACAAATTGGTGGAACCAGACAAATCGGAGGAAGAGCTTGAAACACTGATTAAAAACGCAGAGTATTTATTGAAATTGCTCGAGTTGCCATATCGCGTTGTTCAGTTGTGTACAGGAGATCTAGGGTTTCAATCTGCAAAGACGTATGACTTGGAGGTATGGGCGCCTGGGTCAAATGAATGGCTTGAGGTTAGCTCATGCTCTAATTGCACAGATTTTCAGGCTAGAAGGTCCAATATCAGATTTAGATATGAAAAAGGCGGTAGAGCGGAATACTTGCATACCCTAAATGGTTCCGGCTTGGCTATACCCAGAATAATGATTTCAATCCTGGAGACTTATCAGCAGGCAGATGGCTCAGTGGTGGTGCCGGAGGTTCTACGCAATTATTTAGGAACGGACTTGATCAGACCTGGAAAAGCCCGCTAGTCAAGAACTGGAGTACTAAGGTATCCTATCTGTGCCGGCCATCACCTTTGACCGGATAATGGGGTTATTGGAGGGATGGCCGAGCGGTTTAAGGCGCCGGTCTTGAAAACCGGTATACCCGCAAGGGTATCGTGGGTTCGAATCCCACTCCCTCCGCCGAGAAAATTTATGAAATTGCATGAATACCAAGCCAAATCGATTCTAGCTTCTTACGGCATGCCTGTGCCGCGCTCTGGAGTGGCAACTACTCCGCAAGAGGCACGTGACGTTGCCCGCCATGTTGGAACCCCGGCTTTTGTGAAAGCTCAAGTTCATGCTGGAGGTAGAGGAAAAGGCGGAGGAATCAAGCTCATTGAGAGTGCTGAACAGGCCGAGGACGTGGCTGCGTCAATGCTTGGGAGCAGACTAATTTCACCTCAAACCAGTTTGACTGGCGCACCGATCAGCATAGTACTTGTTGAGGAATCCTTGGATATTGAGTACGAGCTATACTTGGGAATAGTTATTGACGCGATAGCTCAAGCCCCCGTTGTTATAGCGAGCAAGGCTGGAGGCATGGAAATAGAGGAAATAGCACTCGAGCATCCAGGCTTAATACTTAGAGAGGTAGTTCAACCAACAGTGGGGTTCCGTGCATATCAGGGTAGGCGCCTAGCTCACGCTATGGGATTACCAAGTAATTTGGCTAATCCTGTGGCGGATCAAATGATGAGACTTTATAAAGCTTTTGTGGATAAAGATTGCTCACTTGTTGAAATTAACCCTTTGGTAATAACCAAAAGCGGCCAAGTAATGGTACTGGATGCGAAAATGACCATAGATGACGACGCTGCATTCCGGCAACCAGATATGCCAAGTTTAAGAGATTGGACTCAGGAAGACATTTTGGAAGCAAAAGCTGGTCAGGCAGGATTAGCTTACGTAAAGTTGGATGGTGATGTAGGTTGTTTAGTGAATGGAGCGGGATTAGCTATGGCTACTATGGATGCCATAAAAGCGAGCGGATGTTTCCCTGCAAACTTCCTTGACGTTGGTGGTGGAGCCGAGCCTATCAGGGTAGCTGAGGCGATGGGGATCATACTTGCTGACCCTCAGGTCAAAAGGGTTTTGATAAATGTTTTTGGGGGAATAGCCCGTTGTGATGACATAGCCGAAGGCATTGTGAGGTCTTACTTAGATAGCGGGAAGGAGTTGCCGTTGGTAGTCAGATTCTTAGGTACGAATAAGGATGAGGGCATTCGAATTCTCAAGGAGGCGAAGCCCGACACCATTTTTGTGGATTATATTTCAGAGGCGACCAAAGTTTTGCAGGATATAACGATACAGTGAGTATTCTTGTAGGCCAAGATACAAGAATTGTGGTTCAGGGTATCACTGGAAAGCAGGGTACCTTTCACTCCATGCAGATGTTGGAATATGGCAGCAATATTGTTGCTGGTGTTACGCCTGGTCGTGGCGGGGTTAAGTTTAATGAAGCTGTGCCAGTTTTTGACGCCGTGGAAACTGCCGTGAGAGAACTTGGTGCTAATACATCTATTATATTTGTTCCCGCCCCAGGGGCTGCTGATGCAGTGCTCGAGGCAGCTGCCTCAGGGATAACTCTCGTGATATGCATAACTGAAGGCGTGCCTGCCATGGACATGATTGGAGTATTAAGTTATCTACGTGGGTCGAATGTCCGCTTGATCGGCCCCAATTGTCCTGGTGCGATATCCCCAGCGAGTTTGTGTCGAGTGGGGATAATGCCGTCTGAAATACATACACCTGGCAGGGTCGGCGTGGTCTCCCGTAGTGGCACCTTAACGTATGAAGCGGTAAATGCTCTAACGCAATTTGGCATTGGCCAATCTACATGTGTAGGGATAGGAGGCGATCCGTTAGTAGGTACAAGCTTCGTTGATGTTTTGACCATGTTTGAGGACGACGATGAGACTGAGGCTATAGTCTTGATTGGTGAGATTGGCGGCAATAGTGAACAAGAGGCTGCCGCATTCATCAAGTCGGGAGGTGTCAGTAAGCCAATAGTTAGTCTGATAGCGGGACAGTCTGCCCCTCCTAGGAAGCGCATGGGGCATGCAGGGGCTATTGTCACTGGTAAATCTGGTACCGCTGAGGAAAAGATACGAGCTCTTTCTGAGGCAGGCACTACTATCGCACCGTCCGTAGAGAGTTTGGGTGAAGTAATGAAACAAGTGCTAAGAGGGAGCACAGCTTAGGCTTGTTTTCCAGGAACCATCCCGCCGTAAATGGCAGCTCGACGGCAATTTATTGTGAGCTGTAACAACTGCCGAAAAGGGCTAAGGTAACTACTGTCCTCAAAAGCGCGACGGATTGCCTAGTTGACCTTCTAATTTTACCCAAATACAATCAACGTTGTTATGTCACAGCAAATCTTAAACTACTTGCCGATATCAGAGCTATCGCCTCTGATACGTGATAAGAAGATTTCTCCAGTCGAATTGGTTCAAGCCTGCTTAGATCGTGTAAATGCACTTGACTCTCAGTTCCATGCATTTATTCATGTTATGGAAAAATCCTCTTTAAGCGAGGCGAAGAAGGCAGAACGAGCGATTTCATCTGGGGAATATAAAGGCCCATTGCACGGAATACCTATAGGCTTGAAGGATTTGTACTATACAAAAGGTGTTCCTACAACTGCAGGTTCTCCTATCCTTGCCGATTTCATACCGGAAGAGGACGCCACAGCAGTTACTAAGATAACCGATGCGGGAGGAGTGATATTAGGGAAGTTGAATTTGCATCCATTTGCTTATGGGGCCATTGGGTTAAATCCTGACTATGGAACTCCCCCCAATCCTTGGGGTACTGAACGCATACCCGGAGGCTCGAGCAGCGGATCAGGAGTTGCTTTGATCACTGGCATGATCCCTGCTGCAACTGGATCTGATACTGGAGGATCAATCCGCATACCAGCATCAATCTGCGGCGTGGTGGGAATTAAGCCTACCTATGGCCGGGTGAGCAAACATGGGGTAATACCCTTGTCTTGGTCGTTAGATCATACTGGCCCTATGACAAGAAGCGTGGAAGACTGCGCAATATTGTTGCAGGCGATGGCTGGTTATGATCCTAAAGATCCAGGTTCTAGGGATATTCCAGTACCAAATTACCTAGCCGAGATGAAGCAGCCTATTAAAGGTTTAAAGGTGGGGTTGCCAGTTAAGGAGTTTTATAGCCGGCTGCAGAGTGGTGTTAGAGAAAAGGTTGAACAGGCTATTAAAGTACTTGAGCAGCTAGGTGTTTCGGTAGAGGAAGTAGACGTTCCAAGTATGGATGAGGCAGCGGCTATATCGCTTGGAATTTTGGGCCCAGAAGTTGCTGCCTATCATAGGAAATGGATAGAAGAACGCCCGAAAGATTATTTTCCTCAAGTCCTAACAAGGATAAAGTCGGGAATGTTCGTGCCTGCGGTAGATTACATTAAGGCTCATCAAGCAAGGGCAAGGTTCACCCAAGGATATTTGAAGGCGATGGAAGGAGTAGACCTTCTAATAACCCCTACAGAACAATTGACGGCCCCTAAGATAGAAGAAACTGTGGTCACCATTGATGGAGTTGAGGAGGCGACACAGAACCTGATGGTGGCGCTTAATCGCCCTTTCAATCTGACTGGATTTCCTGCAATCAGCATACCCTGTGGGTTTGACGAGAATGGCCTACCGGTAGGACTACAGATTATTGGGAAGCCTTTTCAAGAAGGAGTCGTTTTGCGTACAGCCTTTAATTATGAGCAAGCCACCCCTTGGCATTCCAAGCGGCCTAATCTGAAGGATTAGACGGATTTCACGTAGTCTTGAACGCTGTCTATGTGCGACTCGGACTGGAGGTTAGGATTGTTTAAGGCGTGGTGTGGCGTAGTACATCAGCTAGATTCGGGAGGTTTTTATGCCTAAGATGAGTGGGGGTGAAGCCGTTGTAAGGTCGCTAGTTGCGGAAGGGGTCGATGTTGTGTTCGGGTTACCAGGCGTCCAAATAATGAGCATTTACGACGCGTTTTATGATAATCCAGACATTCGCGTAATCACTTGCCGGCATGAACAGACCACTACTTATATGGCTGATGGGTATGCGCGCTCCACTGGGAAGATAGGGGTTGCATTAGTTGTGCCGGGACCTGGTGCTTACAATGCGGCGGCAGGATTGTCTGATGCCTATGCGACATCAGCACCTGTTTTGTTGATATCTGGGCAGATCGAAAGTGATGAGATAGGTAAGGATTTTGGACAGCTCCATGAAATTTCGGATCAACTACAGTTTATGAAACCAGTTGTGAAGTGGAACGATTTAGTAACCGATGTTCAAGCGATACCTGAAACCATACATGAAGCAATGAATCAGATTAAGACTGGCAGGCCTAGGCCTGTCGAGATTGAAATACCGCCTGACACGCTGAGTTCGGTCGCTGAGATAGATTTGATAGAGCCTGAGTCCTGGCAAAGGCTGAAGCCTAGCGCTAGTTTGATTTCGGCTGCGGCTGATTTGCTGGCAACTGCAAAAAGACCACTGATTTGGGCTGGTGGTGGAGTGAATTTATCGGGAGCGAGTACGGAACTCACACAACTAGCGGAACTCATAGAGGCGCCTGTAATAAGTACGGCTGAGGGGAAAGGAGCGATAAATGAGACTCATCCGCTTTCGATGGGCACGACTGCTTACGCGTGGGGGCCTGGGGTGGAACTTTTCCCTAGAGCAGACGTTATTCTAGTAGTAGGCAGTAGGTTAGGTAGCTATCGCCCAGAAATAGGGACTTCTCCTCGTAGTGACCAGAAGCTTATTAACATGAACGTTGATGAAAGTGAGTTTGGTAAGACAATGGATGCGGAAATTGGTATACCAGCTGACGCAAAAGCGGGACTCGGAATGCTCGTGGCAGCTCTTGGGAGTCGTTCGGTTAATAACGAATGGGGAAAAGACACACTCCAAAATATAAAGTCTAGTACGAAGGCTAAAATTAAAGCAGCAGGGCCTATACAGGTCGAATTGGTTGAAAGTATAAGGAAGGCCGTGCCGGAAGATGGTTTCATAGTGGGCGGCATTACTAATATCGGGGCTTGGAGCTATTTGGCATATCCTGCGATGAAGGAGAGGACGTTTATTACGTCTTCATACATGGGGAATCTAGGGTTTGGTTTTCCCACGGCGCTTGGCGTTAAAGTGGGTAATCCTGATAAGGCTGTGGTGGCTTTAACTGGAGATGGCGGCTTTGCTTATGCAATGGCTGATTTGGCTACGGCTGTTCAATATGATATAAATCTTGTCACAGTGATTTTCAATAATGGCGGCTATGGAGCTTCTTATCGTGACCAGCATCGCCGATTTGGGGGTCGTTTAGTTGGCACTGAACTTCACAATCCTGACTTTGTTAAACTGGCAGAGAGTTTTGGCGCAAAAGGAGTTAAGGTTTCAGATCTCGGAGCAGTTGAGGTAGCGATTGGGGATAGTATAAGAGCTTCCGTTCCCACTGTAATTGAAGTGGCATTACCTTCTGAGTTGGATCCACCGTACTATTTGACTCAGCCAACAGTTTAGTCGGCTTTTTATAGAGCTTATTACGAGTAATTTAGGGTTTCATATAAGGGCGCACTAGGAACACTCTAAGATTTTTGCTCGTTCCCATAAGATATCTTTTTCCACTTGCTGCAATTGTGAGAAAGACGTCCCTTTATTCTTAGCTAGTTCCTCCATGCGCGAGAATCTTTTTTTAAAGCGACTGCTCGCTTGTCGCATGGAATCTTCTGCTTCGATTCCCATCCAGCGACTCACGTTGACAAGCGAAAACAATAGGTCTCCGAACTCTGCTATTTTTTCTTGTTCAGATTTCGCTTCCTTGATTTCCTGAATTTCTTCACTGACTTTGTCTAATACGCCATTAATTTCATCCCAATCGAATCCATTACGTGATGCACGTTCCTGCATGAGTTGGCCGTAAGCTAGGGCTGGCATAGCCGAAGGAATGCTACTCAATATTGAGCCATCATCTGTATCAGATTTCCCTTCTTGTTTAATCTGTTCCCATTTTGCCTCGACTTCGATCGCGTCCCGCACCACGTCCTTCCCAAAGACGTGGGGGTGTCGCTCAATTAGCTTGCGACCCAGAATTGTAAGAACGTCATCGATAGCAAACGTTCCCTTCTCGCTAGCGATTTGGGAGTGGAGCAAGACTTGCAACAAAACGTCACCTAACTCTTCGGCTAGACCCTTCTTATTTTGATCAATTGAGTCGAAGACCTCATAAGATTCCTCAAGCAAATATCGCTTTAACGACTCGTGAGTCTGTTGCTTATCCCAAGGGCATCCATTTGCGCCTCTTAAATCTGCAATGAGTTTGACTAAGTATGTGAGGTCTATTGAAGGATTTTTAGTCATTATCGGCTCCTAGCGCAAATTATAGTTAGCAATAAACGACGTTGACAACAGATCAAGATTATGTCTACCATCAACGTCAACGGTGATAATTTGCGTTTTCTTAGGTTTATATTGGCGACCACATTCGCGTTTGCCCTTCTGGTGTTTTTGATAACCAGCAATGTCCGCATTGCGTTCAGTTCCATTACCTTGATGGAACTTCAGTTTGAAAGACAAAGCGTTTCACAAACTACAGGCTTAACTGAAGGGCAACTTTCTGAAGCAGCTGTACAAATAAAAGACTACTTTAATTCAAAAGAAGAATTATTGGCAATCATTGTAACTTCAAACGGAATATCGCACCCTGTTTTTAATGGTCGAGAAGTTGAGCATATGCGTGACGTGAAGCACCTGTTGCAATCGACTTATAGGATTCAAGAAGGCATGTTTCTATACCTATTTGCCGTTTCCTTGCTCGGATTTTTGATCGTAGGAAATGATTTCGCCAGAGTTGTACGCAAGTTGCTTGTTCAAGGCGTTGTATTTATTTTCGGTGCCATTGTGGTTGCGATGGGGATTTCTTTAATAGAGTTTGATCCATTGTTCCGACTTTTTCACGAGATTAGCTTCAGCAATGATTTGTGGTTGTTGGATCAAAGAACCTCTTTGCTTGTCCGAATGTTCCCCCAGCGCTTTTGGCTTGAATCAACTCTGTTAGTGGCTGTGGCAACGTTGGGAGAGGCCACAGCTATAATGTTGTTTCTTAATTTGGTTAAGTGGTGGCAAATAAGTAGGGACAGGATAGCGCTAAGGAAGAAGCCGCAATTCTTGTAGAGTTATTTAAGTTCTTGCGCAGGCGCACATGCTGGTTGATCCACATCCGCAGCCACCTCCAAGTGTTCTAGTGGGTTGCTCACTGTTTGAGACAACTGCTGAGAAAGTGGAGGGGACTCTTTCTGAAATTGTGCCACATTGCGGGCAGCCCGTCCCTTTGTTGTAGTTGAATCCAGATAGGAGTTCGAAGCGGCAATTGCAGGATGTGCAAAAGTATTCGTACAGGGGCATCTGATATCCTTCGTGAAAGTAGACTTGAGCCTATCACCTTAGATAAGGACCGTCAAAAACAGGCGATTTCGTGGAAAGTTGACACAATAATTAATTGACGATCAACTGAAGTAGATGTACGATTCCGTCAGCTTCAAATCAAACTCACTGAGGGAGGCCATATGTACTCGAGCCTCATTGGCAAAGTTCAGAAATCTCAGATTTATGCTCAGGAGAAAGGGCGGGTAATCATTTCAGATCTTAAGGCTACTTTTCAGGGAGACCACGACACATATGAGCTCAAATACGAAGAGGGAAGTTGGCACTGCTCGTGTAAGAATTTTGTTACGGACCGTTTTTGCAGCCATACAATGGCTATAGAAAAGATGATGGAAGGTATGACTTCAGGTAAGCCCGCCTAGGCTATCAGTGGCTGATTTCTGAGCCGACGGGTCTTCGCAGCAATTTTATTATAGGAAGTCATACCTTTCCGGGGAGATGTTTAGGATGGTTTCTCGTGCTTCTGCTGCCACGAAAAGAGACCCGGTGGCCACTATGAGATCTCCTGCTCTTGCTTCAGAAAATGCGTAGTTGGTCGCTTCTTCAACGCTTTGAGTGGTTACTGTTTTTGCTCCTTTCTGTGTGAAAAGCTTTGAAATATGGAGAGGAGAGACTGCCCTTGGGTGACGGGACTTCGTTGGGATTACGAGATCTGCACCTTTTGCCAACTCATCCACAATTCCAGATATATTCTTGTCATTAGAAAGCCCCACGAGAATTATCAGTCTATGGTTTGGTATATATTCGGTTATTGCTTGTTGCAAAATTTTTGCAGAGTATGGATTGTGAGCGCCATCTGCGATAAATAGTGGTTCTTCACTTAACACCTCCATTCGGCATGGCCAACTGACTTTGCTGAAGCCCAGAGCTATTGAGTCATGGGAAATATCGAACCCTTTCTCGATGAGTGTTTTGGTAGTGACGAGAGCTGTAGTGGCATTTTCGATTTGATGTTGTCCTAGGAATGGTATAGACAAGTATGATGGGCTCCATGTAGAGGAAACGTTGATTAGTTGGCTACTCAACTCATGAGAGACAGGAGTGACATTGCATTCATCCGCAGCGAGGATGAACGGTGCATTGTTGGCTTGTGCCGATTTACGCAAAACCCCCATTGCTTCTGGTCTTTGAGGGCTTGTGACAATGGGTGTGTGTGGCTTGATAATTCCAGCCTTCTCTGCAGCTATTTTCCTGAGTGTTGCCCCGAGTATTTTGGTGTGATCTAGGCTTATTGAGGTAATGACGCTGACTTCAGGCAACACCACGTTGGTGGAATCTAATCTTCCGCCCAAACCTACCTCTATCACTTGAAAATCGGCACCCTTTTCGTAGAAATGCAGGAAAGCCATAGCGGTTAGCAACTCAAAAGTTGTGACTTGACCTGATGAGGCTTGAGCGTTCATCGTTAATACTTCAGGCCACAGCCGTTCAATAAGCTCTGCGAAACCACTCGCATTAATAGGGACGCCATCTAGCTGAATTCGCTCTCTGAAGCTATGCAGATGTGGCGATGTGAATAACCCGGTTGTGTAACCCTGTGCTGATAATATTGAAGCGATCATAGCAGCTGTGCTGCCTTTCCCCTTAGTCCCGGCTACGTGGACAGTAGGGATTTGAATATGAGGGTTACCTAGACGATGCAAGAGCGTAGTAATTCTTCGCAAATCGTAGCGACCCGTACTCTGAGTTTGCCCAGAAACGCGCTCCAAATCTGTAAGGCTTAGCATCTTGTAAAGAGCTTGATTGTAATCAAACATTTGGCAACAAGGATTTCTCGCTAGGCATTGTATGAGTTTATTAGGCAGAGTAGCAGCTATCAGAATACCTAGTTCAACCGTAACATTCAGAAGTAGAACAAACAACAGTTATTGTCGGTGGGAAAATTGGAAGTTAAGTAGTACAATCTACCAACAGGCGAGAGGCTCAGGGCTATGTGCCGAGTAGCCCTAAGAAGGCTTCTAATAAAACTCAAAATTGTCTGATCTTTGTCTTGGTTACTTTTAGGGAAACCGTTCACAATAAGCTTTAATGGAATCGTTCGTCCATCTTCACGTTCATACCGAATACAGTATGCTAGATGGCTTGAGTCGCATACCTGCGATTGTGAGCCGCGCTAAACAACTGGGCATGAAAAGCCTCGCTATAACCGATCATGGCGGGCTATACGGAGCCGTGCAATTCTATTCAGAATGCATAAAAGCTGGTATAAAGCCGATATTAGGATGTGAGGTTTATGTTGCACCAGGGAGTCGACATTCTAAAGAAGCGGCAGGCAGGACCCCGTATCATTTGATTCTCCTTGCCAAGAACAATACGGGATATCGAAATCTTATCCAATTGGTCAGTAAGTCGCATTTGGAAGGATTTTATTACAAACCAAGAGTCGACAAAGAGCTGCTCGAACAGCTCGGAGAGGGCATCATAGCGCTTTCCGGTTGTCCTTCCGCAGAAGTACCACAACTTATCAGGCAAAATCGACTTGATGACGCCAAAGAGGCGGTGCTTTGGCACAATAAAGTCTTTGATGGCTACTATCTTGAAATTCAAGCCCATAATCATGTTCCAGAACTTGAACAGATAAATAATGGTGTAATTGCCTTATCAAATGAACTAGGGGTACCTCTTGTATTGACCAATGATAGTCACTATACAAACAGAGAAGACGCACCTATTCAAGACCTACTGATTTGTATTCATACGAACACAAATGTAAATGATGCCAACCGACTTCGCATGGAGGATGATTCGTTCTATTTGCGTTCCTCAGAGGAGATGGCGGCCTTATTCCCAGAATTGACCGAGGCTTACGAGAATACCAGGGTAATAGCAGAACAGTGCAATGTGGAAATAGATTTTTCATCATTGCATTTACCTCAATATGTGCCATCCGATGGGTCTACGGCTGAAGAATTTTTGCAGAAATTGTGTTGGGACGGTCTAAATAAAAGAATTCCCGATGCTGATGATAGCTACAAGGAACGATTGCGTTATGAACTGGATGTTATTAATAAGACACAATTCCCAAACTATTTCTTGGTTGTTTGGGATATAGCCAAGTTTGCCCGTGAACAAAACATAATTCTTGGAGTTAGGGGGAGCGCCGCAGCGAGCTTGGTACTTTACGTTACAGGAGTCACTGATATTGACCCTCTGCTGTATAGATTGGTTTTCGAGCGATTTCTTAACTTGGAAAGAAAGGAAATGCCTGATATAGACATGGACTTTCAGGACGATCGGAGAGACGAGGTCCTGCAATATGTAAAGAACAAGTATGGACATGATCACGTTGCTCAAATCATAACTTTCGGAACTATGGGACCGAAAGCGGCGATCCGTGATACCGGGAGGGCGCTAGGCATGAGTTATGGGGATGTTGACAGAGTGGCCCGGTTAGTGCCTGTTCGAGTTAACTCTCTTGCTGAGGCCGTTGATGTAGTCCCCGAGCTGAAAGAGGCGTACGAGAGAGATCAGACGTTACGTCACCTGATTGAGAGTGCCAAGGAACTAGAGGGAGTGGTTAGGCACTCTAGTACACATGCTGCTGGGGTCGTAATATCTGAGGAGCCACTTGCGGAATACGTGCCTTTACAGCGACCTGTGAAAGGGAATGCTGAAGATATTGCCATGACGCAATTCTCTATGGAGTATATCGCTAAAATGGGATTGCTCAAGATGGACTTTCTTGGCTTGGCCAATCTTTCTACCTTAGATAGGACCATCAAGATTATAAAAGATAGTGCCGGTGTAGAAATAGAGTTGAACAAGGTTTCTTTCGATAATGAAGCTACCTTCGAGTTGCTGTCTTCTGGGGAGACAACAGGGGTATTCCAACTTGAAGGCTCGGGCATGCGTCATTATATAAAAGAGTTGAAGCCATCCTCGTTGCTGGATGTTGCTGCAATGATTGCACTCTATAGACCTGGCCCTATGGAGCACATCGATTCATTCATCCAAGCCAAGAACGGGCAAAAAACCCCGGAGTATCTTCATCCTATATTGAAGGACATTCTAGAAGAGACTTATGGTGTCATAGTTTATCAGGATCAGGTGTTGTTAATTGTTCAGGCGATGGCTGGGTATAGTTTGGGTGAGGCAGATATCGTGCGCAAGGCTATGGGCAAGAAGATCCCAGCCATAATGGAAGAAGAACGTGACAAGTTTATTAAAGGGGCTTTAAATCAAGGGTATGATCAGAATTTGGCCGAAAAAATGTTTCTTCTTATAGAGCCGTTTGCGGGGTATGCTTTCAATAAGGCACACAGCGTAAGTTATGCGGTTATTGCCTACTGGACAGCTTACTTCAAGGCAAACTATCCCGTCGAATACATGACTGCTTTGTTGAATTCTCATATAGGACAGCACGAAAGAATATCCGTTGACGTGGATGAATGTACAAGACTTGATATAAAGGTCCTTGCGCCGAATGTAAATCGTAGTGATGTAGGTTTTTCCATCGAGGAAAATTACGAGAATCAAAAAACCATAAGATTTGGGCTAGATGCAGTTAAACATGTAGGCACTGGTGCGATGATAGCATTGATAAATTCTAGATTAGAGCACGGTGTGTTCCAATCACTCTCAGATTTTTGTAGATATGCTGATCTTTCTGCGGTGAACAGGCGTTCACTTGAGGGGCTGATAAAAGTAGGGTCTCTAGATGAATTTGGCTCTCGGGCGGATCTTTTGGCAACAGTCGAAAGAATCATGAACGTCAGTCAACAAGAGAAGAGCAGAAGGGAGTCGGGTCAAATCGACATGTTTGATCTGTTCGGTGAGGCCGCACAGGCTCCGTTAAATGAGATAGAACTTGTTCTTGGAGACGCAGTTACAAAGAGGGAGATAGCGGAGTGGGAAAGAGAGCTTCTCGGCAAGAGGATAAGCTACAATCCACTAACTGAGATAGCTTTCGCTGCCAAGACCACTGCTACAGCAGTGAAGAGTGACTTGGAGGGTAAGTCGGATAATTCGACTGTGGAGCTGGTTGGCCAATTAGCTCATGTTACTCATAGGGCAAGCAGGGACGGAAGACCTTATTTAATAGCTGTGTTGGAGATGTTGGGTGGCAATTTGGAAGTATTCGTGTGGGATAGAATTTATGAAGAGACGAAAGATGTATGGATTGAGGGCTCTCTCATAACTGTCGAAGGAAAAATAAGAAACAATGATGGCCAAATGTCCATACGGGCTATGAAGGCGGGCATATTCGACCCTGACCGAGATGTGTCGTCTCAAATGAATGTAGACAATGATGCGATGACGGGACTCATTGCCGACGCTACACCAGCGAACTTGGAGGCTGTTACTGAAATAATAACTAGTCTCGCGGAAGCCAACGGCCATGGGAGGGTGAATAAACCCCCTGACCCGGACGCGAATGTTCCTAGGGATGTTCCATCTAATGGTGAGGCCAGTGGTGATAATTCGACGAACGGTGCCAAATTGGTGGGCGTGAGTAAGAAAGTTGTGATAAACGTCAAAGACACTGGGGACTTTTCTGAGGACACTTACCTACTTAAGTCAGCGATAGAATTGTTGCTGGGATACAAGGGCAATGATGTTGTTTTTGTTGACATAGACCTAACAGATCAAGTTGTACGCCTTCAAATGCCTAAGGTCACTACTAATTTTTGTCCTGAGCTCGAAGCAAAACTTAACGCTCTGCTTGGTGAAGGTCAAATAAGATGCGGTTGAATTAAATGACTGAGCCGATTCACTGGGTGTATTTGACGACTGCTCCTGATCAGTTAACCGCCGAGATGTGGAAGGAGTTGCTCAGTTCTAACGGCTTTACTGTTATGGTGCGTGCTGGCGACACAGCTTCTTACTTGGGTGTCTTTGCAGGCCCAACCAGAATTTTGGTTGACCAGTCTAATCTTGAGGATGCAAGTCAGTTCATTCAAGAAAATTTGGATTCGGAAGCTTTACGGTAGAATGCCATTTGTTCCCTTAAAGTGTCAACTGGCTTTGTATCGGAGTGACCCCTTCTATCTCCAATAATCTTTGCTTCATTGCTAACCCGCCTCCATATCCATGTAAACGACCGTTGCTTCCGATCACACGGTGACAGGGTATGAATATCGGCACTGGGTTACGGGCCATTGCTAGCCCAGCGGCTCGAACTGCTTTGCTGTTTCCGGCCTGTTCAGCGAGCCACCTATACGATCTAACATTGCCAACTGGTATAGATTTACAGGCCTGCCAGGCGTTCAGGAAGAAGTCAGGAGCTCCACTCAAATCAAGAGGGTCATCGAAATTTTGTAGCGAACCAGAGAAGTAGAGATCAAGGCGCTTCCTTAAATTCCTGAATTTTTTTGTAGAGGCAATTGCACCAACGATTTCAAGTTTAAGATCTTTAACTACTTCTTCAGGTGAAGTTTTTGGTAAAATTAACTTGCGTAGCCCTTGTTCAGATGCTAATGCTCCCATCCAACCGAGCGTAGTGCCAAACAGGTCGAAATATAAAGTATCAGACATGTTAACTTACTTTTTAGCTCGCTTGCTTAAGCGTGATCTAGGCACCTCTACGCTTTCGAAAATTTCCTCTATCAATAGCTTGCTGTTGGACCTTGCATTCTGGAAGGCGCTGCAAGAATAAGTAACTCCTTCAACAGTTATTTGATTTTCTTCCATAGCTTCTAATAATGCTGATTGTGTCTTTGGAGTAGCCTGATTAATCTCATCCGCTAGCATAATTTTGAGCGATGACTGGACCTAGTCTAAACTCAAACCTCTGTTTTTTTTGGTTATATACAGATATACCAGTTATGTCACTGAGCAGCATGTCAGGGGTAAGCTGCACTTTGCTGAATGTGCATTCGGTTGAACGAGCCAAGCTTTTGGCAAGCATAGTTTTGCCAACGCTAAGGACGCCTTCAATCAGGATGTGCCCACCGGTAATCAGGGCGGCTACACTCAATTTTATCGCATCACCTTTGCTTACAATAACTTTGCATATATTGTCGATG
>QGNO01000013.1 GCA_003228195.2 Chloroflexota bacterium | reverse complement strand
CCAAGGTTGGTCAGCTCGAAAGAACGTGAGTGGAGAGATTTTTCTTCAGATAATCGCACAAGGGCAGTTGCTTGGAGCCAGTATTTCATCGATTTAAACATATTAATGCCTAAACCGAGGTGGTGATGGCCTTGTTTATCCAACATGACTTGAGAATTATGTTTGACTGCTTGGAGTCCTTTATACATCCACCCATCGCGAAGGTGGAACGTTTCATGGCGAGCAAAAGTGAGCTTTGGTTTCTCAGTGGTGGCGGGCTGAGTGTTTGTAGTCGTCAATTCTCTTAACTCCAAGTCGTATCAAGAGGTTTATCCAATGCCCAATAGCTCTGACTCAGTATATATTACTTTGAAAGATGGTTGTTATAGATTGATATGATCGGTCGAAGCGGATGAATATCCGCCAGCGTTTAGATGTCTCCAGCAAGAAGCTTGGCAATTTTTTCTATGTCACTCAAGTCGCTACTTTCTTCAAAAGGCTCTAATTCAGTTAGGTCTATGCTGTCGTAATCTTTAACAACAACAAATCTACCTCCCTCATCCTTCTTAAAAAGCCCTTGGTAATTTCCGTTTAAATAACCTCTTATTGCTGAATGTCGTACAGGTTTTATTTGTTCACAACGATCGATAACTTCCTCTACTGTGAGAGGTCCTTCAGCTTCTTTCATTATTTGCCTTAGGATATTTATAGTAGAAATTAATGATATATTCTCCTTTATTTCTTCTGAAGTAGTCCCTTTGGCTCTGTATCTGTTGTTTGAAGTTCTCTCTATCAGGTCGGTTTGATTATATAAATAGAAAGTTAGTGAGGATGTGGGAAAGGTCGGGTCGATCTCTCTTGCTTTTAATAGGATTTCGCTTGATGAAAGATCAGTTGGAGAGCTGTTTAAGACTTCCATAACAACGGTTAAGTTTTGTCCGGGCATCCTTTTGTTTGGTTTGGGTGGCAGTGAGGCTAGTGTGGATTCCTTGACAGCGACCAAGTTGAATTTGGATTTTGGGTCCTTTGATGTACTTGTGTTTATTACGTCTCCTCGGCTTAAGGAGTCATCTATGATCTTGTTTATCCAGCCGTTCGATAGATAGTCGCTCAAATAGTTAACTACTTTCAGTTTGTTTACGGGCCCGGATTTCCCGAGTTCGGCTATTGCATAAATCACTAAGTCTTCGCTGTCTATTGACTCGCCTTGGTCTGCTCGAGCAATGGCTCCCGCTCCAACTAAACCCCAAGATGTAGAATTAGTTTTAGTGAATATTTCTGAATATCGTTCACAAAGGGCGTCTATAGCTCTGGTGTTACGGTGGTAATCGTGTTTTTTTAACCAAAGTTCAATTAGATCTGATCTACAACCGGATTGGAAATGTTGGGTTCTATCGAAAGATTCAGGATATTCTCCATCGGGTAACTCTCCGTATAATATCCCTGCCGCTATTTTTCTTTGAGCAGCAGTTAGCCCTACGGACACCCACTGCCCTACAATGCGGTTGGAGTGTCTAATAGAGGGGCTATTTTCAGATCTCAATAACTCTTTAAAACCAGTAACCCCTAATTTACCTAACTCGTCACCCCGTTCCATGACCTCCTTACGGACCACATCAAACCATTCAATTTCCGATTGTCTATCCGACTCATCTCGTTCGATTAGCTTGAGTACACCTAGTCGTGCTAACATCTCCCCTTGGGTCCGCTTATTCGATTCAGTCACAATAATATTTTCGTTATCTAGACGTTTGTTAAGAGTGATCAGCAGAGCGCTTAGCTTCATGATGCCACTGGGTCCCACGATTTCATTTACTGTTTCTTTTAGGTTGGTTTGAAGATGGAGTGATAGTAAATCTTGGTTGAAACTAAGCCGACCAAACCTGCCCCATTTTCTTGATGGGATTTGTTGTTGGTTGAGGGCGCTCGTAGCCGCATTTAAAACAATCCAGGTTTGAATGCTGTCTTTAGGCCAGTCCAAGTTGCGTTCCAAGCTTGCAGTTGTGGAATAGCCCCCTACAGTTTCCAATTCGGCGTTTATTTGTTGTTCAACCCAGTTAATACGATCTCCTAGGCCTTTTTGCATTAAACCATCTACCGGATCCGATATTGTTTCGATCAGTTTCATTTCGATTTGCCGGATTCTTTCTCTAGTAACAGCAAATGCAGAGCCGACCTCTTCTAATGTCCTCTTTAGCAACCATCGTTGTTTCATGATGTAGATGAATCGGTCTTGGTATTGGCTTTGGAAATAAGGCAGATGCTCTATGTAATGTCCGATGCAAATCCAAGCATCGTTAGGATCTCCACCGGTGGGGGCAATAACCGGCGCTGAGGGGTCAGCCTTAGTTGAAGCAATACTATCCACCCACTCCCAGAACTTCCCGGTTGTCTTTTTGTTTTCTTCCATAGTTTCTCAAATAGTCCCAAGTAACCTAGATTACTTGAATGAATTCGGAACTTTTATAGCGACGATGAAAGTCTTAATTGCATGCTATTACTAAAAGGAGTGGGAAGCAATTTCATCACATAACAATCGCTTATATAAAAGAAGAGGCCCTGTGAACTTAATCACAGGGCCTCTCAATCTCTATTACCTTATTATCTGGTTACTTTACAACTAACGGCGCCGAGGCACTAACGTTCCCTGCTGCTGCTGCGGAAGTAACAACTACAGAGTACACTCCTGCACTTAAAGCCGTTGGAGAGCCGACCACAGTGCTGAATACGCCCCCAAGGCTAGCCGTGGTGTCTCCGCTATTCCGAGCCAGAATTTGGGTGCTTCCATCGGACGTATACAGTTCAGCGATAAAGTAAGAGCCGCCCGGGAATCCAGATCCCGTCACCGAGATTGTTGCCACTCCAGCATCCACTGTCAAAGGTTGAGCCCCATTCGCGTCTGCGGCGGCACTCAGTATGATTGTTGCGGGTTGTGTTGGTCCAGTGTCACCTTTAGGTCCGGTTACCCCTTGGACTCCCTTAGTTCCTTCGCTTCCTGGATATCCAATCGATCCTTTACTTCCTGCTGTACCCGCAGCCCCTTGAGGTCCTGACGCACCTGTTGCTCCCATGGCTCCTCCACTTCCGTCACTTCCTGCTGATCCTTGGGTTCCCGCTGGGCCGGTACAGGCCACAGTCAGAAGAAGAGCTAAAACTGACAGAGCAATAAGCGTCCCTATTGATCCTTTTTTGAATACGCGCATGGGTTAATTCTCCTAATCGGTGCTGTAAAAGTTGATAGCTAATTATTCTAGGACTGACTAATGCGCACCGTTACAAATCTGCCTGAGTCAGACCACGTTTATGATAGGTATACTGACGCCTGATGTCAAGTCATCTACCTTGTGATCTATGAAGCCTCTGAACTGTGTAATAAGGCAGTTAACGAATAAAGTTAGGAGTCCTTGACCTAAATGTTCTTTTCTACGCGAACTTTTCTTACTCGCCGCCCTGAGGTAGATAGTACTTGGAAGTGTAATTTTTGAACTGTTGCTGTATCCCCGATATCTGGAATCTTGCCTAAGTGTGTGGACAACAGGCCTCCAAGTGTGTCAAAACCGTCGCCTTCAATGACGGTGCCAAACAACTCGTTAAGTTCATCCAAAGGAACGCTGCCTTGAAGGATAGCTTCATTCTCACTGAATTTAACTATGGCTGGTTCTTCTTTGGCGAATTCATCTTCAAGTTCCCCTACTATCTCTTCCAGAAGGTCTTCCATAGTGATGAGGCCTTCAGTTCCTCCATATTCATCTACTACTACCGCCACAGTGGCTTTCTTATCTTGCATTTCCCTCAACAATTCATCTACGGGTTTGGAGTCAGGTATAAATAATGCGGGTCTGGCCACATTTTCGAGATTTCCGTTAACTTCACCAGAGCTAGTTTTCTGAAGAACATCCCGGGCGTGGACTATTCCTATGACGTCGTCAATATTATCTCGATAAACGAGTATTCGACTGTGCCCGACTTCCGCCATAAGACCAGCTATATCCTCGAGCGAGGTATTAATTTCTGAAGCAGCGATGTCAACACGAGGCACCATTATTTCCCTGACTGGAACATCTTCAAGATGGAGGATCGCTTGGATCATTCGCCTTTCGTCTGAGTCAGCGTCGCGGACCTCTTCCTCTACTACTTCTTGTTCCGTTAGTTGCCCTGCGCCCTCATCCGATTCCTGGCGATGCTCGGAGGCGCTAGTCAGCCGTAGTAATCTATCCAGTAATGGGTCGAACGGAGCAATCATCCAAAATATTGCTTTGACTCCAGGCAAGATAAGGTTGAGCATCTTGTGGGGAAACACTTTGCCAAGTTTCGTCCCTGTGGCAGCGAATATGTGTAGCGCTACTAATCCTATGATTACAAAACCAAAGGATTGGGACCAGGAAACACCTAGCACATTGATCGAGAATGAGATTAGTGATGCAGTCGTGAACGAAACGGCGAGCAGCTTACCAATTAAGAATAGTTCTGTGCTCTTTTTTAGCGTCAATCTCTGCTTCTTAGTGGGCAGATTTGAGCTTTGATTAGGCCCGAAGATCTCTCTTGTTTTCCCGGTAGATATTAAAGATGATTCTAGTCCGTAAATTGCTAATATGGTTACACTAGAGATGGTCCAAATTACGAGTGTTACTAAATCAACACTATCCAAGTTACGCCTCCCCTAATTTGGATTTGGCACAGGATTTTTTCTTCGCCAGTTTGATTTGCCAGCTTTTCTTTTTTGGTTCACTCATCGGTTCCATTTTGGCAGGTATTCCTATCGCTAAGTTGTCCGTTGGAACGTTTTTGGTAATGACAGATCCGGCCGCGGTATACGCCCGTTTTCCTATGTTCACAGGCGCTATCAAGATAGTGTCACTTCCTATGAAAGCGTCATCTTCAATATTTGTTCGGGACTTGGTTTGTCCGTTAAAATTTGCAGTTACGGTTCCTGCACCTATGTTTACCCCATTGCCTATTGTCGAATCGCCTATGTATCCAAAATGGCCTATAGCAGTATAGGCGCCAACCATGCTGTTCTTTATTTCGGCGAAATTACCTATATTGGAATGGTTTCCTATCACTGTGTTGGGACGAAGGTGGCTGAAAGGCCCAACTGTTACATCTGGATATAAGGTCGATCGGTCAATTATTGATGCAATTACCTCTACTCGATCATGAATGATTGAATTTCTTATAACAGTGTTGGGTCCCACACTACATCCCTGGCCTACCGCACTTTGGCCCAATATACTGGTATTCGGGTGTATAGTTGTGTCTTTCCCTATCTTGACTTCAGCATCTATGTAGGTAGCTGAAGGGTCGATAATAGTAACACCTTCGGTCATCCATCCGTTCAATATATTACGTCTCATGATTTGTTCTACTTTTGCGAGATCAATCCGGTTGTTAACACCTATGCCTTCTATTTCGTTTTCCGTGGTAATACTTTCAATTGCCATCTCTGACGACGCGGCTTTCTCTATTAAGTCGGTAAGATAATATTCCCCTTTCTCAGAAGGCTTCAATTGCCCTAGGGTTGCCCAGAGCCATTTCCCGTTAAACGCATAAAGACCAGTGTTAACTTCGCTGTTATGAAGCTGTGATTCTTCCAAATCGGAGTATTCAGTTAACTTAACAATCTTGCCGGAAGCATTTCTGATTATCTTTCCGTAATCATTTGGCGAACTAGAAATGGATGTTAGTAATGTTACGGTTGCATTGGAAGATTCGTGCTTTGCAATTAACCTTGAGATAGTCCCGGGCTTAATAAGTGGAGTATCTCCGTAGGCAATCAGAATGCTTAGGTTTTCTTTGTTAGAGATTCCCTGAAGCTGTCGAACGGCGTCCCCTGTTCCAAGTGGTATAGCCTGCTCGACAAAGGAAACATTCTGGTCTAGTTGCTCTCGTATGGATTTGGAGTTCGGAGGTACGACTACCGAGACATTTGCTTTGGTGGCCGTTCGAATTGATTGAAGGACATGCGCGACCATAGGCTTGCCAGCTATCGGGTGCAACACTTTGGGGATGTCCGAATTCATTCGGGTGCTTTTGCCCCCAGCTAGGATACCGATTAACCATCCTTTAGATTGTTGGTCTGTTATATCCAAACAAAAAAACCCATCAACCTCATATGCATTATGAGATTCTGATAGGTTTAATCTCCTGTCAATTATTTATTCAAAATTCGGGAAGTCCCGTTTGCTTCCGAGAACATGCTAGGTTGATTGATGTGACGTGTCAAGATGTGTTGAAAGGTTTGTCAATAAGTCAACTATAACGATTACCCCTCTAGGTTACCGTGGTGGGCGTGGCGGTTTTGTTATAAGAATCAATCCGGCACTCAACAGCAATAGAATTGTCAGAATTGAAAAGGCAGTGAAGTAATCCCCGTTTAGGTCGTAAATTATGCTTACTAGGAGGGGGCCAACGGCACCCGCAGGCATTGTGAGTGGCATTGTGAATCCCCTAATTGCCCCTACGTGGTCCCTTCCGAAATAATTGGGGAATATGATCGTTTGGCTGACGGCTAATCCTGCAACTGTCGTACCATATACTACGGCGAAAAGAAAAAGGGTGGTGACGGTAGTGGCGTTGAGAAGTATTACTAATCCAACTGCGGTTCCCAGATAGACAGCACACATAGCAAATCTTACTGGTATGCGTTCTAATGCGATGCCCCATACTGGGCGTATTGCCATTGCAAAACCTGCGTGGGTACTCAATACACCCGCAGCGACGGTCGTGGAAAATCCGAGATCTCTTACGTAACTAAATTCGTGGAGCACTACAGAGGATATGGATAACCCACTTAAAATTTGTGTCAAAACAAGAAGCCAGAGAGCCTTGGTCC
Organism: Chloroflexota bacterium; assembly: GCA_003228195.2. GTDB lineage: Bacteria > Chloroflexota > Dehalococcoidia > Lucifugimonadales > QGNO01 > QGNO01. Next base: position 40,759 of record QGNO01000013.1, on the reverse strand, counting down.
GCATTGATTCTTTTAGTGACCAGGGATAAAGAGATTCGAGGCCTCCCCGTTGTTCGTAAGATCGCTTTAATTTGTCTTTGCTCGATACCCCGTCCGGCAACAGGCCTAAATCCTCAGGTTGCCGAACCATAAAAAAGGCAACTGGTAGTAATAAGGTTATGAACAATATTGACATTAGTATCCAACCATGTCTCCAACCTTGATTGAATACTATTAAAGTCAGAATTGGAGCGAGGAACAGACCTGGGGCTGGTCCAGCCATAGTGGTGATGGCTAGGGCTCTTCCTCGAAGACGTACGAACCATTTTGAAACGGTTGCCCCTGTGACAACGCCTCCTAGACCTGCTCCTCCTGAGATTCCTACAAACGCAAAAATGACATAGAATTGCCAGACCTCATTGACGCGGCTAATCAGTAATGCAGCAACGCTGCCTATAATGGCGGCTAGGGCTATCAGCATACGTGGACCGTGCCGGTCTACCGTGACGCCAAACAATGGAGCAAGTGAAGCAGCGGTTATTATCCTTACAGCTAGAGCTCCGGTCAGTACCGTTCTACTCCACCCAAGATCCTTGCTCATCGGCTCTAAGAAAATGCTAAAAGTAAAACTTTGGAGCCCGCCTCCAATGAACGTACCTAAGAAAGCAGCGGCTACGATTATCCAGCCATAAAAGAACGGGATATTCCTTGCCAACCGTAGGCGGACGTCAGTTTTCATATGTTTATCTACGTTGATTCAATTTGGCCACTGCATTTCCTGAACGACTTGTTCGCGGGAAGTTATTTTTAACTAACTAATTACACGGGTGAATTTATCACATGTAAGGAAACGCTGGCTTGGTATTGTGTAGAAAGAAATCTCGGAGATTTACAAACGAAGACATTGGATTCACAATATAGATATTGGAGAGGTGGCCGAGTGGTTGAAGGCGCCGTTCTCGAAAAGCGGTAATCCCTCTGGGATTCGCGGGTTCGAATCCCGCCCTCTCCGCCGGCCAGGATGACAATTCATCCTTTGTGGAGAGGTGCTGGAGTGGCTGAACAGGCGCGCCTGGAAAGCGCGTGTCTCGAGCAATCGTGACCGCGGGTTCGAATCCCGCTCTCTCCGCCATTATTTTATGTCGGTAGTCGGCTGTTAACTTGAGAAACACTGAAGGGGTTGCCGATAGATAAACAGAGCGGTAATCTGGTTATGTGGAAGAGTGTTAGCTCATGTGCGACGAGCGTATATCGTGGGCTGCAAAATTTTTTTGGAGGCTAGGTGAGATTGACTAAGGCAGTAATAAGCAACGATCTAAATGCTAAGATCAAAAGTTTGGTGGTAGTAGAATCACCTGCGAAAGCTCGTACTATTGCTAGATTCTTGGGCCCCAATTTCGAAGTTATGGCATCTTTGGGGCACGTACGCGATCTACCGAGCGGTGATTTGGGTGTAAGCATACCAGACAAATTTACTCCGAAGTATGTAGTTCCAAAGACAAAACGTAAGGTTGTACAAGACCTCAAGAAGTCTTCTAAGAATGTTGAACAAATCTATTTGGCAACTGATCCAGATAGAGAAGGTGAGGCTATAAGTTGGCATTTGGTTAATGCTGCTGGTTGGGAAAACATTCCCATACAAAGAGTGGTATTCCACCAAATTACGGATGAAGCTGTTCAGGAAGCGTTTGCTCATCCACGTGATATAGATATGCGCTTAGTTAATGCTCAACAGGCTAGGCGAATTCTTGATCGACTAGTCGGGTATCAGCTTAGTCCGTTGCTCTGGAAGAAGATTCAAAAGGGACTCTCAGCTGGAAGGGTTCAATCTATAGCTCTTAAAATAGTGGTAGATCGTGAAAAAGAGATAGATGTATTTATACCGAAGGAGTACTGGTACCTAGAAGCTACTTTAAGCAAGTCTGATTCTAATAGTAAGGACGGTACTAAGCCATTCATAGCTCGGCTCCAGTCTGTGAAAGGAAACAAGGTACCGCTGGAGATTAAATCAGGTGTCCAGGTTAGTGAACTTTTAGAGGGACTAAATGGGGTGAAATATCAAGTCTCAGATGTGCATAAAAAGGAGGCTAGGAGCAAACCATCGCCGCCTTTTATTACTAGTACTTTGCAGCAGGAAGCCTGGAGGAAGCTTAGATTCTCGGCTAACAAAACTATGAGAGTCGCTCAACAGTTGTATGAGGGACTTTCTATAGGGACAGAGGGTCCCACAGGTTTAATTACTTACATGCGTACGGATTCAGTGGAGGTAGCACCAGAGGCCATTAGAAGTGCTGTTAGTTACATCAAAGAGCATTTTGGTGATGAGTACGTGCCGAAGTCACCCCGGAAATTTTCAAAAAAAGCGAAGGGAGCCCAGGAAGCTCACGAAGCGGTAAGACCTAGTGAAGTGACCCGAATTCCTGACAGTATTAGAAAAGACCTTAATAGTGACCAATTCAGACTGTACGAATTAGTTTGGAAACGGATGGTGTCTAGCCAAATGGCTGATGCAATATACGATTCCACCAGAATTGATATAGATGCTTCAGGGTCAGATCTGAAAGAATCATATGTATTCAGGACAACAGGCTCGGTAATGAAATTTCCTGGGTATCGTGCACTATATCTGGAGGATATTGACGACCCTTCTGACGAGGATGGCCAGCAAAGCTCCATACCCGACTTGTACAAAGGCGATAACTTGAACTGCTCGTCTCTTGATTCGACTCAGCATTTCACTAAGGCGCCGCCTCGTTATAACGAAGCTTCATTAATAAAAAAACTTGAAGAGGAAGGAATCGGCCGACCTAGTACTTATGCGCCGACATTATCTACCATATTGGATAGAAACTACGTTGAAAAGGAACAGGGTAGATTCAATCCTACGGTGCTTGGCAAGGTGGTAAGTGAGCAACTTGTTAACCACTTCCCCGACATAATGGACATCGGCTTTACAGCAGAAATGGAACACTCCCTCGACGAGATAGCGAGAGGTGAGCGAGAGTGGGTGCCAGTTCTGGAAGAATTCTATGGCCCTTTTAAAGAAGCATTAGACAACGCGGTGGAGGATATGCCACGGGTGAAAGTCGAAGAGCCTACCGACGAAACGTGCGAAATGTGTTCTAAGCCTATGGTTATCAAGACTGGTCGATATGGGAAGTTCGTGGCTTGCACAGGATTCCCAGAGTGTCGTGGTACAAAGCAAATTAAGAAACCGCCGCTTGCTAAATGCCCTGAATGTGAGCCAGGCGAACTGGTTGAAAGACGAGGCAAAGGGCGTGCTTTTTACGGCTGTACAAATTATCCTAATTGTACGTTTACAAGTCTTCAAATGCCTGTTTCTGAGAGCTGCCCATCGTGCCAAGGTTTGTTAGTTGTCTCCAAAAAAGATCAGACCAAGTGTATCAAATGCGGATTTGAGGGTTCCATAGAATTACAAGAAGCAGAGAAGGCCGATAAGTAGATATGGGCACCTTGATCGACGAGTATCGCGGGTATCTTCTAGGTGAAAGAAACTTGGCTCTGCCGACTGTAAGGAATTACCTGGATGATTTAAAGCCACTTTTCGAGTTTTTAAAAATTGAACATATTGATGTGTCTGACACAATGGCCGAGTTTCGAGCGTTTATTTTAAGGAATGCTAAGGACTCCATTAATCGGGAATACCGACGCTTTTTGTTAAGTTACCTCGCTTGGTTAATGAATACAAGAATTACAAAAAGCAATCGGGCAAATAAAACCCAAGGGCACGTAAGGTCAAGCGCGGTTAGGCATTTGGCAAGCTTAAGATCGTTTTTCCGCTTCTTAATCGTAAAAAATTATATGCCTAATGCACCTATATGGAAGCGCGGATCAACAACTATGCGTGGATTGATTCCTAAGACAGGAAAACGTCTTCCCCAAGTTCTCCATAAAATGGAAGCCGAAGTAATCATTTCTGCAACGTCACGGTCGGCTTCCGAAAAACGGGCAATACCTTTACAACTTAGAGATGCTGCATTGTTGGAAATCATGTATGGCTCTGGACTTCGTTTATCAGAAGTTGTGAACATAGACTTAGATGATCTAGATATCAAGAACCGCAACCTTCGTGTGAGAGGTAAAGGTAGAAAAGAACGCGTGGTCCCGCTCAGCCGGCCCTCAGTTGATGCTCTGGCTAAATATTTACATATGGGTAGGCCGCATTTAGTAGTGGATCAAACAAAGAAAGAACTGTTCTCTAACCGATATGGGTCTAGGTTATCTAGGAGAAGCGTACAGGAATTGGTGAAACTTTATGCTTTCAAAGCTGGTTTGGATTCAACCGTACGACCGCATACCTTACGGCATTCGTTTGCTACCCATTTACTGGACGGTGGTGCCGATATACGGGTAGTTCAGGAATTGCTCGGTCATTCAACTCCTACTACAACCCAAATATATACTCATATTAGCCCTACCCAGGCGCGTAAGGCGTACTTGGCGGCCCACCCTAGAGCCACTAAGTTAGAGATTAAAAATGAAAACATATCTAGTAATTAACGGTCCAAATCTTAATAACCTTGGCAAGAGGGATAGTTCGGTTTACGGTTCAATTACTCTTCCGGAGATACAGGATAAAATTTCCGCATTAGCTACCAAACTAGGTGTGAAAGTCGAATTCTTCCAGTCGAATTTTGAAGGAGCTTTAATTGACTACATACAGGAAAGGGCCATAACGGCCACCGGTATCATTATTAATCCGGGGGCATTGACTCATTATAGCTACTCTCTGATGGATGCCCTCGCCGATCAGGACGTGCCTATAGTTGAAGTACACATTTCTGATATATATTCAAGGGAAGAATTTCGACGCCATTCGGTAATTAAGGATATTGCCTCAAAACAGATAACTGGGCATGGATGGAAAGGGTACATGGAGGCACTGGAATATCTAGTCACGGATTTAGCGACTGATAACCGTAATCGCCCAGATTAGCTGGAGGGGAAGTGAGCATTAGCCATGTTGACTCACATTTGACATCTTTCAATTGCGAAGACTTTGGGGAGTGATATGTTAAGCAGACTTGAGTATTTGAGGAACGAGTTGAATATACGGAATCTTGATGCAATGTTGATTTCTTCGGCGGAGAATCTAGCGTACCTGTCTGGATTTTTAGGTTCTGCAGGTTATCTAATTATTACCAATGACGTAGCTATAATAGCGACGGATTTCCGGTACCTAGAGCAGGCTAAAAATCAGGCGCCAAACTACGAAGTTGTGAAGATTGGCAACAGAGACCAGGATTGGTTTGTAGATCTTATTCTGCGATTGGGAATATCGAACTTGGGATTCGAGGGGGATCACGTTACGGTTTCGCTATACGAGAAATTGGTATCCAAGATAAAAGACCTCAAAGGGCCCAGTTCCAAGAAAATATCTTTGTCGAGTACAGTTGGAATAACTGAAGAGATAAGGGCGACAAAGGAACCAGGTGAACTTTCTCTTCTACAAAAAGCGATAGATATTTCTGATGCGGCTATGGACGCGATAATTCCGACTATAAAACCCGGAGATACTGAACGTGAGGTTGCATGGCGTCTCGAAGTTTGTATGAAGGAAAAAGGTGCGGACTCCCTAGCATTTGACATAATAGTTGGGTCGGGTCCTAATGCTGCACTTCCACATCACCGTGCAGGCGACAGGATTCTTAATGAGAGTGAATCCATAGTGATAGATATGGGAGCCAAATATCAAGGTTATTGCAGTGATCTCACGCGTACTATAGTTTTGGGTTCACCAGACGAAAAGTTTATCCGCATTTACGACACTGTTTTTGCTGCCCAACAGACGGCCATGGTTGCGATTCAGCCAGGAATGACTGGTGGTGAAGCCGATAAATTGGCAAGAACTGTTATTGACGAAGCAGGTTTCGCTGAATATTTTGGCCACAGCTTGGGACACGGTTTAGGACTGGCTGTTCACGAACAACCAGTAGTTGGTCCAAATGCCCAAAACACTCTCGTAGCCGGAATGCCATTCACTATTGAACCTGGTATATATCTACCAGGTTGGGGCGGCGTTCGCATTGAGGATGTCGTACTATTAAAAACTGAAGGTGCTACGAAGTTGAGCAAGGCAGCTACAATGCGGAATTAACAGAAACACACCTATGAAGTAATCCTTTGAAAGGAAGTGAAAAATGGTAATCGGAGTTGGGGATTTGCGTAAAGGTTTGACAATCGAGTTAGACGGTCAACCGTATCAAGTTGTCGAACACACCACGCATAAAATGCAACAAAGAGCACCAGTTGTTAAATTAAAACTAAGAGACCTTAAAACAGGCAAGTCAATAGAGAAGACATATAACGGCTACGACGTTAAATTAACGAGAGCGACAGTCGAACAGAGGCCATCACAATACATATATCGAGATGGTGATTTGTATTACTTCATGGATGTGGATAACTTCGAACAATATCCCCTAAATGAGGAACAATTGGGTGACGGAATCAACTATTTGGTTGACCAAATAGAATTGCAAATAGTTTTCTTTAAAGATGTGGCCATTTCGGTTCAGCTACCTACGTTCGTTGAACTGAAAGTGGTCGACACTCCCCCAGGAGTAAAAGGCGATACTGCAGCAGGTGCAACCAAGCCCGCTACTTTGGATACAGGACTTACTGTAAATGTCCCATTTTTTGTCAATAATGGAGAAAAGATTCGAGTTGATACTAGAACTGGTCAATATTTAGAAAGAGCTGGGTGAGAGCGATTGTTAACATGCGCGACAATCCGATGTTCAGAGTAGATTTGCATGTACATACAGGCTATTCATTTGATAGTACTACTTCCCTTTCAAACATAGTTAAGAGGGTCGTTGATAAGAACCTCGATTGTATAGCCATTACGGATCACGGAACTATTGAAGGGGCATTGTCCCTACGGGAGATGGCTCCTTTCCAGGTAATAGTAGGACAGGAGATAAAAACCACTCAAGGTGACTTGATCGGTCTATTTTTGAGTAAGCAGGTGCCGTCTGGACTACAACCTATTGAAGCCGTGGAATGTGTCAGGCGGCAAAATGGTATTGTGATGCTCCCCCATCCGTTCGATAGGATTCGTGGTTCAGCTTTAACCTCACAGGGATTTTTCGATGTTCTGCTGATGGATGATCTCGATGATGCAACTTTAGTACGGAACCGCATTAGGGTAACGGATATACTTCAGAAGCGAGAAACGCCCAATCACATCGCGGACCTTCAGCTAGGAGGCTTTGATCTCATAGAGGGATTTAATGCAAGAAATGTATTTCGAAGCTCTGATAGAATGGCCAAGGTATTTGCTGACTCGAGTAAGATACCGATAGTTGCGGTTAGTGATGCACACACCGTATCTGAGCTGGGCAACACATATACCCAAATACCTAAACTTAGTAATGACCCGAAGGAATTTCTTGAGGCGATAAGACAAGGTTTTCTGGTAGAGAAACGCAGTAACCCTCTGGTACATTGCGCAACCACCTATAACAGACTAGTTAAGCAATTCTTACGTAGGTAAGGTTTGGTGAAACTAGGTTGGATGTCTACTGGGCGCGGGCAGGGCTCTAGGAAATTACTACTATCTACCCTTCAAAGTATCAAGTCCGGATACATTGATGCCCAAATAGAGTGCGTTTTCTGTAATCGTGCAGTTGGCGAGGAACCCGGCAGTGATCAATTTATGTCAATCGCTGAAAGCAACTTGATACCTGTTGTAGCTTATTCGTCAAGGGAATTTACAAGGCGTAAAGGTGCACGCTCCTTTAATGATGTTCGTGCTGAGTATGACAGATGCGTAATTGAAATGCTGTCTGGTTTTAAACCTGACTTGATTGTGCTCGCTGGCTACATGCTTTTCACTTCTCTAGAGATGGTCACTAAGTTCAAGATGATTAATCTCCATCCCGCTCCACCGGAAGGCCCGATTGGACCTTGGCAGGAGATCATCTGGGAGATCATCAAGTGTAATTCCCAATTAGGAGGGGTTCAAATCCAACTAGCTACTATGGATTGGGACAGAGGTCCAATTATTTCTTATATTACTTATCCCTTGACTGGAACCGAATTTGGGGCGGGATGGAAACAAATCAATGAATATTCATTTCCTAATCTACGAAAGGATTACGATGAGAATCTGCTTCTCTTTAAGACGATCCGGGAGGAAACTGGGAAACGCGAAATTCCTCTTTTGGTAGAGACCCTCAGATCTATCGCTAACAACGATATTAAAATACGAGACGGGGCGATTTTCCATAACGGCAAAATATTACATGGAGGTTTGTCGCTAGCCGATAGAATTCCGAAATGGCTTACTTAGAGTTCTTGCTGGAGTCTTTCCCTGCCAATACCTCATCTACGAGGCCATATTTCTTAGCTTGATCCGCATCTAGGTAATAATCCCGGTCTGTATCTTGGGCAATTTTTTCGACGGTCTGACCGGTATTAGTCGCTAGCAAGGTTCGAATTTTGTCCTGCATTCTAAGGATTTCACGGGCGGCGATTTCGATATCAGAGGCTTGCCCTTGGGCTCCTCCCATTGGTTGATGCATATGGACCGTGGCATTGGGAAGCGCATATCGTTTCCCTTGTTTACCCGCGCTTAATAAGACTGTAGCCATGCTGGCCGCCATTCCCACGCAAATAGTGGAAACATCAGCATTCACCATTTGCATAGTGTCATATATTGCTAAGCCAGCGCTTATTACGCCACCTGGGCTATTTATGTATAGATTTATGTCTTTGTCAGGATCTTCTCGATCAAGATATAGTAGTTGGGCTACTATCAGGTTGGCTACCGAATCGTTAATGGAGGTTCCAAGGAAAACTATCCTTTCCCTCAATAGGAGCGAGTAGATATCGAATGCTCGTTCTCCCCTGGAGGAACTTTCAACTACCATCGGAATAATGTTTTGTGGAAGATTTTCTTGATTCACCATTAATTATGTCTCCTACTGTTTACGTACTAAATATGTGCAGTGAGATATTTAAGCCGATTTATGATCTCCATTTGCAATTCTCACAAGTTGTTCTAGCGTTTTACGTCTAGTCAGTACGCGTTCAATTGATTGATTGCCCTCTTCGCTCTCCAAATTCCCCTTAATCCTATCAGCCTGATCTCCCGCCTCGCTCAGAATGGTTTCTATCTCAAGAGTGATGTCTTCTGGAGTGACGATTACTCCTTCCAACTCGGCGACCTTTCCAATAGCGTGACTTCTTTTAATGCGGTCTTCTGCTGCAGTTTTTAGTTCCTCCCTATGATCTTCGGGAGTCTTGCCGATCTGTTCAAGGTATTGCTCCATTCCAATTTTTTGGTTACGGAGATTTTGCTGTTGCTCTTCCAGCATGTGCTCTACTTCATGATCTAATATGAGCGGGGACATTTCGAAGCTGGAAGTTTCAATGAGTTTGTCAATTATCGCGTTCTCATACTGTAATTCGCTGGAGCGTTTTTCCCTTGAGAAAATGTCATCCTTCAGTTGTTTAGTCAGATCCGCAAGAGTATCGTAGCCTTGGCCGATACTTTTTGCGAACTCGTCATCGAGTTCTGGAAGATTTTTAGCCTTAATTTCACTAATAGTAACCGTGAAAGCCACCTCTTTAGATGCAAGATTCTCATCCTGGTGGTCATCAGGGAGTTTTATAGTGAATTCTTTTTTCTCTTCTGAGTTTAGGCCTACAAGCTCCACCGCAAAACCTGGCACCGGGCTCATATTTTCTTCAGCAACGATATACGGAATCTCCTTTTGATTCGCAACTTCGGATCCATCTAGACGTGCGGTCAGGTCCAAAATGACTTGGTCTCCCAGGCTAACCTTACGCTGAACCGGTTCCCAAGGTGCTATCTCTTCTCTTAAATGCTGCAGTAGATGATCAATTTGATCGTCGGTTACCACGACAGGTTCAACCGGGATGCGAATTTCCCGATACGCTGTTAAGGTCACTTCTGGAATTAATGGAACCGTCGCTTTAATCGTTATGGGTTCCCGTTGAATTACTTGAACTTGTGGCAAGCTGCCCTGTTTGAGATCTTCCTGCTGAATCGCTTTAATTACCACTTCCGGTAGCATTATATCCAAGGCGTCGTCCTCTAAGGTTTTTTTGCCTACAAACTGTTCCACCACGGCTCTAGGTGCCTTACCTTTTCGGAATCCAGGGACGTTTATTCGCCCAACTACTCGCTTATAAGCTCGTTCGAGGTATGGCTCTACGTCTTCACTGGTTACGGCTATAGTCAGGGCAACTTCACGATTTTGGAGGTCTTCTCTGGTGATTTTCATAGCGTATTGAAATAAGCGCTTCTAACAAACCTGTGCCGCCATTCTCCAAGGCGCCACAGCGTCCACTTATAGAAGGAGATTATACCATGTCGGGGTTTTTAGGAACACTAACTATTTTCCGACACTTTTATGTGCAACTCCTTCAACTGCTCAGGCGTTACTGATGAGGGTGTGTTAAAGAGCGGGTCAGCACCACTTTGAGTTTTGGGGAATGCTATTACATCCCTTATTGACTCAGCGTGATCCGTTAACAATGTCATGAAACGATCAATTCCGGGGGCGATTCCGCCGTGAGGAGGGGCGCCAAACTCTAATGCTCCGAGTATTTGCCCGAAGCGGTCTTCCATTTGATGTTTTGTGTACCCAAGAAATTCCATTATGCGTTCCTGTTTCTGCCTGTTATGTATTCTAATGCTACCGCTTGCCAATTCCATTCCATTGCATACCAAATCATAATGCCGAGCCTTCATCTTGCCAGGGTCTTGATCGAGCAGACCCCAATGTTCTTCCCATGGTGAAGTGAAAAGGTGGTGGGATGCCTCCCAGTGATTACCGTCTTCGTCCCATTCGAATAATGGAAAGTCCGTCACAAATGCAAACGCTAGGTTTTTCGGATTAGTTAAACCTAAACGGTCTGCGATCTCTTGCCTTACCTGTGACATCACCGTATTAATAAGTTTCGCTGGCCCGGCTGCCAGCAGGATCAAATCACCTGGATTCGCATCAGCTCTTTTAGCAATCTCAATTATTTGTTCAGTGGTGAGGTGTCTCGAAATAGGGGACCTAATATGCTCCATCTCTAGATTTTTTATGTCCCCTGCTTTTTTATCCAAAGCTATATAGACTAACCCCTCGCCTCCCCGCGTTTGCACAAAGCTGACCAAGCTATCGAGGTCTTTACGTGAATACTCGGCACAGCCAGGTGCTACTAGCCCCTTCACTATACCGCCGTTATCGATCGCTGCAGTGAGTATCCGTATTCCTGTTTTGTAGATAACATCCGTTAGTGTTACAAGCTCTAGTTCGTACCTAAGATCAGGTTTGTCTGTGCCATATTTTTCCATTACCTCATCATACTTTAGCCGTGGAAACTTATCAGATGCGATTCTGTCGACAGCAATATCTTTCACTATGCTTGAGTAAAGGGTTTCAACCAATTCCATCACATCATTTTCATCAACGAAACTCATCTCTATATCTAGTTGAGTGTGTTCGTACTGCCTGTCACCTCTGAGATCTTCGTCTCTAAAACAATGTGCTATTTGAAAGTAACGCTCGAATCCCGAGACCATCAGGAGTTGTTTTAACTGTTGTGGGGATTGGGGAAGCGCGTAAAACGTTCCGGGATTTAAGCGGCTTGGTACTAGAAAATCCCTAGCACCTTCTGGAGTGCTCTTAGTTAGAATAGGGGTCTCAATTTCAATAAATGCCCGGCTGTCTAGAAAATCTCTGATATACTTCACCACTTTGTGTCGTAACTTTATGTTGTCATGCATCTTCTTGGTTCGTAAATCGAGATATCGGTATTGCATTCTTAGCAACTCGTCAATTGTGGACTCGTCTGCAATTTCAAATGGTGGAGTTTTACTTTGATTGAGAATTTCTACTGTGGTTGCTCGTACTTCAATTTCCCCGGTTGAGATGTTAGGATTGCCCGATCCTTCAGGGCGTAAGCTGACGTTGCCACCCACTAAAAGTACCCATTCGCTACGGAATGTCTCGGCTATTTTGTGAACTCCAGGTGTTTCCAGTGGATCAAACACTACCTGTACAATTCCTGTGGTATCTCTGAGATCAATGAATATTAATCCCCCATGATCCCGGCGACGATGTACCCATCCGGCCAGCTGAACCGTTTCACCAGAGTGACTTCTGTTTATATCACCACACGAGATAGTCTTGAACACTTGTTTTTACCTCCAGCATTGAGGCACGATTATAAGGTAGCATCGAGGCTGATTCAATGGACAGTTTGTTTGGTAGCGACTAGGATATGGGCAGTTTCGCCATATCTAAGGAAGAATGATGAGCACAAAAAAGGTGTTTGACCCCAAACATAAGAGTAAAGAGATATCGGAAGGAGCACATAGGGAAGCGGCTCGAGCAATGCTACGGTCTATGGGACTCGACGACGAAGCACTCAACAGGCCTTTTATCGGTATGGAGATTATGTAGTGCGAAACTCTAGAACGGTTTTAATTGATAATAACCCTGGAAGAAGTGCGCAAACATTTGGCATTGCAAGGCAACTTGGAACCGACATGGACCTTATTCATGAGCCTTCGGTGGGAGTGATTGGTAACAAGGGGGATTCCCAATGTTACCTTGGAGTACAACAGAAAGTTGAAGCTATTCAGGAAACCTTACGATTGAGTATAGGGCGAGATAGTGGCCAGATAAGTATGAGATTGATCCAGCCTGAATATACCGTAGCTACATCTGATGGAATGCGTAATGGGACGAGGGAAATGCGATACTCCCTGATAGGAAGGGAAGTGACACACGACTCGGTGTGTGAACACCTGAGCGCGAGCGGGCTGGAAGGCATCATTGCAGTTGTCGCTTGTGATAAGCCTCCGGTTGGGACACTAGCTGGAATACTGGAACATAACAGGCCTGCAATTATGATGTCCGATGGCACAATTCGCCCTGGAATAGATTCAGTTACAAATGAAAGAATAGATATCATTTCCGGATTTCAGGTTGCTGGAAGTGAAGACGAGGAAATGAAGAGACGTTTGGCTTGTGAAGCGTGTCCAGGCTATGGAAGTTGCGGTGGTATGTTCACATATAACACGATGCAGACATTTATTGGAGTAATAGGTATGGAACCTTTGGATATGGTTTCACCTCCCTCTGATGACAGTCGTAGAACGGAACAATTTCCAGGTGAGTTAGTGAATTACTTGGGAGATATGATTGAATCGCAGGTTACTCCTCGTGATATTGTTAGTCGTGAATCGTTAAGAAATGCGATCATAGTTGCCATGGCCGTAGGGGGTTCCACAAATGTTATGTTACACGCTCCAGAAATAGCGAGGGCCGCTGGGTATGGCAACTTTTCTGATCAAATTATGTCCCCTGAAGAATTCAATTACTTATCCCAGTATGTGGTGCCTGTGCTGGTTGATGCCAGGCCTTTTGGAAACTACTCTATGGTTGATATAGATGAAAAAGGCGGTGTCCAAGTTATAGTTAAAGAATTACTGGAGGCAGGTCTTTTGAACGGCGAGACCCTCACATGCACTGGGGAAACTCTAGCGCAACAGGTTGATCGTCTAGACCCTCCGAATCCTGATGGGGTTGTAATATATTCGGTAAAGGATCCATATAAACAGACAGGGGGGCTGAGAGTTCTTGGAGGGAATCTCTCACGTGAGTATAGCGCGGTATTGAAGCTTGCCGGTGTAGAAGGAGGTTTGGAGAACAATGTTTTCGCTGGTAAAGCCAGAGTATTTGACAGCGAGGCTGCTCTGCTGGATTCCCTGGAAAAAACCCCTGATATATTTGAAGACCGTGATATGATAATTGTTCGTTATGAGGGACCTAGCGGTGCCCCTGGCATGCCAGAAATGCTCGATTCCACATCTAGAATTACGACACTCTGCAGGCAGAAAGGGATAGTTGTAGGGCTAATGACAGACGCTAGGTTTTCTGGTGGTTCTGTCGGGCTCGTAATAGGTCATGTTGGTCCAGAGGCAGCATTGGGTGGTGAAATCGGATTGATCGAAGATGGGGACGAAATAATAGTGGATCTAAATACTAATGAGCTTAATTGCACTGAGCTTTTTGACTCTTTAATCCTGGAGAAAAGGAAACTGTCATGGCAGAAGATAGTGGATGAAAATAACGGAGTGCATCCTTCGGTCGGTTTAGCAGATACCAGACTTCTTAACAGGATGAGATTTTCCGCTGTATCAGCCAAATTGGGTGCCGGTATGCATCCTAATAGAAGCTTGTGGGTTAGTGATCCGCGAGACCCGGTTGAATCTTCTTTCGTTCCATCAAACAAATATCGTTAAATGTTAACGACGCGATTAGGCGGGAAAACGGAACGGGATATCAGTGAGGTAGCTACGCAAAATTAGTTGGACCTGCATCTAGCGGTGCTGTGACAGGGTAATTACTAGCATTACAATCACGTGGAACTAGGGCGGTTTTAGAAACACTATGGCATATATTTGGGTTCAATTCATTCTTGCCACTATGATTATACTTGGCTCGTCTAAATATCTGGCCAGGTCGGCTGACATTATCGCGTTCAAGACTGGCCTAGGCAGAACTTTCATTGGGGTGGTACTTCTAGCCTCGGCTACATCGTTGCCGGAACTGGGAATGGGTGTCAGCTCAATCTCTGTGCTTGGGGCTCCAGATTTGGCCGCTGGCGACGCCTTCGGAAGCAATTTGGTGAATCTGTTGATTATTGGCCTAATGGACCTTTACTGGAGAAACGGACCTATCCTCAACACTATTGGTACCGGGGCTTCATTAATAGGAATATTGGGAATATTGATTACAGGTGTGGCAACAATCGCTATTACGTTCCATCATGGCACCACACTATTTAGTTCATGGCTAGTCAGTCCGTTTTCATTGGCTATTTTCGTAACGTTTTTATTTGGTCTGTATGTAATTTTCCGCGCTGAACGAACTGAAACAGCGAGTGAAAACACAGAATACGAACAAGCGTCTCTGGGAATGGAAATTGGTATATATTCTTTATCGGCCTTGATAATCGTAGCCGCCGCCGTTTGGTTAGCGTTTACAGGTGATAATATCGCTGACCAAATGCACTGGGAGGAAAGCTTTGTTGGCACACAATTCCTAGCCTTTAGCACATCCTTACCGGAATTAGCCGCTTCATTTGCCGCGCTGCGCTTAAGGGCACCGGAATTGGCTATTTCTAATGTGCTGGGCAGCAATTTGTTCAACATGGGATTCGTGTTATGGATTGATGAATTAGCTTACACAAAAGGGTCATTTTGGGCTGCCATTTCTGGGATTCACCTAATGACGGCAATAATCGCTATCGTAATGACCGCTGTAGTGATAGTTGCCATACTTAGTAGAGGGAGACAGCGACCCAGTAGATTTTGGACTTACGAGGCGATTTCGCTGGTACTATTGTACGTTTTTGCGGGCTGGCTGAATTTTTACCTTGTGAGTTAGCGGATAACAAGCAGAAGTAACACGATGATATTCTTTCAATCATTGCTGCTAATCCGGATGTTTACATGAACACTGGACACGTGTCTCCCGAAGAGGCGGTCCGATTGGTGTAACTTGGTAAGGTCTATGGAATACCCACTATATTGCTTGCGACTGCGGTCACAAAAGCAGCTACTACTGAGTAATTGGAATATATGGTGGAGATGGGCGCATTTATCGAATATACACTTGCTGCTTATACCCACACCACTCCGATCTCTAAAACTCACTATTACCCCGAGGTTGAATATGCTGCTATCGACGAAGGCATGGGTGAGCAAACAAGTGGAGGGATAAGATTGGCGTCTGAGCAGATTCAAACGTTCGGCGCAGACAACTGTATCATAGGGACTGATTTCGGTGTTTACATCCTACCAGACCCGATTGAGGGGTTGAGGGAATTTATCGCTGCACTCATGGGCTTAGGCACTTGTTTGGGAGATATTAGGAAGCTTGTAGCACCAACCCAGCCAAATTACTTGGGTTAGTTGATTGCAAAGTTTAATAGGCACAAGCTCAGTTAACGTCCTTGGCTGTTATGTAATCGCCAATAGTGTTTAGATCTAGTAATACTTCAGGGTTTTGAGTCTCCCATCTGTTAACGAACTCTGAATTACTGTCCACGATATGCCGCAACCCTTGTGTGGACTCATCAATGTTCATCATTGACGGTAGTAAGGTGTTGGAAAATATGACCGGATGGCCTCCCTTGTTTTGGAAAATGGGGAGGGTGATTTTAGAAGCACTTATACGGTGGGCTTCAATAAGTTCGGTGAGCAGTTTGGGCCTTCTTGGTTGGTCGACCGCCAGGATTAGGGTATCGCCTGCCCTTTGAGTCATATTTTGTAATCCAACTATCACTGAGCTGCTCTTGCCGCATTTGTAATGTTCATTTGTTACAATTTTTGTAGGACCGTCAAATTTTACAGAACTGATTATCCTTGACGCTTCGTGTCCCAGGACTACCACAATTTCTTTGACTCCAGATGCGATAATTGAAGCAATCTGGTATTCAATAAGGTATTTGCCATGCCAAGTTAGCATAGCCTTTGATCGCCCCATCCTAGTTGACTCCCCTGCAGCCAATAATAACGCGGCAAGGTGTTCTCTAGTCACGAGCTACTAATTTCCAGGCACGCCAAGTTTTGCTTTTGCTTTTTCCAGTTTCGTAATTATCCTTTGGAGTAATTTTTCAGGCAATTTCATAGGTTCCCCATCACCACCTAGTCGCCATTGAACAATTTCAGCCATGATGCTGATAGCAATTTCTGCCGGTGTCCGAGCTTTTATGTTAAGCCCGATTGGGGCGTGTATCGTGGCCAGTTTAGAAGGACTCAGGCCTCTCTTCAGGAGTTCCTCATAGATAAGGATAACTTTACGTTGTGAGCCTACTAATCCTACGTAGCCGGCATTTGTTAGCGCTGCCTTCTCTAATGCGATATCGTCAAAATTGTGACCTCGTGTGGCGATTACTATTGCAGTATTCGGGTTGATCCGAAATGCTCCGAGGCCATTAGCGTAGGAGTCAACCACGGTTAAGTCAGCCTCTGGGAAGCGATCCTTGTTCGAAAATTCTGGGCGATCATCTAGAACAAGGATCCTTATTCCGAGGGTTTTTGCGAGTGGTGCGATCGACTTTGAGATGTGACCGCCACCCATAAGAATGAGGGCAGGAGGAGAGGTATATGACTCAATAAAGACTTCATCCCCATTCTCGCCTACGAAATGTTCACATTTTCCCAGGCGTTGCAATTCTGAGGCTTTTGCAATAGCCAGAACTTCGGTATTAGGGTCACCCAGACTGCCTTCAGTTGGCCGATCGAGGTGGATTAACAATCTAGAGCCCATCCTATCTGGGTTTTGACTCCTGATTACTGTGGCAATGGTTATTGAGTCGCCACCTTGGTAAGCGTCAAGGATTTTGTCCCCAACATTAAGGAATTCTTTCGGGCGTCTAAACGGCTCTATATAGAAATACATAGTTCCGCCGCAAACCAACCCATCCCTTGCCGCAATCTCCTCATTCAGATAGTAGTCCTGATATGTTGGCCCTAGAGAATTCCTCATGATCTCTTTAGCCATAAACCAGATATCTCCTTCGACACAGCCTCCACCTAGGGTGCCAATTGCAGATCCGTCCCGACGAACTAGCAGCTTAGCCCCAGGCTTTTGAGGAGTTGAACCTTTTGTGCGAACAACTGTAGCTATAACAAATTGATCGCCCTCAGACGATAATTTTGTAGCTTCTTGAAAAATTGATTCCATTAAGGTTATCTCCGCATCTCTTGGTTCGATTTAAGCTTATCTATCTGTTTGACACTGCGCATTTGAGTCGTATTATATAGCTAAATGGCAATGAAGCATAAAAGCGGCGGTTTTCAAGAGAAGGTGGAACATCACTGTGACTTGTGTAAATCGCCGGTGGTAGACATTCATTGCAAGATAATTTGCATGAATTGTGGCTATACCCGAGATTGCTCTGATCCTTAGGCCATATGCCTAGATCTAAACCTTTCTGTTGTTTGTCGTGTAAACAGGAAGCCCGTCTACCATTTCGTAACTATAGTCAGAAAACATATTAGGCCATCTTTCAATGGCAAGCTCCGCTATTTTCGCGAAAACGAACCGGATTTCCTCTTCAGCCCAAGGTGCAGTTCTTTGTTCTATAACGTGCCTTAAAGTTCGCATGTTAGTGGACCAGCCGATATTCGTAGCTAATCCAATCGGTGCAATTCTTCGCATGGCCGAGGTTATCTTCTTCTTTTCGTCGAAAGAATCGAGAGAATCTAGATTGAATGACTCGGCCAATTCGAGCTGAAGATCACTTAGGGATTCGAATGTTTTTGAGAAAATCGCCATAGCAGCTTCAGATTCTTGTATAACCGTCGGTGCATACCACTCCAAATCTGTGAGTCGCACAAATCGAAGTGACTCCTGAGACATAGCTGTGCCGACCCTGTGTCTGACAAGTTCATGGGTAAAAACTCGACTCACATCTGTGAGGAAAAAGTTTGCTACACCGTGTTCCAGCACTGAACCGTCACCCTTTTCAATGATATTGGTGATGTAGCTCTGATTCGTTTTACGAACACGTGTAATATTCGCGTTCAAGTTTGTTCCAAAGGAACGGTAGCATGCCCTGCCGTAGACTTCGCTGATTAGCTCAATGTCAGATGGTGCATCCGAAGTCCAGTCAGGCACTCCTAAATGTTCTAGAAGGGCTTGCAAGCCTTCTTTATTGACCTTTGATTCGCCTATCAGGAATACTTTCGGTTCAATGGTTTTAGCCATCCTAGCGATGCCTCCAAGCTAGATTCCGATGGGGTCCCAAATTATTGGACTCTCAATCGCCGTGCCGTGGTTTCGAAAGGTTTCGAAATCGTCAAGGGCAAGGATAGTTTATTCTAACCAGATTTAGAAAAATAGACTACATTATCTGGGTCGGGTTTCACCTAGATTGGTGATTACTTAAGTAGTAGTAGACCTGGGTTTTCCAAAATCCTTTTGACTTCCGCCAAGAACTGAGAGCTTTCCACGCCATCCGAAACGCGATGGTCTATCGAAAGGGTCACATTCATCATTTGCCGTATGACTATTTTGTCTCCTTCGTCGACAATTGCCTGCTTTTTCACGGCACTAATAGCCAGTGTAGCCGCCTGAGGTGGCAGTATTATCGCACTAAATGCGTCTACTCCAAACATACCAAGGTTACTGGTGCTGAAAGTACCCGTGTACTCTTCCTGCCGTAGTCGTCCTTCACCAGCACGTTGCGCTAAATCTTTGCTGGCGACCGCCAGTTCTGAGAGTGATTTGTCTTGAGCGTTCACTATCGCCGGAACCATAAGTCCTTCATCGGTAGCTATCGCCATGCCAAGATTAACATGTGCATACGTTTCGAGATGCTCCCCTTGGTAGGAGGCGTTAAGCCCGGAATGCTTAATAAGTCCCATGACTGCAGCCTTCATTACCATATCGTTAACTGAAACTCGCTCAGCGCCCTCTAGTTGCTGATTGATTTGGCCTCTCAGGGTCATGGACTGAGTCATGTCTATTGCAATGGTTATGTAGAAGTGAGGAGTTCCATTCTTACTTTGGGAAGTCGCTCGTGCAATTCCTTGTCTCATCCGAGACAGCTGAACTTTGCCTCCAGTTGCCCTACCCTCATCCGGTTCGCCTGAGGGCGGTTCTGCCACTTCGTCAAATTTCTTAAAGTTGACGATATCTTCCCGTGTGATTCTTCCAGCAGGTCCAGTGCCAGTAACACTTGCTAGGTCTATGCCTTTCTCATCGGCAAGTTTCTTTGCGACAGGTGAAGCCTTTACTCGTTCACTGGTAGATTTCCCTTCCGCTTTTGTTTCCGTTGCCTTGGAAGCTGAAGCGGTAGTTTCCTTTTCAGCAGGGTCAGCGGTAACCTCGGCCCCTGTGGTGGACCCAGGTGTGTCGCTTGATACGGCGGTTATATCCTCGTCAGCGTTCCCAATAACACCGATAAGGTGACCAACTGGCACCGTCTCACCTTCGTTAACTAGAATTTTCCTGAGTAGACCGTTAGCGGTCGACTCCATTTCAACTACTGCCTTGTCGGTTTCAATCTCAGCTACTGGATCTCCTCTCTTTACCTCATCACCCTCCGCTTTGATCCATCGAACGACTGTGCCTTCTATCATATCGTAGCCCATTTGGGGCATCAAAACTTTTGTAGCCAGTGGGGGCCTCCTAATTTTGAACTATCAGTATTATAGCAACAAATGCGCTTGTTATCTTGCTAACTCTTTGCGTATCGCTTCAATTACAGTTGCTTCCGTAGGTGCGACAAGGCGCTCCAAACTCATCGAATAGGGTGTGGGCACGTCAAGCCCGCCTAATCTAGCGACTGGACCATCAAGGTCATCGAAGGCCTCGTGCTGAATAGCGCTTGCGATTTCGCCGCCAAATCCTCCGGTTTGCCATACTTCTTCCACTACCAAAGCACGCCCTGTCTTGCGTACCGATTGGATCACAGTGTCGCGATCCCATGGCCGAAGGGATCGAAGATCGACTACCTCAACACCAATTCCTTCCTTGGACAAGGCATCGGCCGCCGCTATACTCACATTCACCATTCTAGAGTATGCGATGATAGAGAAGTCCTTCCCTTCCCTTTTCACGTCGGCTTTTCCTATTGGTATTTCGTAATAATCGTCCTTCACCTCGCCCCTAGTGCTATAGAGAAGAATGTGCTCTATGAACATTATAGGGTCAGTTTCCTTACGGACCGACCTAAATAATCCAAGGGCATCGTGTGGTGTAGCTGGTATAACAACTTTAAGCCCGGGCACAGAAGCATACCAACCTTCAAGATTTTGAGAGTGTGTTGCAGCGAGACCAGCTCCACCACCCGTGACTGTTCTCACTATGAGGGGTACGGTAAATTGCCCCCCCGACATGTATCGGATTTTCGCTGCGTGATTGACAATTTGGTCAAGGGCAAGCAATGAAAAATTGATGGTCATGATTTCTACCACTGGCCGTAGTCCTGCCATTGCCGATCCGGTACCTATGCCCACCATCGCAGACTCAGCTATTGGGGATTCGACTATCCGCTTTGGCCCAAATTCGTCAAGGAAACCTGCCGTCACCGCATACGGCCCACCATACGGACCGATATCTTCACCAATTATGAACATTCGTTCATCTTCGACAAGACCCTCGCGGAGTGCCTTTGCCATAGCTTCTCTGTAACTAAGTTCAGCCATTTTTACCTCTAGGTTGTCTCTGCGTAGATATTCTTATATAGGTCATCAATTTTCGGAAAAGGGCTTTCATCGGCAAATTTTACGCTTTCCTCAACGATGTATTCTATCGCTAAATTGATCTTGTCTAATTGGTCTTGGGTAGCTTTCTTGTTTGAGATCAGCCACTCGCCGAACGTGAGAATAGGGTCAAGTTTTCTATACTTACCTTCCTCTTCCTTTGTTCTGTAGAGTACTGGGTCTGCCATAGAATGACCCCGGAACCGATAAGTACTGAATTCTAGAAAATATGGTCCATTTCCAGCCCGCACATGCTTCACAGCGGCCTCGGTTGCATCTCTTACGGCAAGCACGTTCATGCCGTCGACTTTTGCTGATGGCATACCGTATGCCTTGGCCATCTCAGTTAACTTAGGATTAGCCATCGAATCCTCCAGCGGAATGCCCATGCCGTACTGGTTGTTTTCGCATACAAAAATTACAGGGAGCTTCCAGAGGGCAGCCATGTTCATTACCTCGTGAGCTTCACCCTCATTTAGAGCCCCATCCCCGAAAAATGTCGCTACCAAACGTTTGTCGTTGTTATATTTGAAGGCAAATGCCAGCCCATTTGTCAGAGGTAAATGACCAGCCACGATTGCGTAGCCACCTGCAAAGTTGGAGGGTGCATCAAAAAGGTGCATTGATCCTCCCATACCTTTCGAACACCCTGTAGATTTCCCGAACAGCTCAGCCATCACCGAATTTGGCGTTAAGCCTCTGGCAAGCGCATGTCCATGATCACGATAATGAGTTGTTACATAATCGTCCTTTTGAAGCACGCTTATGGCTCCAACGGCGACGGCTTCTTGGCCTATGTAAAGGTGTACGAAGCCCCGTATTTTCCCCAGCATGTACTGCTCAGCACATCGCTCCTCGAAAACCCTCAAAAGAGCCATCTGGCGGTAAAAGTCTATTAAAGTAGTATCGTCGAGGCTTGTCGGTTTCTTAATTGTTTTTGTGCTCATTAGACTGGAGTAGTTCCCCTTATTAGGACTCAATTAAATATGAATTGCTTCTCCATCAGCAGCTAAGGCTGCCTCTTTAAGGGTTTCGGAAATAGATGGGTGAGAATGAACTACCCATCCTAACTCCTTAATAGTTCCCTCTAGATGGTGCGCCACGGACCATTCAGCAAGCATTTCGGTTACTTCGGATCCGATCATGTGGGCGCCGAGGATCTCTCCATATTTTTTGTCTGCCACAACCTTGGTGAGTCCCTCTGAATTTCCTGTTGCTAATGCTTTGCCGCTTGCTTGAAATGGGAATTTCCCGACCTTGACATCGTATCCACTTTCCTTCGCTTGTTTTTCAGTTAGCCCAAAGCTCGCCACTTGCGGGTGGCAGTATGTAGCTCTCGGCATAAATTCATATTGCAATGGCGGGCTATCCTGGCCAGCAATTAATTCTGCTGCCATTACCCCCTGCGCCATTCCTACATGCGCTAAAAGCATGATCCCGGTCACGTCACCTATAGCCCTTATCCCAGGGATGTTGGTACACATTCTGGAGTCAACTTTAACAAAACCCTTTTCCAGTTCTACCCCAATCTCTTCCAATCCTAGGTTTTCAGTGTTGGCCTGAACTCCCGCTGCTACTAACACGAGACTACTTTCGATTGTGCTGTTGTCACTACCGGAGCTAATACTGAGCGAGATTCTCTTCTTCCCAACTTTAGCGCTGTCTATTTTGGCGCTCGTCAGAACTTTAATCCCTTGTTTTTCAAATGACCGCTGCAGCAAACGACTTATGTCCTCGTCCTCGTTTGGAAGAATGTTGCCCTGCATTTCAATTATAGTGACCTCAGCCCCATATACGTTCCACAAGTATGCGAATTCTGCTCCAGTAGCCCCTCCACCGATAATTACAACCCTATCGGGCACAGTGCGAAGTTCCAAGGCTTCCCTACTGGTGATGACCTGTTCCTTATCGATTTCCAAACCCGGAATTGATTTTGCCCTTGCGCCACTAGCGATAATTATGTTGTCAGCCGTCACCTTGCGTCCGCCTGGTCCGATCTCTAAGGTTTTGGTATCAATAAACTTCGCCGTTCCTTGAATGTGATCTACATTATTCTTTTTAAGGAGGCCCGCGACTCCTCTGGTAAGAGTGGCGACCACTGCTCGACTTCTGTCTACTGCCTTGCCAAAATCTGGCTTGAGGTTCTCAATGCTAATACCAAAAGCATCCGCTTGTTGAAACAACTCAAGCACTTCAGCGTTCTTTAGCAATGCCTTGCTAGGGATGCAGCCCCAATTCAGGCAGACTCCTCCCAATGTACTGTCCCTTTCTATAACAGCCGCTTTCAGCCCTAGTTGGCCGGCTCTAATCCCGGCGACGTACCCACCTGGGCCCGAACCAATTATTGCAACATCGTAGTCAGCCACAGACGTCTCCCTGCTTACAAGTTTTCCTCAGTATATGTTTTTTGGTACCTAGTGTGTCTATAGCTTAAAAGCGCACACGCCTGAGGCATAGACAAAAACTATGGAAGTTACTTGTGTCATCAATGTCTCGAGGCGATAAATTAAAGATGGATTCCACAGCCCTACCCGTATCGTTTTCATAAAAAAGGTTAAAAAGGTTAATAAGAGGGCAATTCGAAAGAAATTTACGATATTTTCAACCAAATGACTAGCTAAATATGGCAATCTCTGGTATAAAAAGGAGGAAAATTCCTGAATTGGAGGAATCAAATGCAGGGTTATTGTGTAAAATGTAGAGCTTCTAGAGAGATTCAAGGTGCGGAGTCCATAACAATGAAGAATGGGCGTCCTGCTACACAGGGGAGTTGTCCAACGTGTAGCACAAAAATGTTCAAGATAGGCAAAGCCTAAAACAGACTGGCCTATGATTCATCATTAATGATGAATCATAGGATCGGTAACAGCTTCTTACGTTCAGAAGCCCAGGGTACCCGTCGGCTTACATTGATGAGCACCCTGGGTTACTGTGTATTTACTGGCAAAATCATTTAGTGAAATAATTCTATGAAAGTTGGAATTCCTAAAGAATCGCTTCAGGGCGAAAAGAGAGTTGCGCTAGTCCCCAATGTTGTCCCAATGTTGTCTCGGTTGGGATTGGATGTCGTAGTCGAGTCAGGTGCTGGCGAGTCTGCGGGCTATTCTGATGCCGAATTTCAGGGCGTTCAAGCGCAAATACTAAAAACGACCGCAGAAGTGTATTCAGCGTCGGATATAGTTCTCAAAGTTAGGGCGTCTGAGGTTGGGGAGACCGAAATCTCTCTGATGAAGCAAAATCACACAGTCATTGGATTGTTTGATCCGCTAGGTTCCCCGCAAGTAGCAAACCTTATTTCCAAAACTGGGGCCACGAGTTTCGCGTTGGAGCTGGTCCCTCGCATTAGCCGTGCCCAAAGTATGGACGCACTAACGTCCCAGGCAACCATCACAGGGTATAAATCTGTCCTTATGGCTGCTGACAAGTTACCAAAAATGTTTCCGATGCTTATGACTGCTGCGGGTACCATAACCCCCGCTAAGGTATTTGTAATCGGTGCGGGTGTTGCTGGACTACAGGCAATTGCAACCGCGAATAGGCTAGGTGCGGTGGTTTCTGGATATGATGTTAGGCCAGCGGTGAAAGATCAAGTTGAAAGTCTAGGTGCTACGTTTATTGAGATCGAGTTGGAAATCGTGGATTCGGAGGAGGCAGGCGGATATGCACAGGCTATGGGAGAGGAATTTTATGATCTCCAGCGTAAGTTATTGACAGCGGTGGTTTCCGAGAGCGATGTAGTCATAACTACTGCCGCTATCCCGGGGAAGCCGGCCCCTGTACTAATCACTACCGAAATGGTTAAGCAAATGAAATCCGGGTCCATAATTGTCGATCTGGCAGCGGAGACCGGAGGAAATTGCGAGCTGACCAAAGCGGGAGAGGAAGTTGAGGAGTTTAACGTCAGTGTCATTGGCCCTGTAAACTTGGCATCGAGCATACCGTACCATGCTAGCCAAATGTACGCGCGTAACCAATTGGCTTTCTTGAGAAACATGGTAAAAGAAAGCAGCTTAAACATCGATATGTCCGACCAGATAATTCAAGAGAGCCTACTTACTAAGGATGGGAAAGTAGTTAATGGAAGAGTCGCTGAGTTACTTGCCTCATAGACTTATATGACAAGCCGCACCAAGGACAAGGGGGATTTCTGTTAAGTGGAGATATTCATAGCTGGATTAACTATATTTGTGCTAGCAGTGTTCGTTGGATTTGAAGTCATCACGAAAGTACCACCTCTCCTTCATACTCCCCTAATGTCTGGGGCGAATGCTTTTTCAGGAGTCACCCTAATAGGCGCTTTGGTAGCGGCCGGGGTGAATGAACCGATCCTCGCGAGAATATTAGGAGTTACAGCAGTCGCGCTGGCCACAACTAATGTGGTTGGCGGATTTCTTGTGACACATCGAATGTTGCAGATGTTTCGAAGGAAAAGCTGAATATGGTCATAGATTTAAGCATCGTAAACTTTGTTTATCTTGTAGCTGTAGTCCTTTTCATTTTAGGATTAAAGGGCCTTTCCCATCCGAGAACTGCCGTACGTGGCAATTTGATGGGTGCCTCGGGTATGCTCATCGCAATAGTTGTAACTCTATTTGATCAAAACATAGTGCGATTCGAATTCATTGTCATGGGACTGCTGATTGGAACGGTTCTTGGGGCAGCGTTCGCCTTCAGAATAGCAATGACATCAATGCCACAGCTTGTCGCACTGTTCAATGGCCTTGGTGGAGCTGCATCAATGCTAGTCGCAGGGGCAGCTCTCGAACAGGAATTGACCGGTACGAATTCACTGGGTCTTCAATTTACAATGGCGTCGGGGATTTCAGCTCTAATTGGTTCGATTACATTATTGGGAAGCCTAGTGGCGTTTGGGAAATTGCAAGGCTTAATTACAGAGTCACCGGTCTTGATGCCGGGGCGCCATATTCTAAACATAACACTTGGATTGATTAGCATAGGTCTTATAGTGTGGCTTGTATTGGATTCATCGAACAGCCTTCCATTCTGGATACTTGTAGGCGTTGCTGCTCTGTTCGGAATAACTTTGGTAATTCCGATCGGGGGTGCCGATATGCCAGTAGTTATATCTCTATTGAACTCATACTCTGGATTGGCGGCTTCAGCCACTGGTTTTGTTCTTCAAAACAACATGTTAATCATAGCTGGAGCTTTAGTTGGAGCAGCTGGGATCATATTGACAAGGATAATGTGTAAGGCTATGAATCGCTCACTTATTAATGTGCTTTTGGCCGGAGTTGGAGCAGTGGCAACCTCCCCAACGCAAGACAATGAGGTATATGAAGGAAAGGTGAAATCTACATCAGCCGATGAAGTAGCCATGCTTCTGGAGGATGCACGTAGGGTTGTTATAGTGCCTGGGTATGGTATGGCCGTAGCCCAAGCACAGTTTGCAGTAAGAGATTTTACTAGCCTGTTGGAGACCAAGGGAGTCGAGGTTGAATTTGCAATACATCCAGTCGCTGGGCGGATGCCTGGTCATATGAATGTTCTCCTTGCCGAGGTCAATATTCCTTACGAGAAATTAAGAGAAATGGACGATATCAATCCTACCTTCGAACAGACAGATGTGGTCTTAGTCATTGGGGCCAACGACGTAGTAAATCCCGTGGCTCGGGATAATGATGACCCTGGAAATCCAATAGCTGGAATGCCGATCCTTGATGTAGACCATGCCAGGACTGTAGTGGTGATCAAGCGAAGTCTCAGCCCTGGCTTTGCGGGTATACCCAATCCTTTGTTCGCTGCGGAAAATTGCTTGATGTTGTTTGCTGACGCAAAACAGGCAGCATTTGACCTTGCGGCTGCCATTAAAGAGCTATAATTAGAGATTCAAGTTCAATGCTTTTACAGACATCAAGTATTGTTCTACTTCCCCCCCCTATTTTCTTGCTGATTTCGATCTGTGAAACCCACCGGCGCAAGCTAATGCCGCAAGGGGTAACAGCATAGACACTCACATTGCACCAATGGCAGCTCTTGTAATGGGATTCCTATTGGGTCTTAAGCATGCTACCGATGCTGACCATGTAGTTGCGATATCGGCGATAGCCACCGAATATAAGAATGCATGGAAAGGGATTTGGGTAGGAGTCTCTTGGGGTTTAGGGCACACAACTCCTCTGCTTGGCATCGCCATAATAATTTTGCTATTCAAGGAACGGGTACTTGACGTTTACGAGGGAATCGCACCAATTTTTGAATTTGGCGTGGGCGTCATGTTGGTATTCCTGGGTATACAGGTTTATTGGGGTATTCGAAATGGCACGTTACACTTGCACGATCATGAACACGATGGAAGCAAGCATGTACACATACATGCTACGCACAATTCCGAAGCGGATTCTACGGTAGAAAAAGCGCATGGATTCTTCCGGCCTGGCAAGCCATTTTTTCGAACAAAATCCTATTTCATAGGCATCATGCACGGCCTAGCGGGGAGCGCTGCGGTAATGTTGGCTTTCCTGCCAACGATCTCCTCTAGTCTTGTGGGCGTGGGTTACATTGCACTATTTGGATTGGGGACAATACTTTCAATGGCGTTGATCACTGTTATGCTCGGTATCCCTTTTGCAATATCAGGATCCTATAAACGGGTCAATGAGGTTGTTTCCGGTGTGGCAGGCGCACTGAGCATCATATTCGGGGCCGCACTTATGTCTGACGTTGCTTTAGGCACTCATTTCTTGCCAGTTTAGCCATTCAGGCAACATTCGATGGACCACTCTCTCTGAGGTCCTTCATACTTACTCCACTTTTAGGCCCTTGCTTCTTAGGCCTCCTCAAAGTGTTCGACGGTTACATTGGAGCCACACGAGTTAGTACTCGCCTGGGGTTATAAGTTAACATTTTGTCTACCTGGGCATCGGTTACTCCAAGGTATCGCAGGTATGGTGTGAATTTCTCCATAACATACGAGTAGCCAGTCCCCCCATACGCCTTCAAATGCATCTTCATACAGACATCCTGGGAAAGCAAAATACGATCCTCAAATCCAGCTTCAATCAACTGGGGGATTGCTTCAGCGACTAAAACGTCATTAGCTGACTGAAACATGCGATTGGCGCCTGTGTCGTGGGCGTTTGGGTATCTTGCCATTGGTGCCCCTACCCTGCCTAAAGTGTCAAATTGTATATATGTTCCTAAATCAAGCAGTTCTAATAAAAGTGACACATCTCCAGCGTTTGTATTGCTATGACCGAATACAACCCGATTTAGGTCTGCCCCTTCCTCCCCCACGATGCCCGCGACCTCGAGTTTTTCCCGCCCGGTGCCTCCATTATGGAATGATATCGCTGTTCCAGTTTGCCGGCTAGCCCGAGCAGAAGCGCGCACGCTTTTCACTTCATTGTCCGTAAGGGGGGCACCATTGATTCCTACTTCACCTATTATGCCAGACCTTACTTTACTCCCATCGACTCCCTCTGTTACATCTGCAACAATAACCTCAGTTAATTCTTCGACTGTCTTTGTGTCCATGTCCGAGGGATGGTAAAATTTTTGATACCAACCAGCGCCCATAACAATGTTCAGACCTGTGGCAAGCGATACCCGTTGGAGTGCCTTTGGATCTCTACCTAAGCCTATACTAGTGACGTCGACCACTGTAGAACCGCCAGCGTTGAGGAAATAATTCAACTCCTTGATTCCACGATTCTCATCTGTGAGCATATAGTTATCTTTCACGTGCTTTCGGTCGCGTGCCAAATGCAAATTTTCCAAGGTGAGTTTTTGATCCCAAAGGTCTACATCTGTTACTGGTGCGTTGAAACCAAGTGCCTTATCACGCCAAAAGTCGATGAAAATATGCTCATGCATCATAGTTGGCCCCACGGCCTCTGGCTCGACTAGTCCGAGCACGGTCACAATTTTCCCTACCGCTTCTTTGTTCATTTTATCCTCCGTCACCTTCTCATTTCTGTGACTATAGCCTAGAGGGCAAATCGAATCAACAAACTTGTGGTATTAAGTGAGCCAATTAATCATCTACCTTCAAACGTTTTGTGTATATAATGCGATATGGCAGTTGTCTCCATAAATTAAGTATCAGGAGTTCCAATATGCGATCCATGCGGGTAGTCGGCCCAAGGAGGTTTGACGAACAAGAGGTACCTATTCCTGAAGTCCTTGATGGTCAAGTCTTAATTAAACTCGAACGCTTATCAGTGTGTGGTAGCGACCTTCGGATCTTTGATAGAGCTTTGCCGGAGGAAGATTATCCTCTGGAAATCGGGCGACCTTGCCACGAATGCGCGGGAGTCATTGTCGAAAGTAGAAACGACTCACTTGATGTAGGCCAGAGGGTGATAGTCTTGCCATCTACCAGTGCGGGGCTGGTCGAATATTTGGCTGAGCCACCGGAAAGGATAATTCCGATTCCTTCCTACGGTGATTTGTCTAATTGGGTTATGTGTCAACACATGGGAACTGTTATGTATTCGGCCGATCGGCTGGGATCCGTAGTTGGCAAACGCGTAGTAGTAATTGGGCAAGGTCCGATTGGGTTGAATTTCACCTACTGGATGAATCAACTAGGAGCTAAGCAGATAATCGCGGTTGATTTGTTGGAGTATCGCTTACGGGTATCCAAAAAGCTTGGAGCCACCGATATCATAGATTCCTCAAAAACTGACGTCATTAAAGCTATCCTTGAACTTACCGATGGACACCTTGCTGATGTAGTAATTGAGGCTGCAGGGACTGCAGAGACAATAAACCAAATGTTCAGCATTATTAGAAAAATGGGAACAGCCGTACTATTCGGACAACCTCATTATGAAGATGTATTGCCTATAAATTACGACGTTATGATGAGTAGTCTTGCCACAATATTACCTACAATTAGCTCTAGACCACCCAATGACCCAACAAGTCATATTAAACACTGTGTTGACTTGGTTGATCAGAAGCGACTGAATCTTGACCACCTTGTGACCCATAGCTTCCCATTCGTGGAAGCTCAGAAAGCTTTTGAGCTTTATAGTGACAAGGATGACAATGTTCTAAAGGTTATATTGGAGATCTGATCAAGAGTTGAGACAAATCTCCAATATTCGATCTGTTTGAGAAAGATCGTAATGTCGGGTGAACTCGGCTGTTGGCCAAATAGTTTTTGCGTGTTCCACTATAACTGTGAATTGCTCTGGGTCCATTTCGAGTAATATTGTAGCGTCGCTTGCTAGTAGATTACTTGCCTGACTTAACAATTGGTTTATCAACCTACAACCATCGAGCCCGCCATCCAGTGCTTCTATCGGCTCGTGCAAAAAAATCTCTGGAGCCAAAGTAGGGATTCGTGAGGATTCTAAGTACGGTAGATTTGCAATCAATATATCTATGGTGCCAATAAAACAGGTGAGCAAATCACTTTTAACTAAGTGCACAAATTCCCCTACATCGTGCGTGTCGGCATTTGTTTTAGCGAGTGACAACGCAACATTTGATATGTCCGTAGCATATAAGCTGACGCCACTCACATTTGAAGCGATTGCAATACTTATAGCGCCACAGCCAGTTCCAACTTCTACAACGGCTGGAGTGGGTTGAGCAGGCCTATTTTGAATTCGCTGAATTGCCAAGTCAACAAGTAATTCAGTCTCGGGCCTTGGAATGAATACTCCATGGCGCACGCCTAACTGCAGCCCGTAGAATTCTCGGTTTTGCAAGATGTAGGCCAATGGCTCTCTTTGTAATCGCCTTTCGACAAACCCATCCAGCGCCAGGAGTGCCTTTTCCGGAATTTCGTCATATAGGTTTGCGTATAGGTCAGCACGACTTTCCCCAAGAGCTGTTGCAGCAAGTAGACTGGCTTCAATGTGACTCTCAGTAATTCCATACGACTGTAATGATTTTTCGACATGCAGTAATTTATCAACAATCCTCATGGTCGAATTAGGCAGTGTGAAGTTGCTGCTTTTGCTCATCTTCGTTAATGAGGTCAATTATTTTGTCGATATTGCCGGAAAGAATCGACTGAATATTATGGAAGCTTTTATTTATTCTGTGGTCAGTTATCCTATCCTGCGGAAAATTGTACGTACGGATTTTTTCTGACCTCTCACCCGTTCCGACTTTAATTTTGCGTTCCCGGCTTAAAGTTTCTTGATGCTCTCTGTGGGCCTTGTCATACAGCCGAGCCCGCAGGACATTCATAGCTTTATCCTTGTTTCTCAATTGGGATCGCTCATCTTGACAAACAGCCACTATGCCAGTCGGAACATGTGTAATTCGGATGGCGGTAGCCACTTTGTTTACATTTTGACCTCCAGCCCCCCCAGAATGGAAGACGTCAATTTTCAAATCTTCCGCTTTTATCTGAAAATCAACTTCCTCTGCTTTTGGCAAGATAGCCACGGTGGCCGTTGAAGTGTGGAGGCGCCCCGAAGATTCCGTAGTGGGCACCCGTTGTACCCTGTGGGCCCCACTTTCAAACTTTAGGCGGCTGTATACGTCCTCACCTTTTATCTCAAATATAACTTCCTTCAATCCCCCCACCCCTGAGTCATGGGTATCTACTAGGTCAAGATGCCATCCCCTCAATTGAGCATAACGAGAATACATTCGGTAAAGCTCGGCAGCGAACATGGATGCCTCATCTCCGCCGGCACCGGCTCTTATCTCAACAAACACGTCGCGAGAGTCTGCGGGATTCTTCGGGAGCATTGCTTTTCGTAATTCTTCTTCCAAGTCAATCTGTTTCTGCTCCAAAACCCCGACTTCATCTTTGGCAAGTTCAATAAGATCTTGGTCAGTAGCTTCGTTTATGATAACTCTGGCTTCCTCTATAGCTTCTAGCTGTTTTTCATACTGTGTATAGGTAACTACAACAGGAATAAGAGAGGCTCTTTCCTTGTTCAGAACAATTAATTGGTGAGTGTCAGTGGCAATTTGCGAATCCGACATTAAGTCGTCAATTTCTTTAATTCTTCGACGCATTTCAGATAATCTATCAAACATGAAGACCTTTACTTATCACAGGTTCTCTAAGCCCCAATTGGAAACATTTGAGAATCAAAGGCGTTTAACCTGTTTGGATATGGAATATACGTATATAATATACCTTAAATGCAATTTGTCCTAAGTCAATTGTGATGGTTCTAGGGGGTCGAATGAGTCCTTCTCGAAGATTGGTGCTAACGGTTGTGCTGTTTGTTGTCGTATTAACCTTGGTTAGTTGCGGCCAACAGATATCTCCTACTCCTATCCCTACCGCAACATCTATACCTGAACCAACTCCAACAACGGCACCTACACTTGTCCCGACACCTACTGCGGTTTCTACACCCACGCCTACCGCCGTTCCAATGCCTACGGCTACCCCAACTGCCACGCCGGCTCCAACGGCTACCCCAACTTCGACCTCTACGCCTACTCCGACACCGACACCTCGCTTGGATACAATCATTCCACAAGTACGGAAATCGGTGGTTAAGGTTATATCAGGCACTACTCAGACCTCAGGTGTTTACCTAACAAATCCTTCTGGGTATGTCTTAACCGCCAGTAGGGGTCTAGGAATTAGCCCTAAAGTAGTAGTCGAAACTTCGGATGGAACTCAAACAGATGGTTGGATTGTAGGTAGGGACGATTCTAAAAATCTGGCACTTGTAGAAGTGAGTGGCTTGGGAATACCTAGCTTATCTATCGGAAGCTCATCCGGTATTAAGGAAGGCACGGAAGTATTATCTTTCGGATATATGAAGGACGCCGCTGGCTTGCCATTCATAGGTCAGGCGCAGGTTACCGGTATCAAGAATGAGTACGCTATTGGATTAAGATTCATACAGTTTGATATCGAGATTGAACAGGGAGTTGTAGGAGGCCCAGTTGTAAATAGGGAAGGTGATGTGGTGGGGATTAATGTGGGTGGATCCTTCCTTCACAGCCTCAACATTGCCCCTGGTAATTCGGGGTACGCCTTAGTTTCTGACAAATTTAAGAGCGACCTAACTACGATTAAAGAAGGTTATATGCGAACGGCTGACAAGGAATTGCGACCTGCTCTAGTGCCAACATCGTTATCCCCGCCACCACAACCCATCATATTTAGTGGCGTAGCGCGATCAGGTGGTTTACCCGTCTCGAAAGGCGAGCGCATTTGGGCAAGGGTCTATGGATCAGAGCAAGATGATCTGTGGATGTCAGCTTTAATCGGTGAAGATGGCAAATACAAACTTACAATTGGGGCTGTATCTCGATTCTACATAAATAAGCCAATAGAATTCTATTTGAGTGGGAAGAAACACCCGACCACGCCTAGGTTTACCACAGTGGATGGCATAGAGGTTTTCTTGGATCTAGTTTTCTAAAGTGCTACCATACTTGAAATCATATTCGTGATTTCTGAAACGTGTGTCTCTTTCTGGGATCCTTCGTCCATGTCTCTTAACAATACAGTTTGATTAACGATCTCGTCCTGACCAATTATTATAGTGAAACGGGCGTTTAAATTTGATGCATATCGCATTTGGGATTTCAGACTTCGGCTTCTTGGTGCCATCACCGACGAAATACCACTACCTCTGAGCTCATTAGCTATCAGAATGCCGGCCTCAACAGCTTCGTCTCCCAAGCAAGCAACTACGATTTTCCTCATTCTATGATCTTTAACCAGCGCCGTCTGTTCTTTGAGGTTAGCTATTAGTCTCTCCACTCCACAACCAAATCCTACCCCTGGTGTCACTGGTCCACCTAATTGTTGAATGAGGCCATCATACCTACCGCCACCCAAGACGGTGCTTTGTGATCCTCCCCCCTGCGGCTTGATTTCAAAAACCGTCCGTGTGTAGTAGTCCAAACCCCTAACCAGTCGATGATCCTCCACATACTCAAGGCCTGAACTCTTGAGATAGCGGCGTAGTTTGTCCCAGTGATCCTTACAATTTTCGCAAAGGTATTGTACTGATTCGGGCGCCCCTGCTATAAATGGGGCGCAGGACTCCTCTTTACAATCCAACAATCTTAATGGATTTCTTTCAAAACGGGAGTGGCAATCTTTGCAAAGTTCATCTAATCGCCCGGCGTAATATGATTTCAAAGCTTCCAAATATGCCGGCCTACATTCGCTGTCACCAATGGAGTTAATTACAAGATTCATTTTCTTGAGACCCAGTTGTGTCGTCATGTCCCATCCCAGTTGAATAACTTCGGCATCAACCAACGGATCCGGATCGCCGATCGCTTCGACGCCAAACTGGTTATGTTGCCTAAATCTCCCTGCCTGAGGTCGTTCATATCTGAAGATAGGACAAAAATAGAACACCCTGACCGGTTGTGGCAAAACGTGCATGCCGTGTTCCAAATATGCTCTGCAAACAGGGGCCGTGCCCTCCGGTCGAAGTGTTAGTGACTCCCCACCTCTATCATCGAATGTGTACATTTCCTTTTGTACTACGTCAGTTTGATCTCCCACGGTTCGTGCAAATAATGCAGTTGATTCGAAAATGGGAGTATTTATCCTGTCGAAACCATACGTCATACATACAGATTCGATAACATCTTGGACGTAGGACCAATACTTTTGTTCGCTTGGGAGTTGATCTGAGGTGCCCCTAGGCGCTTTGTACAATTACTTAGTCTCCTGATAATCGCGTCAAGAATACCTTAGGGCTGTCTCTTAGTAAAGATCGTCTTGGCCTAGAAGGAATTTTGTTACCCCAAGCGCAGTGGGTTATACTTCGTAGGAACGATGTACAGGTCCAAGGTTTGGGCCTTAGAGGGGATACTCAACTGAAGAATGTAATTCAGGTAATCGAAGATTATCTACCAACCGAACGAGTGAATTTTATCCGACGGGCTTATCATTTTGCTGAAACAGCCCATGAGGGACAGGTACGCTTGTCTGGCGAGCCTTTTATAAACCACCCCGTAGAAACAGCGCTGTATCTTGCTCAATTACGTATGGACTCGACAACTATAGCTGCTGCGTTGCTGCACGATGTTATAGAGGATTGCGATGTAACCAATGAAGAGCTCGAGGCGGCCTTTGGTCCAGATGTAACAAGGCTGGTAGACGGAGTCACAAAATTGAATCGGCTCGACCAGATTACCATAGAGGATCGCAAGACTGAGCTGACACATACGGAACACGCTGAGCAGGCGGAGGATTTGCGTAAATTGCTCGTGGCAATGGCCCAGGATTTGCGTGTCATATTGATCAAACTAGCCGACCGCCTTCATAATATGCGCACTCTAAGATACTTGCCTAAGAACCGGCGGATATCCGTAGCCCAGGAAACAATGGATATATACGCCCCGTTGGCACACAGATTAGGCATGTGGGATATCAAGTACAGACTTGAAGATATCGCTTTCAAAGAATTGGACCCGAAAAATTATAGAGAAGTGGCGAGTTTAGTAGCTAAGGGAAGAGGCGACAGGGAACGCTATATTACTCAAGTAGCGAATACGCTGGCTGCAGAACTAAGGGAACATGGGATAGAAGCAAAAGTTACTGGTCGAGCCAAGCACCTATACAGCATTCATCAAAAAATCCAATCCTATGCATTACAAAACAAGGATTTCAACGATATTTACGACCTTTTTGCGTTAAGGGTACTGGTAGATCATAAAGACCACTGTTACACAGCACTAGGAGTACTTCACAGCTTATGGACTCCACTCCCGACTCATTTTGACGACTACGTTGCGAAGCCAAAAGAAAATCTATATCAATCGTTGCACACAACTGTAGTTGGGCCTGCCGCTACACCTTTGGAGGTTCAGATACGAACTCACGAGATGCATAGAATAGCTGAGTATGGAGTAGCATCCCATTGGCTTTACAAAGAAGGCCAGGAAAAAGCGTCACCTTTCGAAGCAAATATGAACTGGGTTAGGCAACTCCTTGATTGGCAACGTGAGGTAAGTGGCCCGGAAGAATTCATTGAAAACGTCAAGACCGATCTTTTGCACGATCAAGTATTCGTTTATACCCCAAAAGGGGACGTAAAGGAATTACCAGTAGGATCGACGTCCATCGATTTTGCATACAGAGTACATACCGAATTGGGACACAGATGTATTGGCGCAAAAATAAACGGCAAATTGACAGCCTTGAATACCGCGTTGGAAAATGGTGACACAGTCGAAATCATCACCAGCAAGGTTCCAAGAGGGCCTAGCCTGGATTGGTTGAATCTTCACGCAGGGTATGTGAGAAGTGCAGCAGCACGACAGAGAATTCGGTTATGGTTCCGACGTCGCGAGAGGAGTGAAAATGTTCAACGGGGGAAGGAACTGCTTTCCCGTGAACTACGCCGCCTGGATCTTACTCCTACGATCGAACAAGTCACTAGGTTGTTTAACATGAATTCGGCTGAAGAGTTGTTTTATGAATTCGGCAGTGGAAATGTCCCTCCGAATGACGTCTTGGCTCGCCTTAACACAATTGAACCAGTCGAAGGCACCCAATTGGAAAGACAAGATACCGGTACAGGGTTGTATTCAGGAATAGAGGTTGTCGGGGTAGGGGACTTGGTTACTGTGGTAGCAAAATGCTGCTCCCCGTTGCCAGGGGACGATATAATAGGATACATAACTAGGAACGAAGGCGTATCAATCCACCGTGCAGAATGCAAAACCAATTTCGATGAAGACGGACCTCAGAGATTCATCCAGGTCAATTGGGGAGCACGTAAGAATCTATACCCAGTATATTTGATACTTGAAGCCTGGGACAGAGTCGGATTGTTGCGAGATGTAACCACACATGTATCCGAGGAACGAGTAAATATCGCCTCGTTGAAGACTAGGGATCCGCAAGAGGGTATTGCTATAATGGACTTAACAGTGTTTACTACTGATGTAAATCAACTTGGTAGGCTTTTCGCAAAGCTGGAAGAAGTAAAAGGGATAATCAACGTAAGTAGGATTAACACTCATAACCAGCCTAGTCCAAGAGTACCAAAATCTGAAACCAAAACTATGTAGGATGGATAGACATGCCAAGTGAAAAAGCAAGACGAACCTCTGTAAAAAAAGCAGAGAGGAATAAGGCTACTAGGAGTTTAGCAAAGAGCATTGTTTCGCGTACGCGAAAAGCAATCGCTTCAGGGGATATGGAAGCGGCTAATACCGCTAATGCCGAAGCTGCATCGGTGCTAGACAAGGCTGTTAAGAAGGGGTCGCTCCACCCCAACAACGCCGCGAGGCGTAAATCGAGACTGGCAACTCAGGTCAGTAGATTAGTCTGATCAATTTCAATGATTCGAAAGAGTTACGACTTCATCATTGTTGGATCAGGCTCAGCCGGTGGAGTACTAGCAAACAGACTATCAGAATCTCCAGCAATTTCCGTACTCTTAATTGAGGCCGGTCCTGATTTTCTGACTTTCGAGTCACTCCCAGACGAACTGAAATTCAGTAATACCCAGTTTGCTTTCAGGAAAGATGCAACTTACGACTGGGGCTATATTGGCATAGCATCCAAGAGAAAGGCTCATATGTCAGTCCCAAGAGCTCGGGTAATGGGAGGATGCACGTCTCACAACGGTCCTGGACCGATGTTTTATAGGGGGGTGCCGGAAGATTACGATAATTGGGCATCTTTAGGTAATACAGAATGGGCATTCAATAAGGTTCTACCATATTTTATCAAGCTGGAAAGACAAGACGATATTAAGAGCGCATTTCACGGAACCGAAGGTCCGATAAGAGTGAGGCGCCACATGAAGAGGGACTGGCTTCCTTTTCAAGCAGCTGGCTTCGAGGCTTTTTTGGATTTAGGGTTTCCAGAGCATGAGGATGTTAACCATCCACTATACACAGGCGCGGCTCCACGGACACATAATGAAATTGAAGGCGTTAGGCAAGGCACACTCCTTTCGTATATAAATCCAATCCGTGAGCGGAAAAATGTAACGATTCTTTCTGAAACGATAGTGACTAGGATTAAATTTGATGGTAAAAGAGCGGTGGGAGTAGAGGCTCAACAGAATGGTCAAAAACTGACATTCGAAGCTGGGGAGACTATCATCTCCGCTGGTGCCATTGCATCTCCACAACTTCTAATGGTTTCTGGAGTCGGCCCACCTGACCAACTCAGGAAACAAGGAGTGAATGTTTTGCATCCGCTGGCCGGCGTTGGTGAAAACCTCCGAGATCACATCCAATTTCCCACTATTGCTTACCAACCTAACGAAAACCTGACCCTGGATCCACACGCTCCAAGGCAACAGAACCAGGTTAGTTATACCGCGACTGGTTCAACATTGCGTAACGACATCGTAATCACACCAGTCTCGTTTGTTGTGGACCTTAACACCAGTGGTCCTATGACTCCGATAGGTGTTGGCTTTTCAGTCATATTGTACTTGGCCAAAAGTTCCGGTTCGCTCCGCATAACTAGCCCCGACATTAGCACACCGCCTCAAATGGATTTTAGGTACATGGAGGATCCTTTTGATTTAATGAGAGTTAGGGAAGCGGTACGTACCTGTTTAGAGTTGGGTGGGCGGCCTAAGGTATCTCAGTTACTAAAACACCGAATTACCCCAACGGATGATGAACTTTTAAGTGACGATTCTTTGGATGACTGGCTCCTGAGAACTGGCTCTACGAGCTACCACCAGGCTGGCACTTGTAAAATGGGCCCCCCTTCCGATGAATTGGCTGTGGTAGATCAGTTCTGCAAAGTACACGGAATGGAAGGTCTGCGCGTTGTAGATGCGTCGATTATGCCGGACGTGATTAGAGCTAACACCAATGCAACAACATTGATGATTGGTGAGCGAGCGGCAGATATGATTAAAGCCGCCCGTTAATTACATATCTCCATCAGGCTCAATTTGACAAGTGGCATGGGTGATTAGTATATTAGTTACAGTGAATAGAACATTTGTACTACATTAAAGGCAAGCAATTGAACTACTCTAACCCATCAAAACAATTATCGATCAAACAAAACCGTATTCTTAGATTCGTTGAGAATTTCATAAATACGAATGCGTACCCTCCAACGGTTAGAGACATTCAATTCGGATGTGAAATCAGTTCAACGTCTGTGGTCGACTACAATTTGAGAATCCTTACTCAGAAAGGCCATATTAGGCGATCTCCCGATGTTTCAAGGGGAATAGGCCTTGCTGGCAACAAGGAAGGATTCCCACGGAATATGATCCCCTTACTAGGCTTCGTAGCAGCCGGCGAACCGCTGACGCTGCCCAGCTCAGAGGGTCTAACCAAAGAGGACGCTTACGATCAGGTAGAACTACCTACTGCCATGCTGTCGGGAATCCGGTTAAGGGGAACCACTGATCTCTACGCGTTACGGGTTAGGGGACATTCGATGATTGACGCCCTCGTTGATGATGGTGATTTGGTTGTAATTCAACCAACCACTAGTGTAAATGACGGTGAAATGGCGGTTGCTTGGTTAAGAGAAGAAAACGAAGCTACGCTGAAGAGGATATACAACGAGGGTTCGGTCATTAGATTACAACCCGCTAACGTACAAATGGCTCCGTTGTTTGTCTCCCCAGAAAATCTTGAAATCCAAGGCAGGGTAGTAGCCGTCCTGCGGACTATCGTCTAAAAGGTATTCTGCTCTATTTTATGAGAGTTATTCTAAAGTTCTTTGATAGGTGTGTTCTCTGTCAGAAACTTTGACCATCAAACCAGCGAGCTGAGGGGCGGCCCTGCCCGCCATCAACAGGTATATTCGCCCCATTTATCCACCCTGCCCGTTTCGATAAGAGGTAAACAATTGCATCTGCCACTTCTTCATCGGTTCCCAATCGATGGGACGGGAGATCCTTTTCCATCCACCTGTCGAATTCGGCTGGATTGTCATTTTTGAATCTTTCCCAGTTGCCACCAGCAAACATGATTGACCCAGGAGAAACCGTGTTGACACGGATGTTGCTTTCGGCTAGTTCCCAAGCAAGAGTGCCTGCCAAGAATATTTCTGCAGCCTTCGCGCTTCCATATTGACCCCTTGGACCAGGTTTCCAACCTGATATAGATGACACAATGACAATTGCGCCCCCACCCCGCTCAGTCATATGAGGAACCACTGCCCGTATAGTCCTTACTGAATGGAGTAAATTCAGATCTAAGGTAGCAGCCCACTCTTCGTCCGTTGCTGCGAGGGTCGATTGGCCGTGTGAGCCTCCAGCGTTACATACAAGCAAGTCTATGCCACCAAGGTTTTCCACCGAGTCTGCCACAAAGCGCTCAATGTCACCGCGATCAGTGACATCCGCGATTGAGCCCCACACGCTGGGGTTAATCATTGCTAGATCTTCAAGCTGCTTAGTTAAATCTACTTCTCCCCTTGCACATATGCCTACTGATGCGCCCTCGTTGGCGAGTGCCAATGCTGTAGCACGACCTATGCCTCTACTGCCTCCAGTCACTAAGCCTACTTTGCCATTGATGTCCAAGTTCATGCTGCTCCTCCTATCTCTGGGACCGATAACCCATATGCATTAACTTATTCTACTCGCGCCAATCATGAGTCCATGCTTTATGAGAATTAATCATATT
>QGNO01000012.1 GCA_003228195.2 Chloroflexota bacterium | reverse complement strand
TATTGATAATCGTATATGGTTCCTTTCCTCATCTTGAGTCATTTTGCTGGATATCATCTGGTTAACTGCTATCCCGTGGGCCATTATTTCGTAGCCTCTTTGTTGGAATTGCTTGATAAGGAATGGATAGTTAGATGCTGTAGAGGCATCAATTGCAACCGTAGCTTTGATTTCGTATTTGTCCAGGATATCCATCACGCGGAAGATGCCTACTCGTTTGCCATATTCCCTTTGGCCATAACTCATGACGTCGGGGTAGGGTCTTCCGGAGCTGCTGACACCTCCAGGAAGTTCGAGGGATTTGTGTGAGTACTCGGGAAGTGTGCCGGGTAGACCACCGTCAGCAAAATTATTGGTGGCGACCCATTCGTAATGTTCGACGCTTAGTATTACGCACAAAGCTAATCTAGCTTTATTAGGCCATGTCAGTCGAGGGCGAGTTGAGATAGGTGACCAATCATAATAGGGTTGGTCATATCCGTACTTTCGTTCTCCAGACATTTTTCCTCCAGTTACTCGGCTGCCTGCCCCGCTGACAGTCCGTCAACATAACTAACCATTGTGTCGTAGTAATTATCCATGTAATAATCTGCGATTTCGTCCGCAGTTGTTTGCCATACGCCGTCATGTGACATCATGTACCCCAAAACCTCATCCAAGTACTTTATGCGGCTTGGCGTTCCCATTAAAGCAGGGTGGAGGGAGACGCACAGTTGCTTGGCTCTATCAGCGCCTTCCCGGTATAAAACATCAAACTGGTCTTTTATGGATTGGGCCCAATATTCGGGCGGGCAGCCGAATCGATTGTAGGTCCCGTCATTTAGATCAAGGTTGTATGGCATAGATATCAAACGTCCGGTTTTAACCTTCATAGGAAAGGGCTCATCGTCATGGCCCCAGTCCGCGTTGTAGATAAGGCCTGCTTCAGCCATAAGGTCCGGAGTGGCGTCAGTTGGCGAAACGGCCGGGGTGAGCATCCCCTTGAGCTGTTTGCCGGTGTGGCGCTTAAGAGTGTCGATACAGTCCTTATAGAATGCGCGCTCTTCTTCAACTGAGAGATGGTTGAGAAATCTAGAGTTGTATATACCATGGGACATGAAGTCGTAGTCCCTTTTCAGGAGGGCATCTTTGATTTCAGGGAAGTGTTCCAGTACCGCCTCATTAAGGGAAACCGTGCAACGGATTTTGTGTTGGTCAAACACCTCCAGCATACGCCAGAAACACACTCTATTTCCGTAGTCATGATTCCCAAATGCCCTTACGTCAGGGAGTGGAGCCCGGCCAGGGCCACCACGGTAATAACCGTCTGCACCATCGTTAGGTGGCTGAATAAAGTCAACGTACTCTACGTTTGGTGCTACCCACAATGCAACTCGGGCATTGTTAGGCCACTTTATAACCGGACGGTTGATTATGGGGGAGTATTCAGAGCGATCGTGCCCCAACATTAGCAATTCTCCTAGGAATTTTCATTGCAACTTGCGACATTATTACACATATAATTCATCAAAGGGAGATCATATGATAAAGACATAGAATCAAGCCGCGGGATGTCATTTTATGATACCAATCCGGCACTAAGTTGATGGGAATAGTGTTGGGTATTCCCGAGCCCACTTTAAGTAGGCTTCTAGCCCGTCCCTTAAGTTGTATTTGGGTGAAAACCCGAACTCAGTTATTGGTCGGGTTAAATCCAAGGCTCCTCTTTCGCTCTCCGGTCGGATTTCTATGTCTACGTCTTCGGTCGAATCTCGGTAACTGAAGTTAAATGTCGGCTCCAGGCCCTGAAGGGTTTCTAGTACGTTAGTAAGGGGATAAGCTACTCCCGAGGATACGTTGTAAATGTCGTGGTTCAGTTCATCAGCCAGCGCAAGATTTCTCCATATTGTGCTCGCGTCTGTTACATGCGTGTAGTCACTTACAAAATCGCCCCCCCTTACTGATATAGAACGACCTTCTAAATGTGCGTGCATAAGCTTGTATATCAGTGAAGGGTTGCCTCGAGAGGCCGTAACCCGTTCCATTGGGCCATATATTGCTGCCATTCTTCCAACTACCGTTGAAAGCCCGAATAATTGCTTATATCTATTCATAAGCAGTTCACAAGCAAGTTTGCATATGCCGTAGAGGTTTCCTGGCTGAGTATTAGCCTCTTCCTTCACGGGCTGAGAGTTGTCTTTGGGTGCCCCGTAGACACCGGATGAACTGACAAACACAAATCGTTCCGCTGAAATTTTTCGTGCAATATCCAACATGTTTACGGTGCCCATCAAATTCACATTTATGATGTGTGATGGCATCGCCAATTCAACATCTCTCGGAGGGGTGATTGCTGCCGCGTGGACGATTCTTTGAGCGCCAGTTTCCTTGGCGATTTTTAATGTACGCGTTGCGTCCAAAA
Source organism: Chloroflexota bacterium (assembly GCA_003228195.2). Lineage (GTDB taxonomy): Bacteria > Chloroflexota > Dehalococcoidia > Lucifugimonadales > QGNO01 > QGNO01. The sequence continues at coordinate 46,930 of QGNO01000012.1, read as the reverse complement.
CGTCACCAACCACAAAATCAATCTTCTCCTCTAGATCCGTTATATAGCGGTGGCATTCGTCACTTGCTCCAACAGTGTCTAATGCAACTACTTGTTCCCCTGCTTCTGCGAGTGCCCGTACGATATTAATGCCAGCGAAGCCGGTTGCTCCCGTAACAAGTGTCGTCATTGAAGTCTCCTCATCTTTTTGTTTCTCTCTAAGGAGTAATCAGAGGGCTGGGTTAGTTTTGATCATTCCTGGCGTGGCTAAATCACTTCATGATTCGCCAGGTTAAGTCCCAGTCGCTACTCAATTGCTTGGCTCCATTTGGGGTGATTACGATGTCATCAAAGATTTTTGGAGGTCGGTCCACGGTGGGAACAGGGTCTCTGTGAGGATGATATGAGAATACCATGCCCGCTTCCACGGGAACTTCTCTGTTAGTTTCTAGCATTGGTGTGAAATAGGGCCACTCTATGCTGTCCATTCCTTGACCGTGGAAAGAGTAGTGCCACGCGGGGCCTCCCAGCTTCCATCCATCTTCAACAATGACGCTGAGGAAAGTATCTTCCATTTCACCTAGTGTAACACCAGGCTGGGCCATCTTAAGGATCTCTTGAAACGCGCGAACTTCGCTCTCTATCAGCTTTTGTTCAATGTTGGTAGGCTCACGGAATGCACAGACAACATTGATCTCTGACCAATGCCCGCTCTCCCCGCAGGTCTCCAGATGAAATTCAACCATGTCATCACATTTAAGAGCTATATCCCTAGGTAGCCCCGTGAAGTCGCCTTCATGGATAGAAGTGTAGTCATCAAAGGATCCGCCGGCCCGTATTACCTTGCCCGCCTCAGCGGCTGCTTCACGTTGTGTAACACCCGGACCTATTACCTCTACAAATCGATCCAGCGCTCTCTGAGAGAGTTTCATCAGTTCAGCAATTTGTTGTAACTCCAAAGGGCTCTTTATACACCGCACTCTATCCAATAGAGAGTCTGCGTTGACGAAGTTTACTGATTGGAAAGCATTTTTTAAAGTTTCGTGTGCGTTAAACGTGATGGCTTTGTCCCATCCGACGATACCCACTTTTCCTTTTGTGATACCTTTTGCTTTCATTACGTTGACTATCTCATCCTGTGGATAAGGAGCCTTGCGAAAATCTTCAATCCAGAGTTTGTCAGGCCTGGATGCTCCGGAATACGTCACCAAAACTTGTACCGGGTCGCCTGCTAAAGGAATAAGAACGAGGCAATCGCCTGCCCATAAATGTGTATCAGAAACATATCGTATGTATCCACGGTTAAACTGACTGCCGTGTCCCGCTACTATTATAGCGTCTAGAGAATCCCCTTCCATTGCTTCACGTATCTTTGTGAATCGCTTATTCCGCTCTGCCAAATCCGCTTTTTGAGTCACGCTTCACCTCCCCCTGCTAGCCCAGAATTTTTTATATCAACCCAGTCTACCTGAAGTCGATCTGACTGCCTATGTCGTCGTAGGGAGACCACTTTTTTAACTTACCCGGTTTGCTAAAATGAAGGGTGCATCAGAAACCATGACGTGGCGCTTTCATAAGCATGCCCCACCTTACACAATAGCGCTTCCGAGAGTGGATGCCCGACGAACTGCAGGCTTAAAGGTAAGCCTTCGCTGTTAAAGCCGCATGGCACGGATAATGTAGGATAACCATTGTAGTCATATGGAACTGTAAAGCGTTGATAGGACGGATCACGATTCTTATCTATCGGGCCATACATCTGCTCTATAGTGATTGGGTGAGCAGGCTCTATGGTAGACGGACACGCGATGACATCTATCGGCTGCATCGCTAACCGGATTAGGCCGTTGCATTCATTTCGTTGATTGTTAGCCTCGACATAATCAACCCCACTCACTCCTGATCCTATATCCAGCCACTCCCGAAAATACGGCCCATAGTCATCACGACGCGAAGGATAGAATGACTTATGCTCTGCGAGGGCCTCTGCAGTGCAAAGTGTACGCCAAAACGGCATGTACCGATCTACAGCAGGCATCTTTATATCTACAATAGTGGCGCCCAAACTTTCCAGAATTTTTACGCCATCTAGAACTGCCCGCGACAGCTCCGGATCGACCCCATCAGTAACGTACTGCTCATCTAACCCAATGCGGATACCTTTAACGCCCGAATCAATATCTGAAAGCATATCGGGCACTGGTGCAGAAAGGGCTGTAGGATCATTGAGATCTGGACCGGCAATCGCCTTTAGCATAATGGCCGCGTCAGCCGAACTTCGTGTTAGTGGGCCGACGTGATCAAGTGATTCGGCCAATGCTAATATTCCATATCGGCTTACTCTTCCCCAGGTTGGCTTTAATCCGACCGTCCCACATGCTGCCGCTGGGAATCGGATCGAACCACCAGTATCACTGCCCAGAGAGCCATAGCATAATCCAAGAGCAGTTGATACGCCGGACCCGCTCGAAGAAGCGCCGGCCCATCGATCGGTGTTCCATGGGTTCAAAGGAACATCGAATGAGGGATTATATCCTCCCATGGCCCCTTCAGTAAGATTTAATTTTCCCAGTAGCACACTCCCAGCTGCTGACAATCTGGAGACTACTGTGGAGTCAAAAGTTGGAATGTGATTTTCCATAACTTTGGCGCCACCCATCGTTCTTACACCATCAGTGAAACAAAGGTCCTTGACTGCTACTGGGACTCCATGCAATGGTCCCTTGTAGTGGCCTTTTCGGATTTCCTCCTCGGCACGCTTCGCTGCTCGCATTGCGTGGTCTGCCATCACAGTTGCGTAACTCTTGTAACGTGAATCCAAATCATCTATACGGCTAAGGATTGTTTCTGTGACCTCAACAGGAGAGACTTCCTGTTTCTTAAGTAGGATTGCCAAATCTGTGATCGTTTTATAATGAAGTTCAGTATTGGCCATGATCGACTCCTTCATTGTTAGGCGCAAAGTGCTAATGTGTCTTTTTCAGGCTTGGTTAATAATAAATTGATCTCCCTACACCGCCGCCAGCAGCTATGACGTCGCCGCTGATAGCTACTGATTTGGGCGATGCGAGAAATGCTACTATAGCAGCGATGTCGTGGGCATCTATCACCTGCTTTACCGAATTGTTTTTCGCCATCTGCTTTTCTGTTTCTGGAGCGGTACGTTCTGTTCGGGTGGCACCGGGATGAACTGCTGTTACGTTTATGCCGTGTTCACCGAGCTCGTCAGCAAGATTCTTGGTAAGTGCGACAACCGATACGTTCCTAATGCTCCCGATAGTACTGCCGCTCTGTCGCGCTGCCATTCCACTGACGTTGATGATGCGACCCCAGTTGCGCTCTATCATGTAAGGCGCTGCGGCTTGCGCGCAGCGGAGGTATCCCATTACCTTGACGTTCATGTCGGACCAGAAGTCGGCTTGAGTGACATTCTTCAGCTTAGGAGGCGTAGCTATGCCCCCTACAATTGCTGCGTTGTTGACCAAAATGTCTACCCCCCCCAGGGCTTCTACCGCAGCCGCCACCATTTTCTTTACGGATTTGTCATCGCCAGTGTCTACTACCAAAGGCACGACCTTTCGTCCGGTCTCATTAGATAATTCCTTGGCTGTTGCATTGAGTCTCTCAGGGTCGCGGGCCGCAATTGCGACGTCTACTCCTTCCCTTGATAGCAGGAGGGCGACTTGTTTCCCGATGCCCCTACTGCCTCCTGTGACGATGGCTGTCTTACCTGTAAGTTCCAAGTCCATACTTTCGTACTCCCTTAAGCTAATCCCTTTTCCGCATTATACTCGCAAGGCGTATATTCCACGTCAGAATTATGCCGCTGGGTCCCTAGGACCAAGATGAATGCTTCCCAACAAGGTAATAGGGAGTTAAGATTTGTAGCAGTAATCCCACGTACTATATGGATGTAAAATTGTTAAGCACGTTTAAATTAAGTAAATCATATGGTGACCGCGGTCTATTTAGAGATCTTACGGTAAACCTTGCGAATCACCAGCGTATAGCCCTGATTGGAGCTAACGGATCAGGCAAATCAACTCTTCTGGATATAATAGCTGGAGAAACCTCAGCGGATTCAGGGACTGTTTCAAAAGTCAAAAACAGTACGGTAGGCTACTTAAAACAAGAGATTGTTCAAGGCTCAGACGAGCTCCTTATCGCCTATGTACTAAAAGAGCCATCCGATTTATCCGATCTAAGAAATAAAATCGATCGGAATTACGAATTACTTTCATCAGAGACTGACTCAGGGAAAAGAGACCAAATACTTCAGGAAATCGAACAACTTGGGGCAATCGTAGAAGCCGGTGATCTGAGCGGAAGAGAACATGAGGCCAAAGAAATCCTTTCCGGGCTAGGCTTTAAGACAACAGATTTCTCCAGGCCGTTAAGGGAATTCAGCGGTGGCTGGATGACACGTGCTCTGCTAGGACAGTTACTGTTCTTGAACCCTGACATTTTGCTCTTGGACGAACCTACGAATCACCTAGATTTAGAAGCGAACATTTGGTTTGAAAAGTTCTTACTGTCGTTTAGTGGAGCAGTTATGTTCACCTCTCACGATAGGGCATTTTTGAACCAAGTAGCTACGATGATTCTAGCGATAGAGTTAGAAGAAGTTGTTAACTTTAGAGGTAACTACGATGATTACCTTGTGTCACGGGCCCAATCTCTTCAAGACAGACAAGCTGCGGCAAGCAGACAGGATCGTGAGATTAAAAAACAGATGCTCTTTATAAACCGGTTCCGGTCTAAAGCTAAGAAAGCGACCCAAGTGCAAAGCCGAATAAAGCAACTTGAAAAAGTGGAGCGAATTGAGTTGCCGAGAACTACTAAACGAGTCAATTACTCTTTTCCAAATCCGAAACGTAGTGGTCAAGATGTAATAACTTTACAAAATATCACAAAGGCTTACGGTGATAACATAGTATATCGCGGACTCAATTTAACGTTTCATCGGGGTGATAGAGTGGCTTTGGTGGGGCCGAACGGGGCAGGTAAATCCACGCTGTTGAAGATACTTGCCGGAGTATTGAGCCCTGATGATGGAGTAAGGAAAATTGGTCACAATGTTACATCAGGCTATTATGCACAGCATCTCCTGGATCTCCTTAAAGAAGAAAGTACCCCACTTGAAGAACTCCAAGCAGTAGCGAACGCGGAATCTGGAACTAATCTGCGCCAAATTCTGGGAGGTTTTCTATTTCATGGTGACGATGTTCGTAAACGGATTTCGGTATTGTCCGGAGGGGAAAAAGCCAGGGTGGCATTGGCCAAGTTGTTAGTCCAAGGCAGCAACCTACTGCTCATGGACGAGCCAACTAACCATCTTGATATAGCGTCACGTGAAGTGCTAGCCGATGCCCTTAACGATTATGAAGGAACCATTTGTTTTATCACGCACGACCGGACCCTGATTAGCCAGGTTGCCAATCAAGTTATTGAAATTGATAATGGAGTCGTAACTGTCTTTCCGGGGGACTATGACAGTTACTTGTATCGCAAACAACTTAGAGCTCCAAATGCCTCTTCTGACAAAGATTATCTCCTAGCGAACGCTGCTATAGGAGCCGACTTTAGTGAAAGACATTCACAGTCAATGAGAAGCTCCAAAGAAGGTTGGCGCCGTGACATGAAGAAACAGGAACGCCAAGCCCGTACTAGGGCCGACACTATCAATACCACTTTGATAGGCATAGAAGCAGAAATTAATGAAATGGAGAACCTGTTTTCTACCCCTAGTCAATTTAATAATGGGCAAGACTTGATATTACTAGGAGAGAAGTATCAAAAACTAAAAGCCAAGGCACAATCCCTTTGGGATGAGTGGGATGTCTTATCAACAGAGGCTGATGAAATTAATGCCCAACTAGACGTGCTGGAAGAGACAGCACTTTGAAGTAACTATTCCCAACATCACCGAAAATAGCCGTTGTTGGGCCAAAGTTCAGCCACGCGTATCTATAATATTGCTATCAACCAGAGCTCTTATATGCTCTGGAGTAGTTCCGCAGCAGCCGCCGATGATCGTCGCCCCACATGCAGCCCACTCACGAGCATAATCTAAGTACTTCTCGGGATCAGTGTCGGAAAGAAACTGCCCTACCTTTGATATTTTGGGCGCTTTACCGATTTCAGCCTCTATACTTCCTCCATGAGCGTAAGCGCCTATGGGCAATGAGGTGTAAGCCTTCAACTCTCGCAGGGCATCGGCAGTAACTTCAGGTGGTGAGTGCATGATGCAAAAGGCTTTTACATTGGGTGATGCGGCAGCAGCAACTGCATCAGCGATGGTTTCTCCCCCATGTCTTCCCAGTAACCCCATGTAAATTTGATCATTATGCCTTTCGCATGACAATCCGACCCAAATAGGAAGATTCGTTTCAGTTGCAGCCTCAACAGCAGCTCTTAGGTCTACAGTGCGGACAAACATTTCCAAAATTATGAGATCTACCCCTGCCCCAGCCAGAATCTCGACCTGTTCTCGGTAATCTTCCAGGGCCTCTTCATAAAGGGGGTTGATTTCCGGGTTACCCTTTGGCTCGAATGACGACATAGATCCCGCTATCACGACGGTTTTTTCAGCTTCGCAATTTTTTCTCGCTTCTATCGCCAATGCAACGGATTGTTTATTAATTTCCTCTGTTTGCTCGGATAACCCGTCGGTTGCCAATGTGGCTCGGCTAGTGGAAAAAGTATTAGCAGTGATGATCTCAGCCCCGGCAAGGATATAATCGCGGTGTATGTCACGCACTAGGTCCGGGGATGTAATGTTAGCTTTAGCTGACCAGGACAGCTTTGGATCTATGGTGACACCACGGCGTGCTACCTCAGTTCCGGTAGCACCGTCCATAATGACCATTCTCTTTGCATCCAATTTGTCCTGTAAAACACGAGCCAGAATCATAGCAGAGCCTCCTATAGCAAGCTAAGAAAAACGCTTTCCAAAATCAGATGTGTTACCAGCTTTTTAACCAAAGGCCTCGATTCTTAAGTTTATTTCGGCACATTACATGAAATTCCAAGAATCATAAAGGGGAGGGAATTCCCTTTTATCTGGGTGAAAGATCTAGACAAATATCAGACTTGAAATTACCCTAGATAAATCGAAACCAGAAGGGTGGTGACACAATGGGAAAGGCAATTCTTTATTGGTGGCCTAGCTGACAGTCCTGTCGTAAAGCAAGAGAGTTTCTCTTGCAGGATGGTATAGCTTTCTCTGAAAGGAATTTCTTTAAAAACCTCCTCTCGGAAGAGGAGATTCGTGAGCTAGCTGGATACGCTTCAGTTTCGGAGATTTTTTCCTGGCATAGTCCGGCCGTCAAGAAACTTGGCGCTGATCCAGCAAGCATGGGCGATGATGGCCTTATCGAACTGATGTTGAAGGAGCCCAGGCTTATTCGAAGGCCACTTTTTAGAGTTGGAGCAAAGCTAATTATTGGTGCGAGCCCAGATTCATTAGCTAATCTGTAATATTAAGTAGTAGCTCGGGATCATTCATGTTAGTGGCGGGGTCGGCAGGCGGCCCAGCACGTTCTCGCACCAAGCTCCTAATTGAAGAAGGCGGAAGTCTTCCTTAGGGGACGCCACAAACTGCAGACCAAGAGGCAATCCGTTCGGGGCAAGACCTCCGTTGATGGATATAGCCGGGTAGCCCATCAAGCTCCATGGGGAGAGGAGTGAAGGATCTCCAGTCGACTCTATCCCTTCAGGAGCGGGCCCGGGTGCTGCTGGCATAAGTAGTGCATCTACATTCTGGAAAACATCAATCAATTTCGTGCTCAACCAACTGCGGATGCGTTGTGCTTGCATGTAATATGTCGCTGGAATCAGCGAAGCGGGCCTTCGATCTTGTATGTTTGGTTTGTTGTCTAATGAGTTAGTAATGGTGTCGAAGGCGGCGCCCTCTGAACTCATAATCAGGTGATGTGAGGGCCATGCAAAGGCGAATTCCTCTGGAAACATCACGTCACTGACTTTGGCTCCGGCTTCCTTCAGGCGGGCCGCTGATTTCTCGACGGCTTCTTGCATGGCTGGTTCCGCACGTTCCGGAAAGAAATTACGGACTACACCTATGTGGGGCGGTTTCACCTTTTCAAGATTCAGATTTGCCGGCGGAGCAGGATCCGGGAGTGTAGTCGGATCACGGGGGTCCGGTCCAGCGATAACTGATAACACTAGCGCAATATCTTCCATGCTGAGTCCAATGATGCCGACATGATCCATGGTCCAGGCGAAAGGCAAGCAGCCAAAACGGCTGATACGGCCATAAGTTGGTTTGATCGCATCGACACCGCAGTATGCCGCAGGGCGGAGATTTGACCCACCGGTCTGCTCACCCAGAGCTACCGGTATCATGCGGGCACCCACCGCGGCGCCGGAGCCGCTGCTTGTGCCGCCGGCGGTGTGATGAAGATTCCATGGGTTGCGGGTGGGTGGCATTATGCCTCCAACAGGCATATGCGTCTTGCCAATGATGACCGCGCCTGCTGCTCTCAGGCGGGCAACCGGAGTCGCATCTTCCGGTTCAGTAAAGGGTCGTTTTAAGTTCCGCAACCCGGTGGGCATTCCCTGAACATGGAACTCATCTTTGATTCCTATAGGAACGCCGTGGAGTGGTCCGCGCAGCTTTCCAGTGTTGGCTTCGGCCGTAAGTAAGGCAGCTTGCTCAAGTGCATTCTCTGCATCTAGATGGCTCCAGGCTTGTACTTGGTCTTCGAAAGCCATGATTCTGCTAAGGAGAGTCTCAACCAGATCGATAGGCTTTAGTTTGCCCTCAGCAACTGTTTGAGCTATTGAACAAACACTCATTTCATGAATATAGTTGCCACCTAGTGTCGTCATATGTACCTCCTGGTTCCTGGTAAACTTGCCACTGAATCTCCTAGAAACTGTGGGAATCCCTTCAAACCATTACTGGTCGCGAGAATGCTGGCTCGACGTCGTCAGGGAGTTTTATAGAGCTGACCGCCGCCATAGCGTCGGCGAGGTTTTTCAAGGCATCCTCTAGTTCCAGTGCTGACTCCTCACCCCAAAAGAGGATCGCCTGGTTTTTTAGGAAGGCCAAAGCTTCCTTTTCAGACACTGCCGGGTGTAATCGCATTACGTTTCCTCCATATCCAGGTTCGGATCTCAGATTAGATATACAAGGTGGCTGTTTCAAAAGCAAGTCCTAGCGCACTTTTTTATCTCACGGCTCCTTTGCCTGGAGGCATAGACTGAATGACTCGGCTGCTATACTCCAGTGCATGACACAATTTTCTTTGATGCTTGTGCTTTTTTCGGGGGTGCTTCACGCCTCTTGGAATCTAATGTTGAAACGGAGCCATAATCAAGAGGTGTTCGCTTGGTGGCTTCAGATTGCTCAGATTTTCCTTTTCGCGCCACTTGCGATATTTCTTCTCGGGGCTGACAGCATTGAAAATCCGGGTTGGTGGTTCGTTGTTGGCACGTCTCTTATACATATGCTGTACTTCGTTTTCCTGAGTCGCAGCTATAGTCACGGCGATCTGTCCCTGGTTTACCCACTGGCTCGAGGGACTGGGCCTGCGTTGGTGCCGGTCCTTGGCGTAGCATTGCTCGGGGAGGAGGTTACAGTACTTGCATCATTCGGCATAGTCCTTGTAGTGGGCGGTATATTCACTTCATCTTGGTGGGGCAAGGGTTTAGGTATCGCAAGAAACCCCATGAGATTATTAACGGACCCTGGAATACGGTACGCACTGCTGACAGGGCTTACTATTGCCAGTTATTCCGTGTGGGACAAGATGGGAGTTCAGTTTGTAAATCCGCTACTTTATATGTATCTGTTAGCGGCGGGCGCAGCCTCCGGATTAGCGCCGTATATGGTTTGGAAACATGGGGTCAGCGCTATGAGGAAAGAACTGAGACTCAATCTGGGTCCGATTGTTGTGGCAGGAATCCTAGCCTTCGTCGCATATGCAGCGGTCTTAAGTGCTCTCCAGGTTTCCAGCGTGAGTTACGTTTCGCCTTCTCGAGAAGTTGGCATAGTGTTCAGCGTGTTGCTTGGGGCATTGATTCTCAAGGAACCCGTGACCACAGGTAGGATCGCTGGATCAGTGGTTATACTACTCGGGGTATTTCTAATAGCTCTCGGATAGTTTACAGTCTGCCCTATGCCTCCTGGCGGAACCAGGGAAGGTGCCGCCATTTGACTCTTTGCTTCGGCTTCAACCTAGGTTATAGTGGTATCGTGACCTTGGCGGTAGCAACAGTCTGGCTCAGTTGATTCGTTCCTACCAGTTCCAGATCCACTAAGTTCTTTCCGCCTTCCTCTCGTTTGCCCACAACCTTTCCAGTATATTGAATCATGTCGTCAGCCCTGATTGGTTCTGTTGCACGCATACTTATCGTGGCTTGCCGGATGTTTTTGAGTGGGAAGGCAAGCTGGAGTAATTCCACCATAAATCCACAGGTTGTGACACCATAGTTCACCATGCCGCCAAAAATGCCCGTGTCAGCGAACTCTTCATCGATGTGCAAATTCATACTCGGGATCTCTCGTTCCTCAGACTCGTTCAGAACCAGATAGTTGTTTATGTCTTCTTGGGTTTCTGATTTTTGAATGGAGGGGAGATCGTCACCGATATTAATGGATTCGAAAGATATACTGGATGCCTTAATGGTCATAGTTTTCTCCTCAACTTGTCAGCTTGTTCGAGCTTTTCGTTCCTTCGAATACTCCCAGATTATGTTATAAACATAATCGCACACTTTCTGGCCATTTTGATTATGTCCAACGATTCGAAATCCTACAAATTTGTTGCCAGATTTGCTCTCCCATTTTCGTTCTATTGAAGTGGTGCTTGTTATTACATCTCCAGGTCGTACGGGGGCTTCTTGAGGATTGATTTCAACACCGGCAAATGGAGTGCTCCGGGGTTCCAGCGCCTGCTCAGGAGAAAGGTATCCGCGTTCGTTAAACAACTCCCACCTACGGACTGGGGCATAGGTGAAGCACATTGTGGGTGCGCCAACTACACTGTCTTCACCCTCATTGCGGGCCGCAACCTCGTCAAAGTAGATAGGATTGTCATTTAGTACTGACCTTGCGTAATTGGCGATCGATTCGTGACTCACCTCTTTGACGAATGGCTTTGATGACAGTCCGGGCTCTATCATTTCCCATGTCCATATCTTCCATTCCCTTTTTGCTTTATCAGCGTCTATCATGCCTGCCCCCTTTGTACTTCGAATCAAGTACCGTCACCGACAGCTTGCCAGTGATAATACTACCATAATTGGTAGTTGGGGCTATTTACTTGAGCAGATAAATCTGGGGCTATGGAGCAATATCTCGGGTTCTTAGTTGATATTGCTTCGTCTTTCTTGCATCCATCTCTTTCTAGGAAATCTTTGCCCTATGAATCGCTCGATAATTTTCCATTGCTTCATGTCATCGGGCATTAGAAAAGTAACAGATTGCCCATGTCGACCCATGCGGCCGGTACGTCCCGTGCGATGCGTAAATAGTTGAGGAGAGTCAGGTATATCAAAATTAATGACTTGATCTATCCCTTTGATATCAAGTCCGCGTGCAGCAACATTGGTAGCCACTAAAATAGGCAATTTACCGGAACGGAATTTGTTCATTACGCGTTCTCGTGCATTTTGACTAAGATTACCTTGAATTGCTTCGGCTTGATATCCGCCATCAGCAAGTTGGTCGGCAAGCTTTTTAACGCCGTGTTTTGTACGCCCAAATACCAGTGTCGGGCCAGATTGCTCAGATATCAGCGTTTTTAAGGCTTGGAGTTTATCTGACTTGTTAATCTCATAGATTACATGTTCGATATCGGGAGATGTGTGGATGTCAGCATCTACCGCCACCGTTTTTGGATTGTTAAGGTGCTTTTTGGCTGTCTTTGCAACCCAAGTAGGCACAGTTGCAGAAAAAAGCACAGTCTGTCGGTCATCAGGTGTAGCCGATATGATTTTCTCAACGTCTTGAGCCATACCCATGTCAAACATTTCATCAGCCTCGTCAACAACTAGGATTTTGAGTTTATTTGGCACAAGATTTCCTTGCCGAATGTGATCTAGCATACGTCCGGGCGTTCCGATAATTATTTGAACGCCGCTATAGAGCAGCTTCTTTTCAGGGAGTAACGAGTGGCCCCCATATAGAAGGCCGACATTCAGGGAACGTCGGTTGGCCATCGGCTTCACGACGTTGGCTATTTGTATAGCGAGTTCCCGTGTAGGAGCCAGAATGATTGCTTGAACTGCCCTGACATTTGGATCAGCCTTTTCTATTATAGGTATGGTGAAGGCCAATGTTTTTCCTGAGCCTGTCCTAGCCTGCCCTATAACGTCATGGCCGTCTTGTAAAAACGGTATGGTTGCCTCTTGAATTGGAGTAGGGTCGCTAATGCCCATTTTGGCAATAGACGCTCTTGTAGTAGGCATCAGATTGATTGATGGAAAAACATTGGTGTATGCTTCTTCTTCCCCTTTCAGCAACCTCTTTGATAGTAAACCATCATGTTTACGAGATGTGAAACAATCTGAGCAATATATCTCTTTTCCAGGAATTGGCACGAACGGTACAATTGCTGGTCCTCCACAAGAGGTACAGTCTGCTTTGTGGGTGTCCGTACGTGATTTGTCGTGTTGCGATGTTCTAAATGTTGCTGCTTGCATGAATGCGCGTGCTCCTAGTGTATTAATTTGCGGAACATGAGGGTCAGCGCGATGCAGTCAGTGGGGATGGAGGAAAGTAGCGAATCAATGCCAATCTCTGCCGAAACCCAGCCCTTATCGTTGGGCTGCCTAAAGTGTGCCGTTTGCCATATAGTACCAGAAGCAGGCGTGTTTTGCAATGTGCCGGTAGTTTAAGCCATGCTTAAACTAGTGACTGTCGGCTAGAGAAACCGGTGTCAATCTCGTGCCAGAATTGGATGCTGGATTCCCCCAAAAGCCAACATAGGTACACCTCCCGGTCTTCCCAAAGTGTCGGGAAATCTACCAGACCCCTTTCTAAGTCCCTAAGTATTATCCCTGAGTCGTTTATCTCCTGCCCAAGCGTTCTTAATTTATTAATCGCAGTGCCAATTTCTTTGCGGCCAGCCGCTGAATCTAAGTCAGTGGCGCCATGCCCATTACTGCTTACCTTTATGAAGTCGTTATCTAATTCTAGCTTGAGCCGTTCAATCTCTTTGGTTAATGAAGTCATGGCTTCAAGCTGTGTTTCTAGCCATGGTATTTTCTGACTGGCCGCATCCAGCGTGAAATAGTTCTGCTTTTCCAAAAAACACCTCCGACCTTCATAAACCTCTTAATATGCCCATTATCTCTCTGTCAGGCCTTAGTGGCTATTAATTCTATTTCATTGCCATCCGGATCATCCAAATACATACCTTTCAAATGTAGAAACGGATGCTCGCCGAAACGCAAATTATAGCCTAAGCTTTGTAGTCTTTCACGCTCACTTTCGAAATCGTCCGCTGCTATTTCTATTCCGAAATGATGCATGGGCCTTCGGATTCGTTCATCAGGAAATGGATCTGTGCCTTCCGGTAATGGGATTAGTACGAGCTGTTGGGGTATCGCATCTGGCTGTTCTCCTATCAAAAGGAACACTGCTCCCCGGATGTCGGGCGATGACATAATCGTTAGCCCGATGATATCGCGATAAAAGTTTACAGATTTCTTCATGTCATGAACTGAAATTACAACCTCAGCCAGACCACGAATCTTTCCCATTTATAGTCTCCTTTTTCTACAACAAACCCTCAGTTGCGAGTGGTGTTTACGGCGCAAGCCTATTAATCCAGCCAGCAAAGGCGTTGAGGTTCTGCGCAACTGCCTCTCTGGCAGCCTCATTAACAAGGTTCCCATTGCCGTCAAAGTTACTCAGCCCTCCTGACAAACCCACGTCACCAGATGGCATGGGAATAGCTCTCGGATAAACTATCACATCCCGAAGTTGACGACGCGCCAGTGCCCCTACGCTTGTCACACCCCCTGCGATCGACATAATAGACACGGGTTTATTCAAGAGGACATTGCCTGGTGCTGTATTCCTCCTTGATGCCCAATCAATCAGGTTCTTTGTCACGGCAGGCATGCCCCAATTATATTCAGGTGTGATAATCAATAAGCCATCCGCCGACTGAATTGACTCTTTGAACGTAACAACAGATCTGGGAGGATCTTCGTCTTCCACATCCTGGTTAAACAACGGGATATCCTGAATATCCAGTTCACTAATTGCCAGGTCCTCCGGTACCATCGATATGACCGATCTAAGAAGAAGCCGATTGATTGATTCTTTTCTTAAACTTCCGGCAAAAGCGACTACTTTGAGGGGATTGGCCATAAGCGGGCCTCCTTTTCCTTACACCATCGGTTGTTAACTGAACTATCAGGGACTCTCAATTGGCTACTATAACCATTTACGGTCAACTATTCTGCCATCGCGAGAATTTTCAGGGTTACTGCTTCAAGAAGCCGCCCGGCCCCGTCGTCTTCGCTTTGGTATGCGCTTCCTGGTAAGTAGCGAGTCTAACTTATATAGGACCGAGAGGGCGTTCTCGGCTTTACGGGTCCCTTTCTGCCATGTAAATACAGCGATGTTTGATACCCCTAGCTCATCTGCTACGGCAGCCATTGTCCAGCCCTTTTCCTTTAGGGCCAGTAACCTTTCTCTAATCTCATTCATAGGCGTAAAAGATGTTCCTTTTTGAGGCGGTTTTTTTCGGTTAATTTACAGTCCTAAAAGTGACCATTCTGATTTGACAAAAACCTATACATTGTTATATAATATAGGCACTGTAAAGGGGTTCAAGCACATGATGGATATTTAAATATCCACTCGAATTGTCAGACCCCAAGAAACCGGTGATTTCCAACTGGCTTTCGTGCCTTTAATTCCGAAAAATTAGTCCTGAGTAAGACTCTAAGCTGCTCGTTATTTCCCCATCTAACTATCAGTGCGCCCTTTTGAATGCCCCAAGGGATCCACCATTCCAGGTGAATAATCCAAAACATGCTATTTAGGCATAGGCATAGGCATAGGCATTGGCATTGGGGAATATGCACACATGAAACGGTAAGGAAGGTGAATCATGATGATAACAGACCCTCTTAGATTTTGGATATTCCTATGTGTAATGGGGTGCATCGCCACCGCTTTCGGTTTTTGAAGATGTTCTGCGGATATTAAAAAATCATGCATTCAAAAAGGAGATATCTAACACGATGTTTAATCAAACAGAAAGATCAGTTCTTGCTGCTTTTGCGGAATATCACGTCAACCTATTAGAACACCTGCATGACAGGCTAAGCGCACATATTATTGATCGACTTGTTGGCGGATGGACGGACGTCCCTGAAGACGAGGATATGGTTATTTACACGATGGTGCTTACCGGCATGAGGATCATCGGTGGAAAATGGGGTGGACGGGGCGTCGCAACATTGCGAGCTAAGGACATCGTAAGCGTAGACGGTGATGCCGTACACTTCTGGGTGCCAAGAGGGCCCAATAAGGTTACTGACGGCGCATGGGAGGATTCGCTCTTGGCATTCCTTTTTGAGTATCTGATTTCCAGGGCGAGAGGGGAGGAGAGACTCTTTCGGACTACCTATGCGAAGGTCTTGGAGAGGTTCTATGGATATGAAAAGGAATTGAATGGGACCGAAACGTTCATCCCCTGGGATATTCGGAGATTAATAGCTACATCTGCGGCTTTAGGTGTAATGGGGAGAAACTGGGAAGATGCCTACAAGTTTGATGCTGATGTTATTCTTCCTAAGCGATGGGACAGAGAGACCGTGATAAACGGGAATGAAGATCTATAGCCGTTCATACCCCTTTTGCCAACTTAGCCCAAGCGTATCTCTGATATGTGCGATTATTTATGTCAACCAGCCATATCTCCAGCTCCGGGAATGCTGCACCTATGCGTTTCCAGGCTTCAAAGTGTTGTTTCACTCTTCTATTCATACCTTTCCCAAAGGAGTCTGGCAAGGCTAGGGCGCAATTTTTTGCGCCGTCATTTAGTCGCGATACAGTTTAAAAAACCTTTCGTAGAAATCCTTGGACCTAGCAGGACCTTGCTTCTTGGCACCAATGACCTCTATGTAATGGCTGACACCACCCTTGGATGCAATTATATCTACCCCCCGCTCGCCGTTGCCGCGTTTTGGATTTAGCTTGAACTCCTCTTCTTTCAAGATATTCCGAAGGCAGGTCTCCACTAGATTATTGGATACGGGTTTCATAGCTCCCATTGTACGTCTTCCAACGCTGGAATTCCCCAAATATGAGGCGATTCTAGTTAAGCTAAACTCAAGTATCGATAGTGCAGATCCAACCTCCTTATTCCATGGATAAAGACACGGTTTGTAAGTGCTGATCAGGCAGGATCAAGACCTGGGGAGGCCCATAGAGGTATATCATCGGGCTTTAGAGATCTCAACTCACGTCGCAGCTCCTTGCAGTTCGGGAGCACACGGCTAAACGAGTTCCAGAACTTTTCCGAATGGTTTAAGTGCTCAAGGTGCGTGAGCTCATGGTGAAGGACGTACTCAACGAGGTACTTGGGAATGAACAGCAGGTTCCTATTCAGATTAATATTGCGTTTCTTAGAACAGCTCCCCCAAAGACTCACCTGGTTCTTCACGTATATTTTTTTGTATTTCAAGTTTCTATTCTCAGCCAGTGAAGCAACCCACGGTATTAATGAGGCCCTGGCTTTCTGCTGAAACCACTTTTGCAAATTACGGGCTGCATAAAAAACATCTTTTGGGTTCAACCCAACGGTCAGGGCGTAGTCTTCGCTGGCCAGCAAACCCTTACGGACTTTATCAGTCGTTTCGAAGGTAACTGACCAGGTTTCATCCAATGCTTTAAGGTCGATCTGGGTTGGATTCAGCTGACTCCTTCCATCTCGGACCCGTCGTTCAGCTTGTTGGATCCACGGAATTCGTTTTTGTGTCATCTCTAGCACCCATGGTGCCTTCGCAGCATGAGGAATGACTATTTCGACCCCTTTTATCACTGACGATTTGAAGATCAGGCGCTTTGCCCGTGAGCTCAGCCTAATTGTTACCCAGTCGCGATGAATGTCATGTCTCAATAAGAGCTTATTAATTCCATCCAGGTCTGATGTTTGCAAAGAGTCGTCTCCTGAATTACAGGTCTGATATTACTAGCTAGAGAACAATATCAGTCTCATATAAGTCGTAATGGGAATGAGACATTCCTAAATCCTTATAAGTTTGCTGGGCAATGGTGTTAGTGCGCTCAACGTACAATCTGATTCCGCATATATCTTTTCGGGATTTAGCAACATTTACTACGTAGTCATGCATTGATCTATAAACTCCCTTGCGTCGCCAGTTAGCGTCTACAAACACACTCTGTATCCACCAAAAAGTTGCGTTCCGCCAGTCACTCCATTCATAAGTTATAAGCAGACTTCCAACCACAACGTTATTCACTTCAGCAACTAGATAGAACCCCTTCTGGGTCGAGTCGAAAATCTCCGTGATTCCGTCCCTGAGCAGAGCCTCGTCCAAGACTTTACCTTCAGTTTCAACAGCCATTCCCTGTTGGAATCTAACTATGCTCTCGGTATCTTCGCGAGTGGCTTCTCTGACGGTGATGTTGATGTCATTCATCCTATTACTATCCCCATAATCCCATTTTCCGCATTATAAATCACCCATTGGATAATAGTGTTTAGTTCACTCAATTCTGCTTAGCGCACAATTTGATGTAAAATTGGTAATCCATCGAGTTAGGAGTTAGAACGTGCGTAGATCAGAAGATATCGAACAACAGGTTAGGTCGACTCTGGAAAGCATGAAAATAGAGTACGAATGGATCGAAGTTGATCCCGACTTCGCAGACACTGCGGCATTCTGTGAAAAGTATGGCTTCCCAATGGATCACTCTGGTAACACTATAATCGTTGCTTCTAAGAGAGGTGAAAAGAAATACTCGGCCTGCATAGTGCTTGGCACTGACAGGCTGGACGTAAATAAGAAAGTCAGAAGTCTTATGGGAGTTTCGAGGCTTTCATTTGCCAATGCCGATGAGACGATGGATCTGACGGGAATGATGATCGGCGGAGTAACTCCTTTTAGCCTGCCAGAAGATCTTCCCTTATATGTCGACGCTACGATAATGGATCTGGACTATGTGATCCTGGGGGCGGGAAGCAGATCTGCGAAGCTTAAGGTTCCTCCGACATCATTGCTTAAAATTTCTGCCTCCAGTGTAATTGAAGGCCTTTCGATAGCTACGTAAGCAAACTGGGCATGTGGCATGGTCCGGTGATTATTTATCTGTAGTCACTAAGAGTTAACCGCTAATTTAGCTGAGGTATGTGAATGGAGCTTTGGATCCCTATAACAGTTGCAGCTGCTGCGGCCCAAACGAGCAGAAATGCAATTCAGCGCCATATGAAGGGGCCGCTCGGAGATTATGGCGCATCTGCCATAAGGTTTATATATGCGGTGCCGTTTGTGTGGATTTGGCTGTTAATACTTTCCTCGTTTTCAAATCAGCATTTGCCGAAACCCGAGTCGGAATTTGTGATCTGGGCGGCCATCGGTGGAGTTACCCAAATCCTCTTTACCGTTTTATTGATCAAGTTATTCAGTTACAAGAATTTCTTAGTGGGAGTAGCGTTTTCAAAGCTTGAAGTTCTTTTAGTGGCGCTAATGGAAGCGGCCTTTTTATCGGTGACTATAAGTGTGCAGTTCGGCATCGCTATCTTTATAGGGATCGTATCCGTCATGCTACTTTCGCTGAGAACCAATAAGTTTTCGTGGGAAGAACTTCGACTGAGTTTCCAGTCGAAGTCGACGATAATCGGACTATTAGCAGCGATGGCTTTGGCAACAAGTGTAGTCTCATTCAGAGCGGCCTTAAACAGTTTTCCCGAGTCTGATTTTCTCATCAGGGCCAGTGTAACGGCGGCTATCGTGATCGTAGTTCAGGCTCTGGGTTTGTTGGCAGCTCTTTATGTCTTCAGGCGCTCAGAGTTGAAGGCCGCTTTGGTGTTATGGCGGCCCGGGATGGCGGCGGGATTTTTCGGATCAATATCGACACCAGCATGGTTTTCGGCATTTGCCCTGCATAGCGCAGCTCCTGTTCTGGCCATCGGGCAAATCGAGTTGCTGTTTGCCTTGGGATTCACAGTGCTTGTATTCCACCAAAGGCTTACTAAGATCGAGTTGTTTGGTGTTTTGTTGCTGCTTAGTTCAATACTACTTGTGATCTCCAACTGAGAAAGATTTAAACTAACGGCATCGCGTCCGGTTGGGCATCTGCATTTTGTATTTCACCGATCATATTTCCTGCGTAACTGCAGTAATCTTGACGGCTTTAACTGTAAAATGCTTTGCATATGAGACGTTTATTCCGCTGGCGAGTAATAAGTTTAGCAGCGTTTGTGTTGTTATTTACTTTTTATGTTGGGGTCTCCACTTTTGTTGTCAGGGCAGTAGCCATAATCGACCGGTCGGAATCCGAAGGCCGGCCGGCCGATTACAATCTACCTGCGAAGAACGTAGAATTCCCCAGTAGGAATGATGGATTAAACCTAAAAGGCTGGTATATATCAGCACCTGATAAAGAACACACTGTCATTTTTGTTCATGGTTTTGGCGGTGATCGGGGATCTGCGCATGCTTTAGATATTGGTTCAGGTCTTTGGCAGAATGGGTTTAACGTTCTGATGTTTGACCTCCGTGCAAGCGGTAGCTCTGAAGGCGAAATGGCATCCGGAGGGTATTTAGAACAAGATGACCTGCTAGGTGCGGTCGATTTCGTCCGAAATACTGGAATCCCATCTGGCAATATAGGAGTTATAGGCTTCTCAATGGGAGCAGCAACATCCATACTTGGTGCTTCTAAGGAACCTAGTATACAGGCAGTTGTCTCTGACAGCACTTATGCAAATGTGTTGGATTTAATTGCAGAGGAGGTCGCACGCGCGACCCCTATGCCAGCATGGATTGTTCCAGTGTTTCAGCCGGGAATAATAGTAATTGCAGACTTGTTATATGGCATAAAGCTTGATGAGATAGTTCCAGAGAGGGCTGCCTCCAGCATCGACTACCCTATATTTCTCATTCACGGAACAGATGATACACGGGTGCCTTTCAAACAAAGTATACGTGTTCATGGGGCTGCAGCATCCGGCAGTACTTTGTGGAAGGTTGATGGAGTGAGACATGCAAGGGCGTTCGAGGAACACCCGAGCAAATACATTGAGAACATAATACGGTATTTCAGAACCCGGTTTGGACTCCCATTCGTGGAAATCGTTGGAGAATACGTGCAGCCTATTAAGATCACATCTGTTGATGGCACCGTTACATATCGAACGATAGACGACGACGACAGTAAAAGGGTAGGAGTAGGTGTTGGAGGACAGCCCCAACCACCTGTAGGTCCGCAAAAAAAACCACCGCCACTAGTGGTCTCCTTTTTCGAGGTTATAGGTCCCAGAGAGTTAACAGCAAGTTAGGCGAGGTATGTGAATGGAGCTTTGGATCCCGATAACAGTCGCAGCAACTGCGGCCCAAACGAGCCGAACAGCAATTCAGCGCCATATGAAGGGGCCGCTCGGAGATTATGGTGCGTCTGCCATCAGGTTTATCTACGCGGTTCCGTTTTCGTGGATTTGGTTGTTTTTGGTTTTCTCTTTTTCAAATGCGCATTTACCGAAACCTGGGCTGGAATTTGTGCTTTGGGCCACCATTGGTGGGGTTGCCCAAATCCTCTTCACCATTTTGTTGATCAAGTTATTCAGCTACAAGAATTTCTTAGTAGGAGTCGCTTTCTCAAAATTTGAAGTGCTGCTTGCGGCAATAATGGAGGCGGCCTTCTTATCTGCGGCTATCACTGTCCAGTTCGGCATTGCTATTGTTCTGGGGGTAGTATCTGTGTTCCTGCTTTCCTTCAGGAACAATACGTTTTCATGGGAGGAACTTCGACTGAGCCTTCAGTCGAAGTCTACGATAATAGGTTTATTATCAGCGACAGCTCTCGCAACAAGCGTAATCTCATTCAGGATGGCGATAAATAGCTTTCCAGAGTCAGGTTTTCTCATCCGGGCCAGTGTAACGGCGGCGATCGTGATCGTAGGCCAAGCCCTGGGTTTAGTAGCATATCTTTATGTTGTCAGACGTTCAGAGTTGAAGGCGGCTTTGGTGTTATGGCGGCCCGGGATGGCGGCGGGATTTTTCGGATCAATAGCTACAACCACATGGTTTATAGCGTTTGCCCTGCATCGTGCAGCCCCTGTCAGAGCAGTAGGGCAAGCTGAACTGCTATTTGCCTTGGCGTTCACAGTGCTTGTATTCCACCAAAGGCTTACGAAGATCGAGTTGTTTGGTGTTTTTTTACTGCTCGGCTCAATATTACTAGTGATCTTCAGTTGAGGCCCATCTGCCTTCTCTATTACTGGAGGACAGCAGTTAAAGAGATTCAGGCACTATTTTTAGAAAATCAGCGTGTGTCGATATCGTGCCCTCTGGCGGAGCCCATCCAGTAGGCTGATCGTCATCGGGATTACCAGTTCGCAAGAATTGATTATAGGAATCATGAAAGTCTTGCTTCATAATTCCGACGTGTTTTTCGAAGGAACCCCAAAGCCCTTTGCCTGAGGAAGTGAGGGTTTGCGCTAGGCAACGCAACGTCAATTTAGGGAAATTAAAAACTTCTAATTAGCCCATCTAGCGACTATTTCTTCAGCTTTTCGGAGATCCTCGAGCTCATCAATTTCTGCCCAGTTCCCGTTTCCAATTAGGTGGGTCGCAAGCAGCAAATCTCCTTGCGCGATCAGTTGGGCTATCGCTCTCTCATAGAACTGATCTGTTTGGCCTTCCGATACCAAAACCTCAAGGGCAGGTAGTAAGTGGTCTTGAAGGGTTGCTCGACTAAATGTATAAATGTTCACGGTCTTGAGGGCGTCCCGATAATCAAAATCCACTGGCTGATTTATCTTGAGTATCATATCAGTGGCGAAGCCCGAATTAGCGGAAATTATCGTCCCATTCATTGGTGACTGAAACTTGTCAACGACTGCCAAATTTGGATGGGGGCTTCGCTGAATCTCTTCCAACAGGTGCGGTTTAAATAAGACGTCCCCTTCTAACAGAATAATGTCTTCCAATAAGTGGTGTCTGGCTAGCCACAAGGAGTAAATGTTATTTGTTTCTTTAAACCAATCATTTTTAATGTAAATTAATTTGGTGTTACCAAATTGCGAACCTAAGTGCCGCTCAACCATTTCTCCTTTGAAGCCCACCACGATAATGCACTCGCCGATCCCGTTTTTTTCGATACATTCAAGCTGATACTGTATAATCGGTTTCCCGTTGACAGGGATAAGGCACTTAGGAAAATCATCGGTCATCGGTCTTAGTCGGGTTCCTTGCCCAGCGGTAAGGATAACAGCCTTCATTTAGATGTTCCCATTTTCTTTCCGATCCTTACCTTGTTTCCTTACCTTGTTTTTGTGCAGATAAAGACCGGAGTACTCGGACAAGTTCGATGTTCTCCTCCGTAGTTCTTGATGCGATTCTTACGAACTGGCCATCTAGGCCTTTCTTGCGACTACAGTCGTTGATGAAAATTTTATGTTGTTCGTATAGTTGTGACGTTAATTGTGAAGCAGTGAAACTATCAAGTATTTTGCATAGAACAAAGTTCCCATCTGAGGGATAGGGATATAAATAAGGGACTGATTGTAGTTCGTGATATAAAGTTTGAGTCGCCCTTCGGACAGCCAGGCATGAAGCCAGGAACTGCTCATGGTAATCCCCCATCTCTTCCACAAAATACTGTGCTAAGGAATTGATGCTCCAGATGGGTACATCACTACGCAGGTTGGCCAATACATCACGATTGCTAGTCGCAGCGTACCCCAGCCTTAGTCCAGGGATGCCATATGCTTTGGAAAGGCTTTTCAGGATTATCAAATTCGGGAATTCAAAGAGTCTGTTCATGGCCGACGGTAAGGGATCACTACCGGCAAAATCGATAAAAGATTCATCCAGTATGATCAGGTCGAGATGGCGAAGCGATTCTAGGATGTACCCGATAGAATCTTGGGCTATGAGAGTACCCGTAGGGTTATTCGGATTTATTATCAGGGCACTGTTGGCACCACAATCACGGATATGTCGAAGGAATTGGTCGGCGTCGAATGTGAAATCCTCTCCCATTTGAAATAGACTCGTTGTTTTCCCCTGATTGGAGACCCGATTAATATACTCGTCGAAAGTCGGCACTGAGACCGCGAGGTTATCTACGTAGCGCATAGTAATGGCGCTTATAAGTTCACTGGCGCCGTTTCCGATAACCACCTCTTTATCGGTGAGATCTAAAGTCTTCGCCACCAATGATGAGATGTACCAGTTAGTTGAAGGGTAAGACCTGAGCAACTCATCAAGCCTTAACCCCAAAGACTTAGTGAATGCACGGGGAGGAAAATAAGGATTTACTAGGTAGCAGAAGTCCTTGATTCCGAAATTCCAGAAGCCTCCGTACAGGGAGGAGATGTAACTTGTGTCTGACTGTGTCATGGTATCTTTTTTAATCCTCTAGTACAGATTATTAAATGATGCTCGATCGCCAGGTCGTTTTGGTGAGTTTATGCAGCTTGAATCTACAACTCCTTGCCCACAAAATGTTAGTGAATCTACTTTTACAATTCTAAGACATGTCATCGAGACACAAACAAAAGCATGTCAGCACCAATCAACCAACCGACAGCGGTCCAATCACACTTGATCTAGTACAAATATCCTGCCTTCCGTTTGTACAGGATCCGGGTTATATAGGTAGGACCTGTTCGGAGCTAGGATCTCCTCGTAGAGTACCTCTTCCTGGTCGTTATAGCTAATCACTATAGAGTATAGGTCCCCCACTTCATCACTTAATGATGGGGGCATTGAGGAAGAGTATCCTTTGGTTTTCAAATACAGCTTCGCGTATCCTTGCTTATTGGTCTTAAAATTTCCCAGTCCCACAATTCTAATGTTGGCCCGATCAACAGGTGCCCCGTTATTATCAAGAACCCTTAGTCTTGTCACATTCCCTGGGTAAAAGAACCCAGAAATGGAACGGCTTGTCCTTTCTAGGAATCTTGGTAGTTGTTCCTTAGGAACATTGTCCACTACGTCTTTTGCATAATCGAATCGCTTGGGAGACTGCCAGTTTGGGCCGTATTTGATTCTTAGGTATTCCTCTGGAGGATTGGGTACGAGAAAGGTTTTCCCTAGGAAGTTAATTTCTTTCAACTGGTTGAAAAGCGTAACCGGCAACCATATTCCGGGCCAATGGTAAATCTGTTCGTCGATGACCCGATGAAAGAGTACGTCCACTCGCATGTTATCCTTCAGCAATGTCGTGTAGATTAGGCTGTCGGAAGATCCACTTTGAACATAGTACCCACTTTCTCGGAATGCTGCCAACAATGGTTCTATTGATTGATCGGTGAACCCGTTAACCCCTAAGATAACACCTAGGTCCAAGTCATCGTCCCAGGGAATAAAGGCGTTGTCCCTTATTGCACCAAGACAGGTCCCTTGGCGCAGGAAGAATTGTACTCCAAGGCTATTCATGATCTCCTTGATTTCGAGAAGCAATTTCTCAGCGATGGCCACATCCATTGGAGGAGTGGTCCTTGTCAGTTTGTCTTGAATGTCAGCGTTAGTGCTATCGTTTGATTTCATAATGAATATATCTTTTTGTTTTCTTACCGTTGCCAAATTCGCTCCCTATCGTAACCTATAATTGGTGCGATATTTTTTCGGGGCTGCCTGGCTTGGGCATACTTAAACTAGTAAATGGTTTAAGGTCTATATCGTTTTCACGGCCTTGTTGATTGCCTAGAAGTTGACCTGCTGCAAAAATTGCTGGCAAATCTACAGACAAAGAAGCGAGAAGGCCCCATGGGGCCTGTATTGAGTTAAATTCAGGAGTCGGAGTTATCCGAGCCTTGGAGGGCACCTGAGTCGGTGGTGTATGGCTACTGACAGGCTCACTTTTCCTGTCACAACCCACCAACAGCATCAGAGCTGTGACCAATAGAAGTAGCGGTACAAGCTTAAGTAGCATCATAAGTGAGCTTTTCCCCCGCATGACAAGCCGTCAGGGGGGAATAGTTTAACGTTTATCAGCCTATGATAGGGTCATCATAGTGCTACAAGAGTGACCGCGGAGCATTAAGAGTTGTTGGGCTAGTTTCAATTTGACTGCGATTGAAAGGAGGGTTACCCATGTCACAGCAAACCTTTGAAGAGGCAATTGCGGAGTATGTAGAGCGATGTCACGAATCAGTAGGGAAGGAAAGAGAGGAAGGTCATCCACCAGGGCCAGGAACTCCATACCCCATTGGTGAACCACCATATGAGGCTGCGATCAAGTTTGACGAAAGGACAATACGAAATTACGCTCTCAGTATTGGAAACACCAACCCGCTGTTTGTGGATCCAGAGTACGGCAAACACACAAGTTATGGCAGTATGTTGGCCCCTAACACAGCGCTTATCCTAGTTCGTAGTCCTGGAGGCCAAGGACCAACCCGACCAGAAGGCTACCCAGTGGGAGACTTTTTTTCCGGACTTGCATGGGAATTCTTCGATGTGATCAGGGCAGGGGACGGCCGTTTCAAGAACACAAAGAAAACCAGTGAATTCTTCGAAAAGACTGGCTCTCGTGGTCGGCTCCTATTTCTCATAGAGGAGATCAAATATTGGAACGCGCATGCCGACCTTGTAGGCAAATGTTACGGCACACTCATCCTTGTTCCCATAGAAAGCATGGGGGCAGGCCGGGCAATGAACGTTGATCGCCTGGGTGAAAGCCTCATGTACGACAGAGCGACCTCTAGGTATAGTGAGGAACAGATTGAAGAATACGTGTTACAAATGAAATCCAGTAAGCGCAGGGGCTCAACGCCACTTTTTTGGGAAGACGTTAAGATCGGAGATAAGCTTGGGCCTTTGGTGGTACCACCGTTCACGCTGCTTGATCAGACAGTTCAGCGTGTGGTGTCTGGGGCGGCTACAGGTAGATACGGAACTTCTGGAGATGAACTTGCCTTTGAACCTGTGTATCGCCATAACAGAGAGGGTAAAGGGGGATATGGGAAAGGCTTTTCTCATCCGATCACCCGATGGCCACACGGGCCAGGCGACGAACATAGTGACGCGCTGATGGCGGCATATCGTGGTCAGCCTGGGCCATTCGATGGAGGACAGCACAGGTCACAGTTGCCACATGTGCTAATAAGCGACTGGATGAGCGATGATGGCTTCATTCGGCGGTATCAGTGTGCATTGCGCAAGCCTGTTTACTATGGTGACACGACTTTTTATGAAGGTGAGGTTGTTAATAAATTCAAAGAAATACAGGAAGGTGATGATACATCGGGTGGGCGAAGCGGTAAGGTCGAGTACTGTGCGGTCGGCATCAAACTCGAAGGCAAGAATCAGGTTGGTGAGGTTCAGATGCAAGGAGCAATCACCGTCTATCTACCATCGCAAGAAGGTGGGCAAGTGCGACTTCCCATACCACATAAAGGCAATTCTCCATATGTACCATACGAGAGATTTTACAGAGACTGGTACCGAGGATAGGGCTACTGGCTAATGATATTTATTGCTGAGTTGTACCCCTGTATAGACCACTAAAGAAGGAGCCCCCAGATCATCGATCAGAGGGGCTTTTAAGTGACTATGTAAGGTGGTGTTTTCTAATCAGGGTTTTATACTATTGCTATTATTAACTGGGTATGATACATAGCGTGCAGAATGCTGATTTTAAATATTGGCGAGGTCTCTTTGTTTGATAATTGTTTGATTTAGTGACAAAGGAGTGATGGACATGAGGATGCGTTTTGGGATGAGGCAATTACTTGGTGTTTTGATGTCTGTAGTACTGCTGACGGTTCTGGCGTGCGGTTCCTCGGAAGAGGAAACGCCGACTCCCAAACCGCCAACGCCGACCATCAAAGCACCGCCGCCACTGGTTATTGCTACACCTACGGCCAGCACCGCAGTCGTTCCGGTAGTCCCTGCTGGGGATCAGCCGGTGTACGGTGGCGTAGTAAAACCTGTGGTAAACAGCCACGGCTCTTTTGACCCGTACCATGTTGACTCTCAGTTCCGTCACACAACATTGGGCTCCGTAGGTAATGTCTGGGGTCAGTTGTTGCGGGTAAATCTTAAGGACAGAGTAACGATTGAAGGTGACCTGGCCGAGTCTTGGAAGGTTACCGACGATGGGGCAACATGGATATTAAAGATTCGGGAGGGCGTTAAGAGCCACACAGGTTCTGCTTTCACAGCGGAAGACGCGTACTGGCAAATGGTCCGGATAGTGGAGCGGCCCAACGGATTGCATGGAAACTATCAGGGCTGTATGCGGGCGTTTATTAAGCCGATTTGGGATGATAACGATAAGCCTCTGGCGAATGGCGGGGCTGAGGTTACAGGTCCTATGGAGATGACCATTCGATTAAATGCCCCCAGCGGCGCTTTCCCTGCCTGCTTTACCTCTGGGTTCCAGGCAGCTGTGAACAGTAATGTTGTTAAGCCGATTGATACCGCCGTAGGTGGCGAGTATCGTGACCTGGACCCCTTCGCTGGTGAGGTCGACGGATATGGCCCATTCAAGTTCAAAGGGGCTGTAATTGACACCTTCGTATCCTGGGAGCGTAATGAGAACTACTACAACGAGAAACTCCCATATCTGGATGGCGTCACTATACCGGTAATTCCTGACGCTTCTACAAGGACAGCAGCGTTCCGTGCAGGACAGATAGACATGATGCAGGTCTTTGAGACCATGCCTAAGCGGGATGCAGACGCCTTGGTGAAGGAAGAAGGCGCGGTGTTCCCCATAGTACTGGCCATGGGATGGCGTGGTATCGAACTGAACGCCACGAAGCCGCCGTTTGGCCCGTTGAATGATCCGGATGCCAAGACCATACGGCAAGCAGTGCAAGCGACAATAAACCGTGAACAGGTCAACGAATTGTCCAAAGACGGAATTGGACACATTGCCCTTCCGTACTTCATTGGTTGGGAGTGGATTCGCACTCCTGCTGAGTGGTTTGCGGCAGCCCCAGGCTTCGACCCTGACCCAGCTGTCAAGGCCAAGCTAATCGCCGAGTCCAAGGCGGCCATGGAAGGACTTGGGTATGGGCCAAGCAATCGGATCAGTGTCAACTATCTCTGTGGCAACAGCGCGCGCAACGAGTGCGAAGTGGCGTCGCAACAACTTAAGGAGATATACATAGATGCCGATGTGATCATCCTTGATGGGGCATCTCAAAGAGAGCGGCTCCAGAAGGGTGACTTCGATATGGAGAACGAGAGTAAGGGCGCCAGTTTCCCGGATGCCGATGCTTTTAATACGGTAATCTACAAACCTTATAAAGAGGGTGGGTTCAATTACACAGGCTGGACTAACCCTGAATGGGACGCCCTGTTAGAGAAAGAGGTCCTGGCGGTTTCTGAAGCCGAACGGGCCCCACTTCTCCGGCAGATGGCCGACATATTCTACGAGGACTCTGCCTTCATTGGCTTGGTCAGGCCTGGATTGCTCGAAGGCCACGGTGGCAACTGGAGGGGCTGGGTTCCACCAGCACATCATGCCTCGAACTTCTCCTTTGAAAACGTCTGGTTGGATAATAGCTAGGTCTCAACTTTGAATGGTAGTACGGGCGCTCCGCAACCATCAGAGCGCCCGTACTGATATATTGACTAAATCATGACACAGTACATTCTTAGAAGATTGCTGATGTTCTTTCCTACTCTGATTGGAGTATCGATTGCGATTTTTGTTCTCATGCGTGTTATTCCTGGGGACGTGGCCGCGTTGATCCTGGGTGGGCCCGAAGGCGAGGGCACATACACCCTGGAGGACTTGGAGAACCTTAGAGAGCAGATGGGACTAAATGATCCTATTTATGTTCAGTACGGCAGATGGGTATGGGATCTCACAAGAGGAGACCTAGGCGATTCTATAGCCCTTGGGAGGCCCATAGCAGGAGAGATCAAACGGCAGTTCCCAATTACGTTGCAACTGGCTTTTTTCACCGCTATCGTCGTAACCATTATTGCTATTCCAGTTGGCATACTTGCCGCGGTCAAGCAGGACACTTGGATAGACTACATACTCCGCAGCATAGCCATTACAGGCCTTGCTGCTCCTAGTTTCTTCATTGGGATGCTCATTATCCTTGGCCTTTCGACTCAATTCCGGTGGATTCCTCCGGTAATGTTCACTTCCTTGTGGGAGGATCCATTAACGGCGCTGCAACAGCTCATTTTCCCAGCCGTGGCCTTGGGATTTGCCAGCCAGGGCCTGCTTCTTCGGATGACGCGTACCCAACTTCTTGAAGTGCTTCGGGAGGACTACGTCCGCACCGCGAGGGCAAAAGGACTGCCTGAAGGTTCTGTCGTCAGGAGGCATGCCTTAAGAAACGCCTTGTTGCCGGTGGTGACCGTTGCCGGGGTTCAAATCGGGTTCCTTTTCTCCGGCACCATAGTCATCGAGACATTATTCAACGTCCCAGGCATTGGCAGAGGACTTATACGGGCCATAACCATTCGGGACTTACCCATGATACAGGCTTACGTCATGTATTTTGCCCTTATCGCTCTTATTGCCAACCTTATTGTGGACGTGACTTACGCCTGGCTTGATCCACGGATCAGGTACGGATAAAAACGTGGAGTAACAAATGACTTTGGAATCTAAAGCATTAGCAATAGCGCCACGGTTTGGGTCTGGAGTTGTCACCAAGAAACTCCGGTCTTGGGTACTGTTCATGCGGACAAAGCCCCTTGGGGGGTTTGGGCTAATCATAGTGTTCGTTGTTCTATTCATTGCTTTGACTGCTGACATTATCTCCCCATTCGATCCATTAGGGTTGTCCAGTAATGTTCTAGTGAGCCCCAGTGGCGAGCACGCCTTTGGGACAGACCGGTTGGGTCGCGACATCCTGAGCAGAGTCATACATGGTTCCCGAATTTCGATATACGTTGGGCTAACGTCCATGCTGGCTTCATCCATCGCGGGCGCATTCATTGGCACGGCCAGCGCCTACTTCGGTGGGAAGACTGATATAGTTGTCCAGCGGTTCATTGACGCCACCGCCGCATTCCCAACCCTTCTTTTGGCTCTAGCACTTACTGCGGCCTTTGGCTCTTCGTTGAACAATATTATCTTTGCTCTGGTGATAGTATTTACTCCACGCGTGGCCCGCGTTGTCCGGTCGGTCTCACTGAGCATAAAAGAGACTCCCTACGTAGAGGCTGGCAGGGCCATAGGCGCCTCGGATCTCCGTATTATGCTGCGCCACGTTCTGCCCAATACCTTCGCATCTCTGATTGTGGTGTCCACCTCTTTGATTGGGAGTGCGGTTCTCATAGAAGCGTCTCTCAGCTTCCTTGGTGTGAGCGGCTTGCCTGCTTCAGTAATCTCTTGGGGTAGCATGCTGGGTGGGGATGTTCTCATAGACTTTCCCAACGCGCCTTGGGTCGGTATCGCCCCCGCAACGGCGCTCACCGTAGCCGTCTTTGGTGTAAATGTGCTGGGAGACGCCTTGCGCGATGTCCTGGACCCCAGGCTTAGGGGCACTCAGGGTGCAGGAGCCGGGACTTAAGAGCTACTCTCCGGGGTTAGGAGGGCGCCGTAGGTGCCAACCAGTCGCCTTCTCGTAGGCGTGGGCCACCTTGAGCATAGTTGCCTCGTCGAACCACTTTCCGGCCACCTGGAGCCCAATTGGTGTGCCCTCGCTACTGAAACCGCCTGGCAGCACCATCGCTGGTAGGCCCGTCAAACTGTAGGTGTTGGTGTACCCGTCCTGTAATTCACGGTTGTTCACTTCCATGCCGTCAACAACGGTGCTATCAGCGCTCACCTTGCCAGTCCGTGTTGGCGAACCAGGGCTGATGATGGCATCGAAACTCTTGAATATTTCTTTGTAGCCGTCCCTCATCAGCTTCCTCACCCTTTGAGCGTGGACATACGCGGTTGCGGGTATCATGTTACCCAAGTCGAGCCGGACCCGTGCTCCCTGCCCGAGCTTCTCAGGGTGATCTCGCAGATTATGGTAGTGGATGGTGGCCGCCTCCGGGTTCATAGTTGCCGCGTATGTATTGAGGCAATGCTGCACATATGGGAGTTCAAGTTCTTCAACTTCGGCGCCCAGGTTTCGGAACACATTGGTCGCTGCCTGGATGACGGACATCACGTCCGGGTCCACATTTTCGTATGTGAAACCTTTGGCAAGTCCTATTCGCATCCCTTTGATGTCTTGACCTATCTTGTCGCTGAAGTTTGGAGGCACTTCCTTTGAAGAGTTCTCGTCTCGTGGGTCATGGCCTGCCGTAGCCTGTAGCATGATTGCACTGTCCAGAACGGTTCGGGTCATCATCGTGGTGTGGTCCAGAGAATAGCTCAGCGGGAAGACCCCCCAGCGACTTACCCGCCCGTAGGTCGCTTTGAGTCCTACAGCGCCATTGACATTGGCTGGTGCCCGACCGGATCCACCAGTGTCGGAACCTATTGATCCGTGGACCATGCCTGCTGCGACACCCACGCCTGAACCTGAACTGGACCCGGCGGGAGTGCACCCGTAGTTCCATGGGTTGAGTGGCGGTGGAAAGGAAGGATTCATGCTGAAGGCATATTCGTTTAGATTGGCTTTTCCAACCAGCACTGCCCCGGCCTTCCGGAGCCTGGCGTATACAGTGGCGTCCTCGTCTGGAACCCAGTCGGGAGCTACCATAGAGGCGCACGACGTGCGGATTCCCTTGGTGGAGATATTGTCTTTCAATGAGACCGGTATCCCGTGCATGGGGCCTATATAGTTGCCGGCTCTAATTTCCTGATCTGCCTTCTTTGCCTGCTCCAATGCGATGTCTGAGGTGACGGTGATGTACACCCTCATCTCTTCATTGTGTTGCTGGATGCGTGCAAGGACAGCCTCCGTGACCTCGATCGGTGACACCTCTTTGGACCGGATCCGCCTTCCTAGTTCGTCTATGCTCATGAAGCAGAGTTCCATGTTCCTGGCGGTTGTGGGCATAGCTACTCCTCCTTGAAAGGAACCAGCGTTGTCGGCTCTCTGTCATCGGTTTCGATGGTCCGCACCGAATCAAATCCGATCAGAAAGCTGCTGAACATCCTCATCAGTGACTCAATCCTGTCTTGGGGAAGGTCCAATTGATGGACTCGTGCGATGATGCGTGCTTCCTCTTCGGAAACCCGTGGCGTATCTGCCATCGTAGTTTCTCCTTCTAGTTTGGGATGCCTAGCATTTATACCTGATATTGTAAGCTTTTGTAAACCAATCGAAGTGGGCGTCGCAATAAAATTTTCCGCAAAAAACAGAACGGTAAGTAGGGGTTATTTATTTATCTCGTCGTCGTCGTCTTGGGTCATTGGATGGGGGACAGCACATGTCGCATCGATTTCTGATGCAGGTCGCGTCAGGTTGAAATCCCCCGAGGGAAGCATTTCATAAATGGGTATAGCGGCGTCATCAGGTATACCACTTAGGGGTTTACCCTGAAGGTGTACGATGGCGTCTTCAGGGAGCAGTCGGAAATTCCGGACTGCTTTCCGTAAGGCTGGCCTATCGGATAATCCCATTCTTTGAAGCGCAGGATTCATTATCTCGTTTATTACATCTTTAGGATTGCCTAGCCCAGCGGCAAGGACGCACCTAACGAATTCATCGCCGTTGGGTAACTGAACTATCGGCATTCTATAGTGGGTAGATACCTTTAGAAGTGCATCAAGGGCTTGATCTGGGAAATATTTCATGTAGATTCTTGTGATATTTGTAAAGTTAGCTTCGTGAGCACCCTCATCCGTTTCCGGGTACCTTATGGCGCCAGCGATTGCTGGATGGATGTGTTTGCCTTCAGAGTTCGTTGGGCTACCATATTCTTTCCAAAGTATGCGTCTCACGTTAGTGTAATTCCAGCGAGTTTGTCGTTCTTGGAATATGGCATAAGCAGCAGCTAATAGCGGAGTTTCCTCGTACCCAGTTTGATTTGCAAAAGTCCAATGTTCCTCTCTGCAATCATCCAAATACTTATCTATAAATTGTTGTGTATATAGACCAGAGTCTATTAGAGAGTGGCGAAAGGTTTGTCCGTGTCTTCTTTCTTCCCAGCCCCATTGTAGATATAGGGCGCTTGTTGCCAAACTATTACCAGCTCCGTTTATACCAGCTAAGACGTAGTCATCAACGAATGACTCCACTCCAAGGAAGCCGAGCAGTATCTCTTTAGTGGTTTCTGAGACCATGTGGCCATATTTAGCCATTTCCTTACGTTCTGGCAGCCTGTCTGCGAACCACATGCGGGTTTTCACTGCATGTGCGAAATAGGTTTCATAATTTTCCTTGATTTCTTTCTGGACTGTTGCTTGCTTTCCTTCAACTGTAAATGGTCCGGGTATGATATTCACCAATCGAAAACCTCACTTTCGAATAATTGCGGTTGCGCCCTCTTTTCTACTTCAACTTTTGTGTATTATAACCTATCAGCGTTGACTGACTCGTATTTCTTTGGAGTCCAGAGTCTCAATTGTCATTTTACTGATGTGTTCTCCAGCAAATTTTCTGTACTATATATCAAGTAAAACAATTACAACAAATAAACGGCGCCAGACCGATACAATAAATAAGCGGCACCAGACCGAAAAGCTGAAACCTTTCATCGCTATCTCGTTAAGCCAATCTAGTGCCGCTCTATGTTCCTCTGTGAGACGACGTGCTATTCAAATAATGGCTACTGCTTGGAGGTTGCAGCGTATGTGAGCAGCTGGTTTAGATGAGTGTGGTCTGTACATTTCAATTGGTTTTCTATGAAAACCCAAGAGGCATTGGAAGTGTCCTTACAGAGAATGTCGGCACTGAAGGGACCAATAACCTTTTCTTGCGATTCCAGCTCCAGCTCTATGCCAATGGCGTCTTCCGGCAAACGGAGATTGCCGTCTTGGGCAAGCTATGGCGTGAACTCCCCGGCTTCATTAATCCATATTTTCCTTAATTCAATTTGCTCAAGTCGACCCAGGTTTGATTGTGCCATCTTTGTCTTCCTCTGAAGGAAATCCTGCCCCTTTTCCGCATTATAAGCCGCTAGGATATTAGTAGCGAGCTCTAACTGAAGCAGCCGTTTACCGAAAACTGATGTAAATATCGCTCATTTTAGAGCACTAGCGTGGT
The DNA here is from genome assembly GCA_003228195.2 of Chloroflexota bacterium. Taxonomy (GTDB): domain Bacteria; phylum Chloroflexota; class Dehalococcoidia; order Lucifugimonadales; family QGNO01; genus QGNO01. The sequence goes on along the minus strand of QGNO01000012.1, from coordinate 12,695 downwards.
CGGCAAAGAATGCTGTTGCCGCGTCGATGGTGTGTTGTATATCATCCTCGCTATGGGCCGCGTAAAGGAAAGCTCGGGCAGGCCTTGACGGCTGAATGAATATGCCGTGATTGAGCATGTATCTCGCGTATGCCGCGCCCTTCTCTGCTCCACCAGCCTCGTTTTGGAAAACTACATCCCGGTAGTTTGAGGGAGGCGTGCTGTCGAAGAATATTCCCCAGGTTGATCCGTATCCGTAGCAAACAGCGTTAATTCCCAGTCTACGAATGGCTTGGTTTATTCCGCCCCGAAGTAGGTCTCCTAGCTTGTAGAGACGTTCGTAGAAACCGTCACGGCCTAATATTTCTATGGTCTTCAAGCTTGCTGCTGAGGACACTGGGTTTCCGTTGTAAGTTCCGGAAAAGAACGCTGGGCCATCGGGTGAGAGGGTCGAAATGTACTTCTCTTTCCCGGTGACTGCAGAGATGACGTATCCGTTGGCCATAGACTTGCCGTAGACAGCCATGTCTGCCTTGATGCCCCATTTGCTCTGCAAACCACCTAAGTCGTGCCTAAATCCGGTGATAATCTCGTCGAGGACCAGTGGGATATCGCATGAGTTACAGAGATCTTGAAGACCTTCAAGGAATCCTGGCTTTGGCAGAATGGCGTGACCTTGTATGATCGGTTCGACGATAACGCAAGCGATGTTGTTTTTCTCACGTTCGAGACGTTCGCTCGCAGTGTCCAGATCGTTGTATGGGAGTACAATTGTGTTCTCGAGGATAGCTGGTAGTACACCAGCCGTATCGGCGACTGCGTTGGGTCTAGAACTTGGCCCTGCGGTGCTTAAGTCTGGATTTGTGCTTATAGCCAGTCCATCTGACCAGCCGTGGTAGCCTCCTTCGAACTTGACCACTTTACTCCGACCGGTATAGGTGCGGGCCATCCGCACCGCGTATTGCAGAGTGTCGGTTCCAGCGTTACAAAATGCTGTCTGCTCGGCACAGGGTATGATTTCACGCAGCTTCTTGGTTAAATCCACTTCGATGGTGTGAGGATGGGCAACTTGCACTCCTACGTTTCGGATGGTTTGAATGACCGCCTCGTCCAGTTCGTCATATGAGTGGCCTAGGATAATGGGGCCGGCGCCGGCGTTGTAGTCTATGTACTCGTTACCGTCTAGGTCCCACAATCGGTTGCCCTTAGCTCGCTCGATGTAGAACAAATCTTGTTTCCAGCCCTTGGCATCTGGAGCTCCTTGCGGGGAGTAGTTGCGGGCTTCATCAAAGTAGGCCTTAGATCTGGAAAGGTCCAGTTTGAGTTCGACGTTTATCAATTAGGTATCCTTCCCCGGCTATTCCTTGCTATATGTTTCATATCGCGCCGGATGTAATTAATGTCCGAGTCGTTGTTTAGCACGACGATGGTACGTACACCGAGATACGCTGTCAATCAGGTGTATACGCCGCCTTAATTGATGAACTTCATCGGGTCTATTATGAGGCGTCAGCCAGCGTTAGTACTTCCATTGGATTTGCCACCATCATTTTGTCAATCTGAGGATCGCTGACTCCCTTGGTGCGCAAATAAGGTAAGAATTTTTCTAGTATGAACGAGTATCCCGTACCACCGTAAGCTTTAAGCTGGGTTTTCCAGCAAACGTCCTGTGCCAACAGGATCTTGTCTTCATATCCGGCTTCTATAAGGCGAGGTATGGCCTCTGCTACAAGGACGTCGTTAGCTGCTGGGTATAAACTTAGAATGTTCAGGTCGTGATTGTTAGGATATCGGGCTACTGGCGCGGCCACGCGACCGAGGATATCGAACTGTACGTAGGCGCCGAGTTTGAGTATCTCTAGCAGAAGTGGGATATCTCCTGCCCACCAGTCACTATGCCCGAACACCACTCTCGATAATTCTGCGCCTTCTTCTTTTAGGATGGCGGCCACCTCTAGCTTCTCTCTGTCCGTCCCTCCCTTGTGAAACGATATTGCCGCTCCCGTCTCACGACTGGCTCGTGCGGATGCCTTGATGCTCTTGATTTCATTTGGCTTGAGTGGATTGCCTTCGATTCCGACCTCGCCGATTATGCCTGAGCGTATTCCAGTCCCATCAACGCCTACTGTGATGTCTTGGACTATTTCTTTCGTCAAGTCTTCCACTGTCCGTTGGTCCATATTCGAGGGATGGTAAGCTGTCCGATACCAACCGGACCCCATCACAATGTTCAGTCCGGTCTTATTGGCGATTCTTCTCAATGCCAATGGATCCCGCCCTAGACCTATGCTACTAACCTCGACCACTGTCCTCCCCCCTTCATTCTTAAAGTGTTGCAATTCTTTGACGGCAACACTTTCATCAGTGAGCATGAAATTGTCTTTTATAAGTTTGCCCTCGCGCGCGGAGTGAAGGTTCTCAAGAGTAAGTTTTTGCTGCCAAAGGTCTAAATCGGTAACGGGCGCGTTAAATTCTGGCACCGGGTCAAGCGAAATATCTAGTATTATATGTTCGTGCATTATTGTGACGCCTAGTTCTTCCGGATCCACAAGGCCGTTTACGGTCAGTACGTTACCCGCGAAGGTTTTTTGTTTATTTGCACTCATTACTTTCACCTCTTCATAATTGCCGGGCATGTGCCCATGTTAACCCGTGATGGCATTTATACCTAACAACGTAAGCCTGTGTAAACTGCTGTCATTTGGTGTTACTGTAGACAGTAATAGAGTAATTACTGGGTAATACTTTTCAGCTGAAGCAACCGTTTGTGTTGAGTACGTTTCCGGTGAACCCCTTCGCGCATTATAAACCGCTAGGGGGGCATCACGGGGGAATACTTTTACATTACGTAGCAAACAGAAACAAAAGAGGAATTTATGGCCAAAGGACAAGATTCACAAAAGACGAGTAAAAAGAAAGCGGGAAAAACTCTAAAAGAAAAACGTATCGTAAAGAAAGGCAAGAAAGCAGTAGGGTAAGTTCAATTAACTTCGAGGATAACTTCGTATCAGCTGAAGTAACCGCTTGATTGCAGTAAACTCCGAGGGCTCAAAACCCCTTTTCTGCATTATAACCCGTCAGGGATGCCACAACCTAACAGCGCCCAGTTTCCCAGGGAGGTTGCCTCAAGCTACATCTACTGGCGATACACCCACCTCTGTCATCCGCCTCTGAACTTCCGCGTAGACATCTGGTGGCATAGGACCTCGCTGGATAGCTGCGACGTTCTCCCAAAGGTGATCGGGATTCGTTGTGCCCACGATGTTCGTGTCGGAATGAGGGTGGGCCAAGGTGTACCTCAGTATTAAGGATGTCCGACTCTCACCCTCGTCGCGCAGGTCGTCTAGGCGCGCTTCGTCGTACTTCTCCCAATGGCTGGTCGTCTCGCCTTTCCCCACACCTGGCTCGCCGAGAGCGACTCCACCTCGAATGACAATGCCGATCCCCGCATTCGCAGCTTTCGTTATCCATCCCTCGTGATCACGCTCCAGGGCAGAATAGGGAATCTGGAAAACGTCGAAGACTCCCCATTCCAAGTATGTTGGTAGATCTGGAAGAGTCGTTGAGATGCCTATCCAGTGGATTTTGCCCTGATCACGCATCTCCACCAAAGCGTCAACAAGCTCCTCACGGATTGCCTCTCCCACAGGTGGATTGTGGGGCTGCATAACATCTACGTAGTCAGACTTAAGACGCTTGAGGCTTCGGTGCAGGTCGTCGAAGACTCTTTTCTTGGTCCAGCGGTCGTCGGAGACGGTACAACCGCACTTAGTCGCGAGGTAGAATTCAGAACGGCGGTTCGAGACGTATCTCCCGATCAACTCTTCACTATTACCGTAGCAGCCTGCGGTGTCTATGTAGTTGATTCCGGCATCAAGGACAGTGTTCAAAATCCTCTCTCGCTGAGGGTCTTCCATGGGCTTGCGGTGCGCTGCCCCGTAGCCGAGACGCGTCACCTTGAGGCCGGTCCGGCCCAACACGGTGGTTGGTAGGGATATCATTGAAACCTCCTTGATCAGTCAGCGCTGTGGTATGGGAATTTGGTAGTCATACGTTTTCCCTAAGCTTCTGAAACTGTTTTGGCCAAGAATTTGGGGGACGATGACAAATACCGTCCTTTCTCACAAAGGCACACACGCCCACGAGGGAGTGATTCGCACAGACATCTGGGTTCGAGTGCCTACAGCCCTCTGTTTGTGCCTCACTGTCCAGCGGTTTTAACTTGGCATGAAAAAAACTTTTACCCAAAATTCGTTCCTATTTTCAGAAGCTATGTAGCATTACCTTGTGGTCACTCATCCATTTCTCCCGTGTCTTACATCTGAAAGGTGGTGGGTGATAATGGGCCTCGAACCTCTGATTCTTATTGCAAAGCAGAGGAACCTTTCGCGCATTATAAACCGTCAGGGGGGTTACAAGTAATGGTTAAAAATGTTTTGGGACATGATTTTGTGAGTTGTGAGGAAGTGTTAGGTGTTAGATTTCACCTGTTCAGTCCACCAGTATTCTGGGTGGCCATCGGATTTTAATAGTTGCCCTGGAAATCAACCTATGGTTGGCAAGAATCGATAGTCGCTGTACGATGAAGAGATTGTTGGAGGTGACTGGAAGTGAAAGGTGTGATTTTGTCTGCAGGCCTTGGGTCAAGATTTGGCTCGTACACAAGGGAAGAACATAAGCTACTCTTAAGGGTCAATGACCGCCCAATTATTGACTATACTCTACAATCATTCCAGATGGCAGGAATTGTTGAGGTAGTGTTGGTTGTAGGATTCATGGCCGATCGAATTAGAGATTGGGTAGGCCATGGTTCTCGGTATGGGCTCAATGTCCAATATGCGTTTAATCCGGACTATGAATTTGGGAATGCTCTTTCTCTTCGACAGGCCCAAGCTTTCACAAATGATGAGGATTTTATCCTTTCCATGGGAGACCATATGATCTCATCTCAACTTATAGCAAGCGTGATGGAATCTCATCCCAATTACCACTCCAGTGTGTTAGGTGTTGATTTCAACCCCTCTTTGCGTTATGCCCAGGATGTTACGCGAGTAATGGTAGAAGCGGAAGAACAAATTTCTTCGATTGGGAAACACATCGAAGAATGGAATGGCACTGACTCTGGGGTTTTTAGGCTAAGCTCTGGAATCTTTGAGATTGTGGACCAATGGGTTGGCCTAGATAAATCTGAACGATACGAACTCGGCGATGTTTTCGCTCATATGATAAGTCAGGGCGGAACTCTCAAAAGCTGTGACATATCAGACTGTTATTGGTATGACGTAGATACGTTGGAAGACTTGCAGCATTTACAGACACGGTTTGATCATTCTGGTGAATAACCCGACAACAGAAGGGTTAGTTTCAGCCCATCTCAACCGAAGATTTTCTCGCCCGCTGGCTAAGCTATTGGCCAGAACACCAATAACGCCCAATCAGATATCCTTCTTGAGTTTCATCGTTGCTATTGGATCCTTTTTACTTTTTTTGACAGGGCATAATGTTTGGGCTGGTATAGTAGCTCAAACCTCTTCGGTTCTGGATGGTGTCGATGGGGACTTGGCTCATATCAAGAACATGAAGAGTTCATTCGGGGGATTTTTTGACGCAATCTTAGATCGATATTCCGACTTCGCGATACTAGGGGGGCTTACATTTTGGGCTCTACAGTTCGAACCTAGATTTGAAAATGTGGTCGTTATAACAGCCGGCTTGGCTGCGACAGTAGGCTCTTTCATGATCAGCTATTCGAGAGCGAGAGCCGAGGTCAGTTTTGGGAAGCCGTTCCCTGGCCTCATGGGCTCCCTAGCGTCAAGGGACGCTAGACTTCTTATAGTGATGATTGGGTCAATTGTTGGGCATGGAACTGTGACGCTCGTTTTTCTTGGAGCAATTACCAATCTAGTAGTGGTTTGGCGTGTTTTTGGAGCTAGGAAAGGTCTGGAATAATCAAATCCAATGATTACTGTGCAATGTGATTTCGATGACACGATAGTAACTGGAAATGTCGGTAAATCATTGTTGAATGCCTTTGCATCTGCAAAATGGCGTGCCATAGAGAATCTTTACTCAACAGGAGAAATCACAGTTGAAGAGACGAATAGGCGCGAGTTTGCCTTGCTTAATGTAACTAAACAAACTATAGAGGATCATGTATTTGAAACTGCCGAGTTACGCCCTGGGTTTCCTGAATTCTTAGAGCATTGTACAAGTACTGGCCTTAACTTCAGTGTCGTTAGCAATGGTGTGGACTTATACATAGAGCCGGCGCTACGTAGTTTGTTTTTGTCCACGGCTCAGTTGCACTCAGCTCATGGCAAAATTACAGAGAATGGGATTTCGATTTCCTATTTAGATCCCTACGGGATAGATTGTCAGGACGCTTTCAAGTTATCTTGGCTACGATATTTCAAATCCCAGGGCCATGAGGTGATCTACATTGGAGATGGTAAATCTGATATCTCAGCTGCCCTGGAAGCAGACTATGTAATAGCTACGAGCTCACTAGAGGACTATTTTAGATCTGAGAGATTAAATTACTTTGAGTTCAAAAACTTTTACGACGTACGTCAGGTGATAGATAGGATATTGATCTGATTCCCAGTGTAAATCGATGTCAGCGGGCGTTGCCGTAAATATTGCAGTAAACGCTTAAAGATATAGCCAACTGATCTATTTCGGAAGAATCTGGGCCATACTCACGGCTACGGAGTATGGCCTAGAAGTTTCTGGACCGGCCTAGATCGATGTTGTCCAAGGGTTCCGCCCCTTTCCCCACTTCTGAGGAATCCGCCTGGTCCTCCTCTATCATCTGTGCGAAGTTCATATTATAGAGCTTGGCATAGAGCCCCTCCAGCTCTAGCAGTTCCTGGTGAGTCCCCATCTCCTTGATTCGCCCCAGCTCCAGCACCACTATCTTGTCGGCGCTGGTTATGGTGGAGAGGCGGTGAGCAATGACGATGGAGGTTCTACCCTGAAGGATGGTGATCAGAGCCTCCTGTATGACGCGCTCAGTATGAGAGTCTATATTCGCAGTAGCCTCATCCAGGATCAGTATTCGAGGGTTGGCTACTATCGCGCGTGCGAAGCTAACGAGCTGGCGTTGGCCCATACTCAGGTTAACGCCCCGCTGGGCTAGTACCGTGTCGTATCCGTTATCCAGGGCCATGATGAAGTCATGGGCTCCCACTGCCTTCGCAGCAGTGATAATCTGCTCGTTGGTGACGTCTCGGTGAGAGTAGCGGATGTTCTCCCTCACCGTGGTGGAGTACAAGAACGGCTCCTGAAGCACCATGCTCATTTGCCGCGCCAAAGATTCTCGGGTAACGTCCCGTATGTCGCGCCCATCAATAGATATACGCCCGTTCTCGATGTCATAGAACCGCGCGACTAGCGAGACCAGAGTGCTCTTACCTGCCCCTGTCAGACCCACAAGTGCAACCGACTCCCCTGCAGCGATCTGGAGATTGATGTCGTGGAGCACCTCAATTCCAGATTTGTAGCTGAAGGAGACCTTGTCGAACCGGATTTTGCCGTGGATGGGGGGCATCTCTTCAGGATTCGGCTTGTCCATCATCTCCGGCTCTACGTCCAAGAGTTCGAAGATTCGGGCCCCTGAGGCCATTGCTCGCTGGAACTGAGTGTACTCCATGGTGAGTTGCCGAATAGGCTCGAAGAAGCGCTGGACATAGATGAGGAAGGCAATGAGGAAGCCCACCTCCAACTTACCATCGAAGACCATTATCCCGCCGACCACAACAACCAGCCCCATAGAGACCACGGTCAAAATTTCCACTACCGGCATCAGCATGGCCGAGAGCTTAGAAGCCTTTACTGTGGCATCTAGGTGGTCCCGATTGAGACGATCAAAGTAGTGCAGGTTGAGTGACTGGCGGTTCATGCTCTGGGCCACTCGTACACCGGAGATGTTCTCTTGGAGACTTCCATTCACGGCTGATATGGCAGTGCGAACTCTGATGAAGGTCGCCTTGGCGTAGCGCTGCCACGTGAGCATGATTGCAAGCAAGATAGGGGTTACTGATAGAGTCACTAGGGCAAGCTGGGGATTTAGCCAGAACATGGCTCCTGCAATGAAAAACAGCATCACACTGTCCCCAACAGTGATGAGGCCAAAGTCCAGGAAATCCTGAAGCTGGAGTACGTCGTTCTGGACCCGGGACATGATGCGCCCCACCTCGTTTCTATCGTAGAACGAGGTGGATTGACGCTGTAGGTGGGAGAACATGTCGTTGCGCAAGTCGCGGAGGGCGTTTACGCTAATCCGGGCCAGAGAAGAATACTGGAGAAAGTTGAATCCCATGCTGCCCATGGCGTTGGCAAGGAAGATTAGCGCTACAATCTGAAGGCTACCCCAACGGGACACCTCACTTTCGGCAGGTACGATGAATCCATTGATGCCCCAGGCGATGATTAGAGGCTGCGCTACCATAGTGAGAATGTAGCCAGTCATGCCAATCATGGCCAACCCCGCTCGCATCTTGTACTTGAGAACGTAACCCAACAGTCGTATGATCACGGAATGGTCATACAGCTTCCCCAAGATCTGCTCGTCGAGACCAGCGCCTCCCAAGTGCCCGTAGCCAGTCGGAGTGACTGCCATTATTCCAACCTCCGATCGCTTCCGGTAGCAGTTCCTTTGTGGCCTGCCCCTACCCCAGGAAGGAGCTGAAGCTCATAGATCTCCCGATACTCACCCCCCTGGCCCAGCAGTTCCTCGTGGGTACCTCGCTCCACAATCTCCCCGTCCTTGAAAACGAGAATAGTGTCCGCTCCTCGGAGAGCGCTAAGCCGGTGGGTTATTATGAATGTGGTTCGTCTCTTGATCACGACCTCCATGGCATCCTGAATCAGACGCTCAGTGTGCGCGTCTACACTTGAAGTGGAGTCATCCAAGACGAGGATAGGGGGATCGCGCATAAGCGTGCGAGCGATTGACAGGCGTTGCTTCTGACCTCCTGAGAGGCCAACTCCCCGCTCTCCAACTAGGCTGTCGTATCCATCCGGCAGGGTAGCAATGAACTCATGAATCTGGGCGATCTTTGCCATCTCCACAACCTTCTGGAGAGAGGCGTCCACGGCGCCGTAAGCGATGTTGTTCCTTACAGTCGCTGTGTGTATGAACACGTCCTGCTGCACGAGCCCTATGTTATCGCGTAGCGAGGTGAGCAGCATATCCCTTACGTCAGTCCCGTCGATGGTAACCCGCCCGCTGGTGACGTCATAGTACCTAGAGAGGAGGTGAACAAATGTGGTCTTACCGCTGCCAGGGCGTCCCAGCAAAGCCACAATCTGCCCAGGCTGGATTGCTACGCTGATGTTCTTAAGAACTGGTCTCCCTCCGTCGTAGCTGAAGGAGACGTTCTCAAAGGCAACATGCCCCGCTACACGGCCAAGGCTCCGAGCCCCAGGTCGTTCATTTACAGGTGATTCAGCATCCAGTATCTCAAAGATGCGCTCGCCAGAGGAGGCTGCCCGAGAAAAGGCGTTTACCAAGAACCCCGTCATACGAACAGGCAAGGCCAGGAGGCCCATATAGAAGATGAACGCTGTGAGGTCTCCCGGAGTAAGGCCGCTATAGACTACCTGCCCATCGATTACGGACTTTCCGGCATTAACTTCCAGTCCTCCTATCCATAGAATCAAAGTGATCATAGCGATGAATGAGAAGTTCATGATGGCAAAATTCATGGCCCAGAGCCGCTCAGCCCGATAGGTCTCTTCGGCGAGCCCGCCGGACTCAGCCTCAAACTTCTCCTTCTCGTACTCCTCGGCGGCGAAGGCCTTTACGACACGAATCCCGCTGAGATTCTCTTGAAGCACTGTGACGAGGTCTGCGATGAGCTCCTGTACATGCATCCAGGCCAGACGCAATTTGCGGCTAACAGTCATCGCACGCCATCCCAGAATAGGCACGAAGGCAAGGCTCACCAAAGCCAGCTTGACATCTGTAAGCAACATGGCTACCGCTATGCCCAGAACCATGACGACGACAAACCCGAAGCGGATCGCACCCATGTTGACGAACATGCGCACTCCCTCAACGTCCGCAGTGGCGCGAGACATGAGGGCACCGGTCATCTGGTTATCGTGAAAGCCGAAGCTAAGGTGCTGAAGCCGGGCGAAATAGGAATTACGTAGGTCGTATGCGACCATCTGAGAGGTGCTTTCTGCCAGGAACGTCTGCCAAAAGGCAAAGAGACCTCGGGCGGTGCCAGCCAGAAGGAGAACAATGGCCAACGGGTATAGCTGGGTGACGTCTTGTTCACCGGACTCTAGCACACGATTTACACTGGTTCCTAGGACCTTTGGAATCGCCAACGCGGAGAGAGCCGCTCCGAATACTGATATATAGCCCCATATGAGACGTTTTTTGTACGTCTTGAGGAGCATTCTGAATATTCGGAGGATGACACGCATAAGGAGATTCTAGTTTCACCTCGTCGGCGCGTCAACGAGAACATCGAAGGATTGGACCCCTGAGTATTACAGTAATATTACCCTCCATTACGGGGTAATAAGGCTATTGTGAGGTAGCTTGGCGAGGATTTGGGCTGTATTTGTTTGTTCCTTCATCGCTTCGCTTGATCCCCCAGACAATTAGAACTAATACTGGGACAATCAAAAGGCTACCAATCCACATTAGTTGCCACCAACTAGTCCTCAGCCTGTGTAGACTTACTCCGAAAATTAAAATACTGTTGGAACCTTCGTTTTATGGCCTTAGGAAAACTTACCATTCCTAGCCTCCGCTACTCACCCTCAATGAATTTCTTTCGAGCATTATAACCCGTGAGAGGTATGGCGTAGAGCAGGGGTGGCTGTGGAAGGCGTGGGCTATCGGCAAATTTGCGGAAGTGCTCATTCAAGCAACAACAGGTTACCTAGTGTCCCTATTTCACCTGAGACACTGCTAGCTGCTTTAGACGCGGCGTCAGCCCGATAGACATAAGTATGACCAGGCTCGATTTCTTCCATGTAGAGAACTTGTTCGTGCCCAGGGTATCTGATGATCAGTGAGCAATAGTCAGGGCCTGGTAGAAGTAACTGGGCATATCCGCCTTGGTCAGTTCTGGAGCGACCACTTCCCACTAGCACTACTTCAGCTTCGGGAATCGGATCACCTTCACGGTCTATTACTCTGATTCGCAATGGTTGGCCAACAAATCCCGTATCAGGGATCTTTCCCACCACGTCGATCTCATATTCCCCTGCCTTTTTTGGTACCATCCACTCCTCACCGTATTTCAGCCGCAAGTAGTCTTCGGGTGGATTGGGCACAAGGAACTGCTCGCCTAGGAATTCAATTTCTTTAGGTTGTGTGAACATACTGGCAGGAATCTTAAATCCTCCAGGAAACAGATATATGAAGTCATCGGCAATACGAACGCATTCCAAGCTTATCCTCACATAGTTTTTCACAGTTGCGAAAGCTTTAGAGTTTGGCATTGCAAACTCGTAGATGAAATATCCTTTTTCTCTGAGGGCATCTGCAACGGTATCGACTTTTGCCTCAGTCAGGCCATTGACGCCGAGTACAGATAGCAAATCTATGTCATCGTCCCATGGCATTAAAGCCTTGTCTCTAGTCGCACCAAGACACGTTCCAGAACCGAGAAGGAACACTATACCCAGTTGTTCCAGAACTTGTTTTATTTCCCTCAGGTTAGTTTTCGCTACAGCAAGATCCATGGGTGGATTGTACTTGAGGGTGTACTGCATAGTAGCTTGGTCTGATCCGTTGCCCTGTGTCATTTTCTTCTCCTATTTGTAATATAGTGAATCTGGTTATTCGTGTCTAAAAGAGTGGTGGGCGGTAATGGGCTCGAACCATTGACCTCCTACTTGCAAAGCCTGTGTTTTACACACTGAGTGGTGTGGGCCTACAGTGACTCTTTGAAACGGGTGAAATCCTGACCATGACCTCGGTAATGTTTCCATGTTTCTGCACTGATGGAATCTCCAGTAAAGGTCCCCTCAACGAACACATGTTCATCACAGGTCTCAAGAAATTTCACAAGGACTTGATGCGTATCCCTGAAATGAGCCCAAATTAAAGACGGGTCCAAATTCCGCCTTTCAGCAACCTGACGTTCGTTAAGATCATCAAGCACATCTCCTGACAGGCCAAACCATTCGGGCTTTTCTCCGGTTGCCTCGAATTTTTTAACAAGTAGTATTACTTCGTTGTCCCAAGCTGCAACGTGAAGAAGAGCTTCATGGACGTTCCAGTATCCTACTGCACCCGGCAGAACACGACTTTCTTCAGGGAAATTCCCAGCTGAACTTGCGAAGGCATTCCATTCGTGTTCGATTGTTTCTATAGCATCCTGTTTTGCCATACATATCACTCCTCTATCTAAAGGTGCTGGGCAATAATGGGCTCGAACCATTGATCTCCTGCGTGTAAAGTAGGGGTCCGCCCGTAAGCCTACGTAAGATGCTATCAGATAATGGAGGGATTCGTAGCTAAGTTTGTAAAGCTACGTTAATTATTGTTAGTCGGCGTTGATGTTAATGATTCCGATCAGAATGGCTAGTGTTACTGTCCCCCACAATTTGAGACATTCGGTTTATAATCAGCTTAGCTGACCCGAGAGAAGGACTGGTCATTTCAAACCCATAGTTTATGCGAGCCGGTTCCATGCACAAGCATTGTTCAGGTGAATAATGTTGTGATTGCTAAACAGTCATTGCCG